>DATMVU010000609.1:0-17972 GCA_035562875.1 Actinoplanes sp. | reverse complement strand
GGCGGCCTTCTGCAGAACGTAGGGTGCCTTGGCCGCATCGACCTCGGCGTGTTCCTTGCTGTAGCGGTCGACGGCAGTATTGAAGGTGGCGGATTTCCTCTGGTCCTCCGGCACCTTCGTGATCATGACGCCGAAGGTGCGCTCGGCCTGTAGGTGATCGACCAGACCACCGGAGGCTTCGGAGAGCACCGAGAGGGTGCGTGCACGCTCCGCGTTACTGGCTTCATCGATGTGGTCGATAAGCCCGTTGACACCGACAACGATCGTAGCCACCGTCGGTACCAACATGATCAGGCCTAGCTTTGACCAGATCGGTAGGTCTCGCAGCCGACCCGCGGGTCGGCGCAGACGCGACATGACGCCGTTCGCGCTACTGGGGCGCTTGCTCACGTCACCGTCCTCCTGATTCGGGCCCGGTTTTCGGCTCACCGGACACCGCACACGGCCGACTCGCCGACGTCGGGCCCCCGAGATTCCATCACGACAAGTGTCAAAGAGAAAGAGCAGGCGGACACGGACCGGTTGTGTGACGCGATGTTGCAACCTCGTAGTTGGACATCGCCGGTCTCAATATCACTACCTGTGGAGCTGCACATATCTCAAGGTCACTTCGTAGGTCGGCGCAGCGTTGGGGGGTGGATGCAGGCCGACCGGGTCCCGATCGTAGTCGATCGCGATAGAAGTCACGATGACTCGGTTCCCCGCGATCGGCAAGGCGCGACGCCAGAGTATGCCGATTCTGCAGGCGGCAGTCTAGCCGAACGGCGGGGGACCAGAGACTGACAGTCGATTTCTTTTGACGTACGTTCCCTCAAATACCGACATATAACGACATGCCGGACTTCAGGTCAGCAATTTGGCGTACGCCGGCTTGATGACTTCGTTGATCAGAACGAGACGTTCGTCGTACGGGATGAAGGCCGATTTCATCGCATTGATGGTCAACCATTGCAATTCCGCCCACCCCCAGCCGAACGACTCGGTCAGCAGCGTCATCTCGCGCGACATCGACGTACCGCTCATCAACCGGTTGTCGGTGTTGACCGTGACCCGGAACCGCAGATCGTGCAGCAGCTTGATCGGGTGCTCGGAGATCGACGCGGCGGCACCGGTCTGCACGTTGGAGGACGGGCAGAGCTCCAGCGGGATCCGCTTGTCCCGCACATACGCCGCGAGCCGGCCCAGCACCGGCGGGGCCGCGTGGGTGCCACCGGTGGCGGTCGGGGCGCTCGGCGTGTTCGCGGTGACCGTGATGTCGTCGATCAGCCGCACACCGTGACCGAGCCGGTCCGCGCCGCACCACTGGATCGCCTGCCAGATCGACGGCAGCCCGAAGGCCTCGCCGGCGTGGATGGTGAAGTGGAAGTTCTCCCGCTGCAGGTACTCGAAGGCGTCCAGGTGACGGGTGGGCGGGAACCCGGCCTCGGCCCCGGCGATGTCGAAACCGACCACCCCACTGTCCCGGAACCGGACCGCCAGCTCGGCGATCTCCTGGGACCGGGCGGCATGCCGCATCGCGGTCAGCAGGGTGCCGATCCGGATCGGGGTGCCCTTCGCGGCGGCTTCGGCGCTGCCCTCCTGGAACCCGGCGTGCACCGCCTCGACCACCTGATCCAGGGTGAGACCGCGCTCCAGGTGCTGCTCCGGGGCGTACCGGACCTCGGCGTAGACCACACCGTCGGCGGCCAGGTCGAGGGCGCACTCCTTGGCGACCCGGTACAGGCCGTTGACGGTCTGCATGACCGCCACGGTGTGGGCGAACGTCTCCAGGTACCGTTCCAGCGAGCCGGAGTCGGCGGCCGCGACGAACCAGTCGCCGAGCCGTTCCGGATCAGTGGAGGGCAGTTCGTGACCGACCGCCTCGGCCAGCTCGACGATGGTGGCCGGCCGAAGACCGCCGTCCAGGTGATCGTGCAGCAGAACCTTCGGGGCCTTGATGATGTCGGAGTGTGCGATGCCAACCATCACAAGAGCCTAGAGGGAAGCGCTCGATGTTCGACTCGGTAGTTGCATTTCTGCGGTGTCCCGTGTGCCACGACACGCTGAGCAGGCAGGAGCGGACACTGCGGTGCCCGCGGCGGCACAGCTTCGACATGGCCAGGCAGGGTTACGCCGACCTCAGCGCCGGACGGCTGCCGCACACCGGGGACAGTGCCGAGATGGTCGCCGACCGGGCCGCCTTCCTGACTGCCGGGCACTACCGGTTCATCGCCGCGGCACTCGCCGAACACCGCACCGACGGCCTGGTGGTGGATGCCGGAACCGGGACCGGCGACTATCTGGCCGGAGTGCTGGACGGTTCCCCGGACGCGATCGGTCTCGGACTCGACGTCTCCAAGCCGGCGCTGCGCCGGGCCGCCCGGGCTCATCCGCGGGCCGCTGCGGTACTGGCCGACCTGTGGCGGCCACTTCCGGTCACCGACGCGGCAGCAGCAGTGGTCCTGAACGTCTTCGCGCCGCGCAACGGGCCCGAGTTCCGCCGGATCCTGCGGCCGGACGGGGTTCTGCTGGTGGTCACGCCGGCCGCCGACCACCTGACCGAACTGATCACCGCACACGGGTTGATCCAGGTCGACCCGGACAAGGCGGCCCGGGTCAGTGAGAGTCTCGGTGCGCACTTCGCCCCGGTGTCGATCACCGGGCACCGCCGGGAGCTGCGGTTGAACGCGGCCGAGGCGCGCACCCTGATCGGGATGACGCCGAGTGCCCGGCACGTGCCGGTGGACGGGATGCCCACCGGGGACGTGACGGTGACCGCGGCGGTGGACGTGACGGCCTACCGGCCGATCTGAGGGCCGACCACGGTGGTACGGGTACCCGTACCACCGCTCCGGGTCCTAGATGGACTGACGCCTGCCTAGACGGACAGGTCGACCTCTTCCCACTCCGGGGGTGCCTCGTGGTATGGCCCGGTGAAGACGACAGCCCACTCCAGAGCCCACCGGCGCTGCCCGATGGCGTTGCCGTCCACCTCGCCGGGTAGCGACCGTCCGCTCTGCTCCGCCTCCTGGAAGGCCCAGTCCAGGCAGTAGTAGAGATCGAGCAGCACCGCCGCCTCGGCCGGGTCCCGGATCGCCATCAGCGACCGGGACCGCCAGCTGGTGAAGGTCTCCCCGGACGGCAGGTCCGGCATCTGGGCCATCATCCGGTCGTCCGGCGGAACCGTCGGGTCCAGATGCCGGCTCAGGCCGAGCAACCACGCCAGCGCGAAGACGGCATCGTGGTGCAGCACGAAGGAGCGGTGGTCGCCTTTCGCCCCGATCACGAACTGCCACTCCGGCGGAGTGACGAGTTCGACCAGGTGGGAGCCGAGCAGCCAGCTCATCGCCGCCTCGGTGGGCATGCCGAAACACCTGGCGACGACGACGTGCAGGATCGCGGCCCGGGCTTCCAGCTCGGCGACCGGCCGCAGCTCGACCGTGTCGCCCTGCTCCCAGACCAGCGGAAACGCCAGCGGGGGCAGGGGCAGGCCGAGCCGGGCCAGTTCATCGAGACTTGCCTCGCGGACCGCACGGGGGTCGGGGGCGGCCTTGTTCATGGCGGTTCAGGCTATGCGGTCGAGCAACAGCGGGACAGGGGCGGTCGCCTCCGCACCGAGGGCTATCGCACCGGCCGCGTCGGCGCGCGCCACCGGGATCCGGGACTCGTCGTCGGCGCGCAGCTCGAGCAGCACGTCACCGGCCTTCACCCGGTCACCCGGGCGGACCTTGAGCTGCACACCGGCGCCGAAGCTGACCGGGTCCTCCTTGCGGGCGCGGCCGGCGCCGAGACGCCAGGCGGCGATGCCGATGCCGTACGCGTCGACCGAGGCCACCACGCCGTCCTCGGTCGCCCGGAGCACCTCGGTGTGGGCAGCCGTCGGCAGTGGCGCGTCCGGGTCCCCGCCCTGGGCCCGGATCATCGCCCGCCAGGTATCCATCGCCTGCCCGCCGGCCAGCACCTTCTCCGGGTCGGCGTCGACTCCGGCGGCGGCCAGCATCTCCCGGGCCAGAGCCAGCGTGAGTTCCACCACATCGGACGGTCCACCGCCTGCAAGGACCTCGACCGACTCGGCCACCTCGTTGGCGTTGCCGACCGCGAGACCGAGCGGGGTGCTCATGTCGGTCAGCAGGGCGACCGTGGTGACCCCGCTGTCCTTACCGAGCTGGACCATGGTCCGGGCCAGCTCCTGCGCGGTGGCGAGGTCCTTCATGAAGGCGCCGGTGCCGACCTTCACGTCCAGCACCAGCGCGCCGGTGCCCTCGGCGATCTTCTTGCTCATGATCGAGCTGGCGATCAGCGGGATCGCCTCGACGGTGCCGGTGACGTCACGCAGCGCGTACAGCTTGCGGTCGGCCGGGGCCAGACCTTCGCCGGCCGCGCAGATCACCGCGCCGATCTCCTGGAGCTGGTTCTTGAACTGGTCGTTGGAGATCTGCGCCTGCCAGCCCGCGATCGACTCCAGCTTGTCCAGGGTGCCGCCGGTGTGGCCCAGGCCCCGGCCGGAGAGCTGCGGCACCGCCACTCCGCACGCGGCGACCAGCGGGGTCAGCGGCAGGGTGATCTTGTCGCCCACCCCGCCGGTGGAGTGTTTGTCGGCGGTCGGCCGGGACACCGAGGAGAGGTCCAGCCGCTCCCCACTGGCGATCATCGCGGCCGTCCAGCGGGCGATCTCGGCGGGCGTCATGCCCCGCAGCAGGATCGCCATGGCCAGCGCCGACATCTGCTCGTCGGCGACGATCCCCTTGGTGTAGGCGTCGACCACCCAGTCGATCTGGGCGTCGGACAGCACCTGTCCGTCCCGCTTGGCGCGGATCACGTCCACGGCGGCGAAAGCACTCACGATTTTCCTTCTTCCCAACGCTGCGGGATGCCCTCGGGGGCTTCACCCTCGCCTGCCCAGGACAGATTGCCCTCGGCGTCCACCACCACGATCCGCGGCGTCCGGACCAGTCCCCAGGCCACCGCGGCTGCGGTGTTCGCCAGGTTCGGCCCCTCCTCCAGGATGCCCTTCTCCTCGGCACTGCCCGGCTCTCCGGAGGACCGCTCCCAATAGCCGGTCCAGATGGTCTCCCCGCCGGAGATGTCGGGGTGGACGAAGACCGTCCCACGGCCGCGCCACTTGGCCAGTTCCGGCGGCACGTCGGCGGAGCCGCCGACCCGGCCGGTGACCCGGTCCATGTCCGGGTAGCCGAACGCGTGCGGCAGCAGCTCGGACATCCGCAGCGGCCGGGGCTGCGCCTCGACCAGCAGGTCCGGGCCGCCGTGCTCCCAGAGCAGCTGACGGCAGCGGCCGCACGGCATCAGCGGGGCACCCGCCGCGTCCACGCAGGAGATCGCCACCAGCCGCCCGCCGCCGCTTGCGTACAGTGCGCTGATCAGGCCGCACTCGGCACACAGTGTCATCCCGATGGACGCGTTCTCCACGTTGCAGCCGACGATCACCCGGCCGTCGTCGACCAGTCCGGCCACACCGACCGGGAAATCCGATATCGGGGTGTACGCCAGCCGCATCGTCTCGATGGCGGCCGCCCGCAACGATGCCCAGTCGATCTCCATGACGCCGATTCTGCCGTATCCGACCAGGCGGTTTCACCGCGGCACCGGCTCCCGGAAAACCGAAACAGGGCGGAAACCCGAGGTCTCCGCCCTGTCCCGGTTTTTTACCGAAAGATCAACTCTTGATGTACGGCTGACCCGACGCAGCCGGCCCACGCACTCGGCCGACCAGCCCCGCCACGGCGACCAGCGTCGCCAGGTAGGGCAGCATGTTCAGGAACTGACTGGGCAGCGGACTCTCGATCGCGCTCAGGAAGAACGCCAGCTTCTGGGCGAACCCGAAGAACAGCGCCGCCCCGAACGCCCCGAACGGGGTGAACCGGCCGAAGATCAGCGCGGCCAGCGCGATGAAGCCGGCCCCCGCTGTCATGTTCTTGGTGAAGCTACCCGTCGCCACCAGCGTGAAGTAAGCGCCACCGATACCGGCCACCACGCCGCCGAGCAGCACGTTCAGGTAGCGCAGGCCACGCACCCGGATACCCACCGTGTCAGCGGCGGTCGGGTGCTCACCGACCGCGCGGGTCCGCAGGCCCCACCGGGTCCGGGTGAGCCCGAAATGGATCACCAGCACCAGGCCGAGGGCGAGCCAGACCAGCAGGTTCGCCTCGAACAGCACCGGGCCGACGACCGGGATGTCGGCGAGTCCGGGGATCCGCCACTCGGGCATCTGCGGCGGCTGGTTGTAGGCCTGCGAGTCGGGCTGCATCAACCGCTCGTAGAGGAAGCCGGTGATGCCGAGCGCGAACAGGTTCAGCACCATGCCGACCACCGTCTGGTCGACCAGGTAGCGGATCGACAGCACGGCCAGGATCCCGGCGATCAGCACCCCACCGACCGCGGCGCTGATCAGACCGGCCCAGACGCTGCCGGCCATCGTGCCGACCAGGGCACCGGCGAAGGCACCCATCAGGAACTGGCCCTCGATCGCCACGTTCACCACACCGGAACGTTCGCCGAGGACACCGGCGAGCGCGCCGAGGATCAACGGGAGCGCCAGCAACAGGGTGCCCTCGGTGGTGTCCACCAGCGGCATGAAGTGACCCGCCACCTGCCAGCACAGGAACGAGAGCACGAAGGTCAGGATGCCGAGCACCAGCAGCAGGTTGGCCCGCCGCTTGAGCAGACCGGCGACCATCACCCCACCGGCGATCACGGTCAGCACCCCGAAGAGCACCGCCCCGAACTGGCCGTTGATGGCGAGCGCGGCACCCTCGGCGTTCTCGCTCAGCGTGAACCGGGCGTCCTCACTGGGTGCCAGCGAACCGAACACACCGGCGGCCACCACCCCGAGCAGGATCAGGGCCGTACCGAGCTTGCGGGACCGGGACCAGAACGGTTCCGGCGCGGCGACCTCGGTCAGGTCCTCCACAGTCGCTGTCGACATGTCCTCAGCCCTTCGCCGGAGAGGCGCCGAGACCGGTGGACCGGGCGGCACGCAGACGGAAGATCGCCTTCACCAGTGCGGGGGCGGCGATGAAGATGACGATGAGCGCCTGCAGCACGGTGACCAGCTCCAGCGAGATGCCGGCGAAGGACTGGATCCGGTTGCCGCCGGCCCGCAGCGCGCCGAACAGCAGCGCGGCGAAGAAGGTGCCCCACGGCCGGTTGCGGCCGAGCAGGGCGACCAGCAGACCGTCGAAGCCGATGTTGCCGGCCACCGCCGGGGTCAGCGCGTGCGCGGTGCCCAGCACCTGGGTGGCGCCACCGAGGCCGGCCAGGCCACCGGCGACGGCCATCAACAGCACGTACGTCCGGGCGACGCTGATGCCGGCGGTCTTCGCGGCGTGCGGGTTGGCGCCCACCGCGCGGATCTCGAAGCCGAAGGCGGACCGCTTCAGCAGCCAGGCCACCCCGGCCGTCACGAACACCGCGATGATGATGCCGAGGTGCACCCGCAGCACACCGCCGGGTGACGGGAGCTGCGCCGACTCGGCGACCGTCTTGCTGATCGCGTCGCTGCGGCCCTCCGCCTGGATGCCCTTCTGGATGACCAGCCAGGACAGGAACAGCGCCGAGGTGTAGTTGAGCATGATCGTGGTGATCACCTCGTGCGCTCCGGTGCGCGCCTTCAGCAGGCCGGGGATGAAGCCCCACAGCGCACCGCCGACGACTCCGGCGACCAGCGCGACCGCCAGGTTGAGCACGATCGGCAGGCCGAACGAGAAGCCCGCGACACCGGCCACGATGCAGCCGAGCACCGCCTGGCCCTGGGCGCCGATGTTGAACAGGCCGCCACGGAAGGCCAGCGCCACCGAGAGACCGGTGAAGACCAGCGGGGCGGCGTACGTCAGGGTCTCGGAGAGCGGGGCAAACGCCTGCTGCCAGGTGGCCGTCCCGGCGAACCAGGCCTGGAACACCGCCGGGTCGCCGAACGCGCCCATCAGCAGGTCGGCGTAGGCCGCGCTGATCAGCTCCCAGCTGGAACCCAGGGCATCGCTCGGCCGGGCCGTGAAGTAGGCGAACTTGGACAGCACGTCGGCGTCCGAGACGACGATCAGGACTGCGCCGATCACCACCGCCAGGACGATCGACAGCGCGGTGAGCAGAACGTTGTTCGCCGACCAGAGATTGCGGACGAACACGTTCATGAACGAGTCGTCACCGGCGGGCTCCGGCTTCTTCGGAGCCTCGGTGGTGGTCTCGGCGGTCACTTCTCCCCCTCGGCCTTCGCGACGGCCTTCTCGCCGGGTTCCTCACCGGTGGCGCCGGCCTTCTCGCCGGTGATGCCGGCCATCAGCAGACCGATCTCCTCGCGTGGCGTGTCCGGCGAGACGACGGCCAGGACCCGGCCGCGGTACATGACCGCGATCCGGTCCGCGAGGCCGACCACCTCGTCCAGCTCGCTGGAGACCACCAGCACCGCGGTGCCCTGGTCCCGCTCGTGAATGATCCGGCTGTGGATGAACTCGATCGAGCCGACGTCCACCCCACGGGTGGGCTGCGACGCGATGAACAGGCGCAGCGGGCGGGACATCTCCCGGGCCACCACGACCTTCTGCTGGTTGCCGCCGGAGAGCGTGCCGACCGGGGTGTCCGGCGACTGGCACCGGATGTCGAACTGCTCGATCCGTTCGGTGGCGTTGCCGCCGACCTTGCTGCCGTCGATGCGGATCGCGTTGCCGAAGGGGGCGCGGTCGTACATGTCCAGGATCAGGTTCTCGGCGACCGAGAACTCCTTGACCACACCGTCGTGGCTGCGGTCCTCGGGGACGTAGCCGACTCCGGAACCGAGGATCCTCTTGGTGCTCAGTCCGACCAGGTCGGTGCCGTCCAGGCGGACCGCGCCGGCCCGGGCCGCGCGCAGGCCCATCACCGCCTCGACCAGTTCGGTCTGGCCGTTGCCCTGGACACCGGCGATGCCGAGCACCTCGCCGGCCCGGATCTCCAGGTCGACGCCGTCCACCGCGCGGATACCGCGGTCGTCGTCGACCACCAGACCGTCGATCTTCAGGATCGGATCACCCGGCTCGGCCGGGGTCTTCTGCACGTCGAGGCTCACCGCGCGGCCGACCATCAGGGCGGCCAGCTCGTCCTCGCTGGTGTCCGGGCTGGCGGTGCCGACGATCCGGCCGCGGCGGACCACGGTGATCCGGTCGGCGATCGCCCGGACCTCTTTGAGCTTGTGGGTGATGAAGACGATCGACTTGCCCATCTCGGTCAGCGACCGCATGACGGTGAGCAGTTCCTCGGTCTCCTGCGGGGTCAGGACGGCCGTCGGCTCGTCCAGGATCAGCAGGTCGACCTCGCGGGTCAGGGCCTTGACGATCTCGACCCGCTGCTGGGCGCCGACCGGCAGGTCCTCGACCAGGGCGTCCGGGTCGACGGGCAGGCCGTACTTCGCCGAGGTGTCGATCACGTCCCGGCGGGACCGGCGGCGGTCCAGCCAGCCGAGCGGGCCGCCGCGCACCTCCTCGGCGCCGAGCGCGATGTTCTCCGCCACGGTGAAGACCGGCACCAGCATGAAGTGCTGGTGCACCATGCCGATCCCCGCCGCGATGGCGTCCCGGGGACTCTTGAAGACGACCGGTTCGCCGTTGACGACGATCTGGCCCTCGTCCGGCTGGAGCAGGCCGTACAGCTGGTTCATCAGCGTCGACTTGCCGGCGCCGTTCTCGCCGAGCAGGGCGTGAACCTCGCCCGGCTCGACCGTGATGTCGATGTGGTCGTTGGCCACCAGGTCGCCGAAGCGCTTGGTGATGCCGCGCAGTTCCAGTTTCAGCGGAATCTCCCGAGGTTCGGTGACTGAGCCTGGTGGACGGGGGAATGCGAGCCGCCGCTCAGCCGCAGGTCGAAGAACCCGCGGCCGCGCGGCGGCCAGGATGTTACCTACTCGGTGGTCACTTCGGCGCGCTGGCCGACTCGACCTTCACTTTGCCGGAGATGACGTCGGCCTTGAGGGTCTCGAGCTCGGTCTTCAGCGCGGCGTCGACCTTGCTGTCGAAGCTGTGGAACTCGGCGAGCGAGACGCCGTTGTTCTCCAGGTTGCCGACGTAGCCCGGGGCCGCGGCCAGGGCCTCGCCCTTGGCGCCCTTGACGACGGCTTCCTTGACGGCCTCTTCGATGTTCTTGACCACGGTGCTCAGGAACACGTCGCAGTACTGCGCGGCGCTGGTGCAGCCGTCCTGGTCGACCCAGATGACCGAGACCTTGCCGGCCGAGTCCTTGGCGACCTGGGCGGTGCCGAGGCCGGTGCCGCCGGCGACCGGCATGACCACGTCGGCGCCCTGCGAGACCAGGGTTTCGGTGACCGACTTGCCCTTGGCCTGGTCGATGAAGCTCTCGGCGAAGGTGCCGTTCTGGGCCGCCTTGTTCCAGCCGAGGACCTCGACCTTCTTGCCCTTGACCGAGTTGTAGTGCGCGACGCCGTCGGCGAAACCGTCCATGAAGATGGTCACCGGGGCGATCTTCAGGCCGCCGTAGGTGCCGACCTTGCCCGACTTCGAATAGCCCGCGGCCAGGTAGCCGGCGAGGAACGCGGCCTGGTGGGTGGCGAACTGCATCGGGTAGACGTTGCTGTTGCCGCTGTTGCTGTCCACGATCGCGAACTGCGAGCTGGCGCTCTCCTTGGCGACCTTGGTGGTCACCTCACCCATCAGGCCGCCGACGGCCAGGATGAAGTTGCAGCTCTGCGAGACGTAGCTGCGCAGACCCGGCTCGTAGTCGGCCTCGGAGGAGGACGCCACGTACTTCGGGTCGACGTTGCTGACCTCTTTCTGCGCGGCCTGAAGGCCGGCCCAGGCGGAGGCGTTGAACGACTTGTCGTCGATACCACCGAGGTCGGTGACCATGCAGGCCTTGTAGGCGGCCTCGGCGGCGGTGCTACCGCTGGCTGCCGGGGTCTCGGCCGGAGCCTCACCACAGGCAGCGGCAGCGAGCGTCAGCCCACCTGCCGCGAGAATCGCCACGATCCGCTTCCCACGTACTGGGCGCAAGACGCCCTCCTTCCGCTGCACACCGAGGTTCGGTTACCCGGGTGAATCTTCGGTCGGGAGCGTATCCCCGGGTAGGAGGCCCGGCGGGACATCGGTACGGACTGTTGGCGCACCGTTATACCACCGCAATCACTGAGCGTTCGGTGCGCCGCTTTCGGCTGGTTCAGGAGGGAATTGCGCCAGCGGCCCGAAACAGTCAGTTAATGTTCGGCCGGCACGGATGCCGAGGATCGTCGCCAAGCCGTGATCCCGAGAACGCCGACGGTGGTGCCGATCGCCAGCGACGCGCCGATCAGCAGAGCGTGGACCCACAGGAACGCCGTCGGCGACCCGGCGGCGAAGGACCGCTCGTCGTTCCAGATGGCCACCCCGAAGCGGGGCCAGATCAGCCAGGTCCAGAGTCCGACCGCGATCAGGAACGCCGACCACCGTTTGTTGATCATCACATGCCCAGTATCCCAGCGGCTATCCGTGTCCAGCCGGCCCGCACCTCGGCGGGCTCCGGCGGGGGCCCCGGATACTCCCGGACCGCCCGCGGCGGGAAGTCCTCCTCGGCCGGGGCCCGGGCCGCCTCGATCGCGGCCCGGATCGCCGCCACCCCGTCCAGCGGCAGCATCGGCTCCACCACCGCCATCAGATCCTCGTCGGAGACCACGGCCCGGGCCAGGGCGAGCGCGTGGTCCCGCTCGTACGGCCCGCAGACGACCGGCTCCCCATCGTCCGCGTCGCCCTCGGCGGCGATGGTGATCACCCACGGACCTCGCACGAGTGGTGATCCCGGCGGCAGATGCAGCGTCACGAGAGTGCCCACCGGGTCATCATCACAGGCGGGACGCGGGCCGGTTCGGCGAATCGGACCACGCCACCGATCGGTCAGGGCGTGTGGACCCGGGCCCCGCCCTGCCGGATCCGCCACCGGACCGCCAGCCGCATGAGCAGCGTCACCAGGCCGAGCACCGCCAGAACCAGCACCGCCAGCGCGGCATTGACCCAGAACACCACCCGGACGGCGCCGAAGCCGCACTCGACGAGCGAACCGGCCGGCTCGCACTCCGAACCCGAACCGACCTCACCCAGCACCACACAGAGCGGTACCGCGATCACACCCGGGACGAAGAACCGCCACCCGACATGCCGCCGGCTTCGCCACAGCCACACCCACCCCACGATCAGCGCGGCGGGCAGAACGAGGAGGTACGCGAGATAGAGGATCAGTTCCATGGTCACTTCCCGACGGAGTCTTGACGGCTTTGCGTCGCGTTTCCGGTCTGCCGCTGCCCGATGTCGCCGGTGAAACCCTCGACGACATGCTGATCGACGGAGATCGTGAAACGCGGCCGGTGTCGGCGCCGCACCGGGGCCGGCACCGGTGCGGAACACCTACGGGCCGGTGTCGCGGATCCAGGTGTTCTGTCCCACCGGGGCGGTCTTGTCGTCAGCTGACAGATCGACCACCCGGCCGTGCGGGCTGGTCGCAGCCCAGGCCGCCCCGAAGAGCAGCAGCTGGTTGAAGACGTAGAGGTAGACGAGTGCACCGACGGCCGAACCGACCAGACCGTACGCCGGGTTCCGCTCGACCAGGCCGACGAACGACTTGCCCACTGTATTGAGCAGCAGCAACCCGATCCCGACCTGGAGCACCGGCGGCGCCATCCGGCGGGCGGTCATCTTCAGCCGGGGCACCGCGGCCAGCAGTGCGGTCGCCAGCACCAGGTTGACGCCGAAGGTGAGCACCCAGCTGACGATCGACAGGGCGACCGCGAACCCGCCACCGGCCAGCCAGTGCAGCAGCCGCTCCAGGCCGTAGACGGCGAGCTGGGACAGCGCCAGCAGGAGCAGGAGCCCGATCAGCACCATCAGGTCGACGGCCTGGCGCACGCCGATGAAGCCGGGATGCTCGCGCACCTGCCAGATGAGCCGCTGTGAGGAGCGGATCGCCTCGACCCAGCCGATCCCGGTGAAGGTCAGGCCGGCCAGACCGACCAGACCGACACTGCCCTTGCTCTCCAGGATCGCCTGCACGTCCAGGAACGGCAGGTTCTGGCGCAGGAAGTCGGTCACCAGGTCGAGGAGCTCGACGTTGTTGGTCAGCAGCCAGCCGAAGACCGAGTAGCCGATCAGCAGCAGCGCGAAGACGGCGAAGAAGCCGTAGTAGGCGATCGCCGCCGCCAACCGGCCACCCTGGACACTGTCGTAGCGCAGGAGCGCCCGGCAGAAGTGATCGAAGTACGGCGACCGGTATCGCACGGCCATGATCTTGCTTTCGGCCGCGGTCAGCGCCCGATCGATCGGATTCACCGGCCGACCGTATCGGACACGTCAGCTCCCCAGTGGGAAGTCCCGGCGCGGTCGCCACGGCCCTTCGCCACCGTGCGAGAACAGGGTGAAGGAGGAGACCTCGAACCGGGCCGAGAAACCGGCCAGATCCTCGAAGACCGCGTCCAGTGCGGCGGCCGGCACGTCCTGCGCCACCGTCACGTGCGGGTGGTACGGAAACCGGGTGTCCCGGTTGACGTCCCCGGACCGGGTGATCGCCTCGGCCAGCAGCTCACACTCGCTGATCCCCTGTGCCAGGGTCACGAACACCACCTCGGTGATCGGCCGGAACGTGCCGGTCCCCCGCAGGTGGATGGTGAACGGCTGCTGAGCCGACGCGAGGGCCTCGAGATGTTTCTCGATGGCCGGCAACGCGTCGGCGGCCACCTCGGTCGGGCCGAGCAGGGTGACGTGCGCGGGCGTGTAGGCGGCCTGCGGGTCACCCGCCTCGGCGCGCCGGCGGGTGAGCGCCGGGCCCCAGGGTTCGGGGATGTCGATGGCCACCCCGATGCGGGTGATTCCCGGCTGGGACATGTCGATCAGGCTCCGCGGGCGGGGCTGAGGAAACCCACGTTCCGGTACGCCTCGGCGAGGGTGGCCGCGGATACGGCCCGGGCCTTCTCCGCCCCGATCGCCAGCACCTTGTCGAGCTGGGCGGGGTCGTCCAGGTAGAGCTTGGTCCGCTCCTGGATCGGCTTGACGAACTCGACGAGCACCTCGGCCAGATCCTTCTTCAGGTCGCCGTAGCCACGCCCGTCGTACGCCTCGGTCAGGTCGCCGATGGTCCGGCCGGTGAGCGCGGAGTAGATGCTCAGCAGGTTGCTGACGCCCGGCTTGTTCTCCTCGTCGAAGACGATCTCGCGCCCGGTGTCGGTGACCGCCGACTTGATCTTCTTGGCCGAGCGTGCCGGGTTCTCCAGCAGCTCGATGATGCCGTTCGGCGAGGAGGCCGACTTCGACATCTTGATCGCCGGGTCCTGGAGGTCGAGGATCTTCGCGGTGTCCTTCACGATGAAAGCCGCGGGGACGGTGAAGGTCTTGCCGAACCGGGTGTTGAACCGCTGCGCCAGGTCGCGGGTCAGCTCCAGGTGCTGGCGCTGGTCCTCCCCGACCGGCACCTGGTCGGCCTGGTAGAGCAGGATGTCGGCGGCCTGCAGGATCGGGTAGGTGAACAGCCCGACCGAGGTGCTGTCCTGACCGGCCTTGGCCGACTTGTCCTTGAACTGCACCATGCGCCCGGCCTCGCCGAACCCGGTGATGCAGCTCAGCACCCAGCCGAGCTGGGCGTGCTCGGGCACGTGGGACTGCACGAAGAGGGTGCAGCGCTCCGGGTCGAGGCCGACAGCCAGCAGCTGGGCCGCGGAAATCCGGCTCCGGGTGCGGAGAACTGCCGGATCATGACCCATGGTGATCGCGTGCAGGTCGACGACGCAGTAGAAGGCGTCGTGCGTCTCCTGCATCGACACCCAGTTGCGCACGGCACCCAGGTAGTTGCCGAGGTGGAAGGAGTCGGCGGTCGGCTGGATGCCGGAGAGCACACGCGGGCGGCGAGCATCGGACATGAGCGCCATTGTGTCAGTGCCCGAACCGGTTCGGGCAACACCCCCGGGTGCCCC
This sequence comes from Actinoplanes sp., assembly GCA_035562875.1. GTDB lineage: Bacteria > Actinomycetota > Actinomycetes > Mycobacteriales > Micromonosporaceae > Actinoplanes. Next base: position 3,070 of record DATMVU010000609.1, on the reverse strand, counting down.
GCCAGGTCGAGCGGGGCACCCGGGGGGACCTCATCTCAGAAGCGCTCTCCGCAGAAGTTGCCTGTCACCCGGGTGGTCGGGACGAAGGCGACAGCGTCCCAGCCGACCGAACGGTTGCTCGCGACACCCGCGTTGGACATCCACAGACGCGCGCCCCGGCCCAGTTCGTAGTTGCCGAGATACACCCAATGGTCGTAACTCTTCCCACCCTCGCCGACCGTGTCCTGCTGATCGATCGTGCAGGTGAGATCCTGCTTCTCCAGGTCCGCCGCCGCACCCGGTTGCAGGTGATACGTGACGTTGCCGGTACCGCCGTGGCTGGGCAGGTGCACGAGCACACTGAACCGGCCCCGGGTACCCGGGCTGATCGGCAGGTCCGGCGTCCACTGGCCGACGACCTTGTGCTTCTTCAGCCGGTCACCGCTGTAGCCGTAGGTGAACCAGATGTGCCCCTGCCAACCGGCGCCGAGCTGGTGCAGGTCGATGGGAGCGTAGTAGGTGTCGTCGGTGGCCCCGGTCGGGTCACCCAGTTGGAGGCTGAACCGGCCGTTCTGTGGTTTCACCACCGAGTCACAGCCGAGGTTGTACTGCCCGGTGTCGTTCAGTGTGTAGACCATGCTGGTCGACCGGCTCGAGTCGTGGTAGCTGGCCGCGTAGTCGTCGAACTCGTAGCAGGCCCGCTCGTAGATCCTCTTGACCGAGGGCTCGCCGGAGCCCGCGCCGTAGACCAGCTTCTCGGTGGTGCACTCCTGGTTCTCGCAGTTGCCGATCGTCGCGAGTCCGTTCCACCAACATGCCGACGAGACCGCGGGACAGCCGTTCTGGGCCTGCGAGCAACTGTTCACCGCTGTGCTGCAGAAGGTGTACAGGCCGGGCAGCGACACCCCGTCGTTCCAGGTGACCTCCGGCTTGTGCCAGGACACCCGCCAGAAGGTCGGGGAGTTGGCACCGAAGGTCGGGTCGCTGTACGCCTGGCTGTCCCCCTTCAATTGCGGCGTCTCCACCCAGCCCATGATCCGCTCGGGGTAGCTCCACAGGTTCGGCGTCTCCGCATCGGCGAGCGAGGCCCGCAGGAAACCCAGCCGGTTCGGCTTGTAGATCGAGTTGGCCGGGTTGTTCAGCCAGCCGACACCGTACCTGCCGTTGTTGGCGGCGCGGCTGGCGTACGGGTAGAAGCCGGAGTTGTACGCCCACACCGCGAGGAACCAGTTCTCGATGTGCCGGGGGTCGCCGTCGTTGATCTGTGACTTGGCGGCAGACGGTTCCGCCTTCATCTGGTTCCACTTGTCGATCAGGATGTTGAGCGCCGCCGCCACGTTGGCCGCGTAGTCCACCGCGATCGCCTTGCGCTGGTTCGCGGTGTAGACCGTGTCCCCCACCCGCATCCCGGTGGTCACCTGGCCCACGCCGTAACCGCAGTCGGAAAGCGAGTAGTCGATGGTGTCGACCGAGTAGCTGCCGTAATAGAGCGGCAGCAGCGGGTTGCCGGTGTCACCGGGAACCGCGTGCCAGGAGGCCTGCGACAGGTTCGTCTCCTGGGCGATGATCGCCAGCATCAGGTTCGCCGGGACCGTCCCACCGCCGGTGAGCGGGTGCATCGGGAACATCGCCTGCGGCTGATACGAGCCCAGGCCCATCTTCAGGAAGTTGGCCGGACGGCTGACCATCAGGTTCTGGTGCACCGCCAGGTCGACGGCCCATTCGACCATGTCCGGGCTCGGCTGCAACGGCTGGACCGTCGGGTCGTTACGCGGCACCGAGCAGGTCGGGGTGGTGACCGAGCCGGGCGCGGCGAGGGCCGTGGCCTTCGCCCCGACCGCCGTCGGCTCCACGTCCAGGGTGGGCGCGTCGGTGGTGACGATGCTGCTGGTCGCCCGCTGCCCACCGGCGGCCGGGCGGGACGCGATCGTCACCCGGCCGGCACGTGCCGGGTCGGCCGGGGCCAGCGGGCGCGCCAGCGAGTCGGCGGTCTGCTGCGAGTACGCCTCGTCGACGACCAGGTGACCCGCACCGGAGACGGTGGTGACCGGCCGGTCGTACGGCAGCGTGGTCAGCCCGGCAGGCTTCGCTCCGTTCAGGGCGACCTTGCCGACCAGCGCGTTCTTCCCACCGCGCAGACCGAACAGCTGGAGATTGTTCTTCGGGCCGGTGGCCGTGGTGGTCAGCCTCCCACCGCGGAACCGCTCGGCCACCGCGGTCTCCCCGTCCACCGACACCAGGTCGATGCCCTGGTCGGCGGTGGCCCGGATGTCGAAGGTGGCGCCCTTCGGCTTGCCCACAGTGGTCAGCTCGCCGTTCGTGCCGACCTTGACCAGGTTGCCGCCGACGATGCCGTAGTCGCCGTCCGGCGCCGGGGCCGGATTGCTGAGCTGGGCGTCGATCCGGCGGGTGGCGGTCACCTTGCCGGCCGCGGCATCCACGGTCAGCAGATCGGTCCGCTGCTTGTCGAGGTCCCCGCCGATGCCCCGGACGAGCAGCGCCCGGTCACCCGGACCGCACGCCGGGTTGTAGTAGGAGTACTGCACACCGGTGGCGACGTGGACAGCCTCGCCGGTGCCGGTGTCGACCACCGCGGCCAGCGCGCCGGCCTGCAGTGCCGCCGGCTTGTTCGCCGCGATCTTCGGCGCGAAGACGGCGACCGCGTACCGGCCGGAGCCGGTCACGCAGACCGAGCCGCCCCAGGGCGCGCCGTTCATCTCGGTGGACTTCAGCGTGGCGAGAGTGCTCCAGGCGAAGGCGTCCTTCTCCCGGGCGATGTAGAGGTGGTACCCCTCGGTGTCACCGGCACCGGTGACCGTGATGTCCGAGGAGGTACGCCAGTCGTCGCCCAGCGCCCGGTCCGGGTCGGCCACCGGCGCCTGCCTGCGCAGGTCGGTAGCGGGGGCGGGCGACGGGGCGGCTTGGGCGACGGCCGGCAGACCGGCGATCGCGGTGACGACGGCCGCGCCCATGGCGACGACTCTGTAGCTCAGATGCGAGGACACGCTTCCCCTGTGATAGCGCTTGATCATGTCGAGTCGGCTCACCGGAACACCGTGCAGTTGGATCCGGGGTTGTCACTGTTGTCCGG
>DATMVU010000608.1:0-8700 GCA_035562875.1 Actinoplanes sp. | reverse complement strand
GAACGGTGGGCGGTCAGGATATGGTCGCTTTCCTAGACGGTTGCCGTCTAGGAAAGGGGCTCGGGATGAATGCTCAGCAGGCCGCCTGGCAGGCCAGGGCGTTGCCGCCGGTGGAGAAGCTCGCCGGAGGCCTGGTGTCCGTCCCGGTGCCGATCCCGAACAACCCGTTGCGCTACACATTGAGCTATCTCATCCCCGGCGACGACGGCCTGGTCGTCGTCGATCCCGGCTGGGACAGCGACACCGGCTGGACCGCCCTGCTCGCCGGCCTGGCCGAAACCGGCGCGACTGCCGCCGACGTCACCGGTGTGGTGCTCACCCATGTGCATCCCGACCACCACGGCCTGACCGCCAGGCTCCGCGACGCTTCCGGAGCCTGGGTCGCCATGCACCCCGCCGAACGCGATTCGATGCTCCGCGACCGGGACACCGAACCGGCTGTCGCCCTCACCGGCTGGCTGCGCGATCTCCACGTGCCGCAACCCGAGATCAACGACCTTCTGAGTACGTTCGGAACCGCCGTCGACAAGCATTTCGCCCCGATGGCTGACGCTGACGTCATGCTCGCCGACGGTGACCTGGTCCCGCTGACCGGCCGCCGTATCCAGGCGATCTGGACTCCTGGCCACACTCCGGGCCACCTCTGCCTCCTCGACTCCGACTCCCAGATCCTGCTGACCGGCGACCATGTGCTGCCCCGGATCAGCCCCAACATCGGCCTCCAGTTGAGCGGCGGAAACCCACTCGGCGACTACCTGGAGTCGCTGCAGAAGGTGACCGCTTACGACGACTGCGAGGCCCTGCCCGGCCACGAGTACCGCTTCCACGGCATCACCGCCCGCGCCACCGAACTGACCGCCCACCACCACGAACGTTGCGCCGAGATCGTCGCGGCCGTCGAACAACTCGGCGATCCTGGAATCTGGCAGCTCGCAGCCGCATTGAGCTGGTCCCGCCCGTGGTCCGAGATCGGCCCGATGAAGGTCGCCGCCGTAGCCGAGACCGCCGCCCACGTAGAACTCCTGATCAAGACCGGAACCCTCACCCGCAAACAGGCCGCCGACGGCACCCAACGCCTTCTCCCCGCCTGACCGACCGTCTGCCCGGCCCTGCCTGAGCGACCCCGACTTACATGTCCACGCCCACCGTCTTGCCTGGCCGTGACCCGGATCGGCAGTGCAGTCCGGATCGGCAGTGCAGTCCGGCCCGGTCGCTGAGCCCGCCGGTCGACTACTCCGCCGTCGCGACCGACGTCAGGACGAAGTCGACCAGTTCCTCGGCATAGCGGTCGGCCCGGTCGGTGACCTTGGAGCGCAGCCGGGCCGGAGTGACAAGCGCGTGGTTGAGAGCCCCGCCACTGATCGTGTCCAGCAGCAGCGTCACGCTGATGTCCTTGCGTAGCTGGCCCCGGTCGATACCTCGATGCACGATCGCCCGGGCCGCCGTCGCCTGCGACTGGAGGAACCTGTCCAGGTGCTCCTGCCCGGACGGGATGCTCTCCACCTCGAGCATCAGCCGCAGCACCGCCCCACCGGCCTCGTCCAGGAACGCGTGCAGCACCTGCCGGGCCAGCGCCACCAGATCGTCACGCAGCGAGCCGGTGTCGATGTCGCGCACCCCGGACAGCCGGGACGCGAACACCGCTGCCAGCAGCGCCTCCTTGTTGGGCCACCGCAGGTAGATCGAGGCCTTTCCGACACCGGCCTTACGGGCCACCGCATCCACCGAGAACCGCGCCCAGCCCTCGGCTCCGAAGACCTCGGCCGCGGCTCGGGTGATCCTCTCGTCCACCTCCGGATCCCGAGGCCGGCCCGCGGGCGAAACAGCCACGATGATCCTCCCGTTGATCGACCGGCCGGCGCTCAGTCTATGGCGGCCGACCTTGTTGACCACTGCGGACTTCACCCACCAGTCGACAGGACATCAGGCCACGGGCGTTGCCCCGGCTTCCAGTAGACGGTCTGGCTGCCACCCGGCGGCACGGTCGTCAGGTGAGCAGTTTGCGGTGATCCCAGCTGGAGACCCGGACCGGGGCGACGACGTAGGCGATGCGCTTGCGGGCCGTGTGGTCGACGAAGGTGTCGAGAGCGTCGGGTGGCATGCCCGGCATCCGGGCCGCGATCAGGCGCCCGACCTCGGTGACACCGGCCAGCTCGTCGATCGGTTCCACCACGCCGCTCACCTGAACTCCGCGCAGCTCGAAGTAGGCCTCCCCATCCTCGACCAGACAGCTCAGCCGGGGATCGCGCATCAGATTGCGGGCCTTCTGTGAGGCGCGATAGGTCCAGAACGCGATGCGCCCCTCGGCCACCCCGAAGAACATGGTGACCAGATGCGGCGTCCCGTCCGGATTGATCGTCGCTATCTGCACCTTTCTGGCCCGGGCCAGCAGGACGCCGATCTCCTCGTCGGACATGGCGACCGTCTCGCGTTGTTTCACCGTTGCCTCCGCTGTCCCTCATGCCCTCGAGTCTTGTCTGCCTCACGCTCTGGTGCAGTGGGGCTGGCACGCGTCCGGAGGTGCGGCTAACCGAACCTTCGCGAGCGTGTCAGCACCACTGTCGGCGCCGGGCCCCGTCGTTACGGTGAGGAGGACTCGCCGAAAGTGGATTCGGCCAGCGGGATCGTCTCTTCGCAGACGAAACCGGGCCTTGGGGGATCGGTGGTGAAGACAGTGCGCAGAGCAGCGTCCAGTTCCGTGGCCGTCCAGTGGCCGGTCGCCGCGTGGAAGACCGCACGCACGGTCGGTGGTCCCATGACGGCAACCACGTCACCGTGCACCACGAACACCTCACCGGTGATGTGGCCGCCAGCCGGCCCAGCCAGGTGCACGACCAGGGGCGTGACACGGTCCGGGGAGAGCGGATCAGCTCCCGTGGGGGCAGGACCCATCAGATCGCCGGTCATCGCGGTGCGGGCCCGCGGGCAGATGGCGTTCACCCGTACCCCATGTTTGAGACAGCCTCGGGCCGTCGCCAGGGTGAGGGAGACGATCCCTCCTTTGGCCGCCGCGTAGTTGGGCTGGCCCGCGGAACCGAGGAGAAACGCCTCGGACGCCGTGTTGACGATCCGTGCGTAGACCGGCCCGCCGGTCTCCTTGCTGCGATCCCGCCACCAGGCGGTCGCGAATCGGGAGGTGACGAAGTGCCCGCGCAGATGGACCCGGACGACCGTGTCCCATTCCTGCTCCGACATCGAGAAGATCATCCGGTCGCGGAGCACCCCGGCGTTGTTGACCAGCACGTCAAGCCGCCCGAATGTCTCCACAGCCGTCTTGACCAGCGCCTCGCCGGTGGCCCAGTCGGACACGTCACCGGGGCAGGCGACCGCTTCACCCCCGGCGGCCCGGATCTGCTCGACGACCGAGTCCAGGCCGGGTCCGGCGAGATCGTTGAGCACCATCCGGGCACCACCGCCGGCCAGCGCCAGGGCCTCCGCCGCTCCGAGTCCCTTGCTCGCGCCGGTGACGATGGCGACCCGCCCATCGAGGGTGCCGGCGGTCCCGGAAGTGGCAGCGGCGTCGCCGGATCCGGGAGTGTGATCGGCGCCGGGCGAGTAGTCGGTGACGGTGGAGTCGGGAAGGTCAGCGTGACCGGGGAGGCTGGTGGGAGGCAACTCAGTACCCCGGTCCGCTCAGGAGCCCACCGTCGGCGAGGAACTCGGCCCCGGTTGTGTAGGACGACTCATCGGAGGCCAGGAAAGCGACCAGACGGGAGATCTCGACCGGCTCGGCGAACCGGGCTATCGGCAGTGATTTGAGGAATCCGCCCGGATCCACGCCGGTCATCGCCTGTGCCGCGGTCAGAGCCATCGACGTCATCACGCCGCCGGGGTGGACCGAGTTGACGCGGATGCCGAGTGGCCCGAGTTCCTGGGCCGCCGACCTGGTCAGCCCGCGGACACCGAACTTGCTGGCGCTGTAGGCGGACAGGCCGGAAGCACCGGCGAACCCTTCGATGGAGGAGATGTTGACGATCGAGCCACCGCCGACAGCGGTCATCGGCGGCACCACCTGACGGATGCCGAGCCACGTGCCGACCAGGTTCACCTCGATGACCTGCCGAAACTCGGCGGGATCCATTTCAGCGACAGGAGCGTGCCGAAGAATGCCCGCATTGTTGACGAGGACGTCGAGCCGCCCGAACGACGAGAGCGCGGTATCGACTGCCGTCGCCCAGTCGTCGGTGCTGGTGACGTCGTGATGTACGTACGTGCACCGTTCCGCCCCGATCCCGGCGGCGACCGACAGGCCCTTCTCGTCGAGCACATCGCCGATGACGACGAGTGCGCCCTCCGCAACGAAGTGCCGGGCATGAGCCTTGCCCATGCCACGCGCACCGCCGGTGATCAGTGCAACCTTGCCGTCCAGCCGCCCCATCGCGCCTCCCGACCGACTTGGCCGAAGCCAAACCAAACGCTTGCTTGGTGCAGCTTAAACCGAAGACTGTCGATTACTGAAGGACGTGATCCCGTCGAAGATCAGCCGCAGCAGGCCGTCCACGATGTCCTCGGTGCTCCAGGTCGACGACGGCCGCGACGACGGCAGCCACAGGATGTCGCGAAGCAGGCGGTATGTCAGGCGAGCGTCCAGATCGGCTCGGAACACGCCTGCCTCCTGGCCGAGTTCCAGCTGCTCGATCCAGGTCTGCTCGATCTCCTTCATGGCTGTCCGCAGATAGGCGAACCGGGGTTGCCCACTGAAGTAGTTCCAGTCGTTCTGCAGCATGGTGAGTGCGGCCCGGTGCCGGCTGAGGGTGGCGCTGCTGGACCGCACGATCAGTTCGATGGCCTCGCGCGGGCCGGGCGCCGAGCGGACCGCCTCGCGGTAGCCGGCGAGGACGTCCTCCAGGAAGGCGCTGAGGATCTCGTCCCCGATCGACTCCTTGGAGTCGAAGTGGTGGTAGAGGCTGCCGGAGAGGATCCCGGCGGCGTCGGCGATCTCGCGCACGGTGGTGGCCCGGAACCCCTTCTCGGCGAAGAGGTCTCCGGCGAGCTGGACGAGGCGAGTGCGCCGCTCGGACGGGCTTCGGGATTGTGTCACCGGCCGATTATGACCCTTGACCGAACGCTTGCTTGGTTCGGCCCGGCTCGTTAGCGTAGAACGCGTTCTAATTCTGAAGGGGTGCCGGGATGCGCGCAGCGATTCTGCACACGATAGGTGAAGAGAAACTCGACCTCCGCGACGACGTCGAGGTGATCGGCCCCGGCCCCGGTGAGGTGCACCTTCGGGTTCGCGCCTCCGGCGTCTGCCACTCGGACCTCTCGGCGATCCAGGGCGGCCTGCCGCAGCCGGTACCCGCGGTTCTCGGTCATGAGGCGGCCGGTGACGTCATCGCGGTCGGTGCCGGTGTCGACGATCTGAACCCCGGCGACCGGGTGGCGGTCAACTGGCTGCCGGCCTGTGGCACCTGCACACACTGCCGTCGTAACGAGCCGTACCTGTGCATGACACACGTGATGGCCGGCTATGTGATCCCCCGGTTCAGCGCGGGCGGGACGGAGATCTTCGGAATGGCCGGCTGTGGATCGTTCGCGCAGGAGATGGTGGTTCCGCGCGCCGGAGCGGTCAAGATCGATGACGATGTCCCCTACGAGGTGGCGGCACTGGTCGGGTGCGGTGTCACCACCGGCGTCGGGGCGGTGATCAACACGGCGGAAGTGCGCCCCGGCGACACGGTGGTGGTCATCGGTTGCGGCGGGGTCGGGATCGCCGCGATCCAGGGCGCGCGCCTTGCCGGAGCCGCGGTCATCGTTGCCGTGGACACGGTTCCGGCTCGGCACGACGCGGCCCGACGATTCGGCGCCACGCACACCGCCGGTCCCGATGAACTCAGCGACCTCCAGATGGAGGTGGTGCCGGAGGGCTTCGACCATGCCTTCGACGTGGTGGCCGTACCGCAGACGCTCCGGACCGCCTGGGCCGTCTGCCGCCGGGGTGGCAGTGTCATCGTGGTCGGCGCCGGGCGTGCCGAGCATCAGGTCGAGTTCAGCCCGTTCGAGCTGCTGTTCGAAGGGAAACGGATCCTTCCGTCGCTCTACGGGTCGGCCGAGCCGCATCGGGACTTTCCGCGCCTGCTGGCGCTGTGGCGGGCCGGCCGTCTCGACATCGAGGGCATGATCAGCCGCCGCCTGCGACTCGACCAGGTCGGCGATGCCCTGAGTGCACTGGGCAGCGGTGATGTCATCCGGCAAGTGATCATCCAGGACTGAACCGGACAGCGAACTGCGGACGTGGTGAAGCGGCCGACCAGAGGGTTCGTCGTCCGGGAGACGTTCCTGACGGAGGCGGTTCCTGGCGGAGGCGTTTCCCGGATGGAGACGTCTTCCAGCGGAGACGGGCGGCTGGCTGGTCGGGACGTGGCGAGGCGCTGCCTGACCATGTGGGCGGAGAGCTGACCGTGTGGAAGGGGAGGGCTCTCGATGCGTCTCGGGATTCAGCTCGGCTACAGCGGTGAAGGGTTCGCCGCTGCGGTCGACGAGGTTGTGGAGTTCGAGGAGGCCGGGGCGGAACTGGTGGTGGTTCCCGAGGCCTACAGTTTCGATGCTGTCAGCCAGCTCGGGTTCCTGGCCGCCCGCACTCGCGGCATGCAGTTGGCGTCCGGGGTGATGCAGCTCTACACCCGCACCCCGACGTTGCTGGCGATGACCGCGGCCGGGCTCGACTACGTCTCCGGTGGCCGTTTCAACCTGGGGCTGGGGGCCTCCGGTCCGCAGGTCATCGAGGGGTTCCACGGGGTCCGCTACGACGCGCCGCTCGCCCGGACCAGGGAGACCGCCGAGATCTGCCGCCGGGTCTGGCGCCGTGAGACCCTGCGCTTCGACGGTGACCACTACACGGTTCCGCTGCCCGGTGACCACGCCAAACCCTTGAAGATCATCAATCATCCGGTACGGCCACGGATCCCGATCCTGCTGGCCGCGATGGGGCCCCGCAACGTGGCCCTGGCCGCTGAGATCGCCGACGGGTGGCAGGCACTGTGGCTCGACCCGCGCTCTGTCGAGAGGGTCTTCGGGGATTCGCTGACCGATGGCCGTTCCCGGCGGGACCCGGCCCTGGACGCCCTGGACGTGAGTGTCCCCGTGCCGTTCGCCGTGGGTGAGCCCACTCCCGCCCTGCTGGGACGGCATCGCGCACAGTTGGCGCTCTACCTCGGCGGTATGGGTGCCAAGGACCGCAACTTCTCCAACGATCTGGTGCGCCGCTACGGCTATGCCGAGGAGGCGGCTCGAGTTCAGGATCTGTTCCTGGCCGGTCGCCGGGACGAGGCGGTGGCCGCTGTCCCCGACGACCTAGTCACCGCCACGTCCCTGGTCGGCACCGCCGGCACCATCCGCCGCCGTCTCGACGATTTCGCCACTGCGGGGGTGACGACGCTGCTGGCGTCCCCGCTGGCGCCGACCCGCCCGGAACGGGTGAAGTCCATCGCCATTCTCCGCGAGCTGATCGAAAGGAGCTGACGCTCACCAGGATTCCGGCCCGCCCCGCGGAGACCGGCCCGCCCCGCGGAGACCGGCCCGATTCGTGGTGACGGCCGGGAGCTCGGCTGGCCGCCATGCGCGTCCAGCAGGTCGAGGGCCTAGCCGCAATTCGCTGTCCGTCCACACGAACTGAACCAAGACCATCGGTGTGATCCCCGGCAAGGAAGGGGGAACATCGATGCAACCACTACTCGACCCGGGACGACTACCGGGTGAGCATCGCCGCCCATGACCGGGGGGCGACCACGTCGACTACACCCTGTCCAGCGGTTCCCCTTGTGTCCGGAAGGACGGAACTCCGGCCTGAATCAGTTGTCGGCGATGGCGAAGGCGGTGACCGTGCAGGCGAGGTTGATCAGGTAGCCGAGACCGAGGCCGAGGGCGCGCCAGCGTGGCCCCGCGATCATGCCGGCCACGCCGGAGACGATGGCGGCCAGGCAGCCGTAGATCAGGACTCCCATGAGGATCTTCTCGCCTCTGGGGGTGCAGATCAGTTCGGGGTCGCCCGGAAAACACGAGTCGGTGGCGAACATCAGGACGAAGCCCAGCAGCAGGGCGACCACCGGCCAGGCCGCCAGCCCGGCCAGAGCGAGTCCGGTCGTGGCCTCCCGGACAGCGCGGGGCACTCCGAGTTCTTCCTCGTCGTCGGTCTCTCCGGGGTGGCTCATGGCAACCGACGATAGGGCCACCACGCCACCGTTCCAGTGGCGGTCGTCCATATAGTGGGTTCGTGGCACAGGGTCTGAAGTACGCCGACGCCGTCAAACTGCTCGGTGGGGCCGGGCCGCTCCTCACGGTGGCCGACAATCTGGCCGGGACCGCGCTCCTGCTGGGCACCGCCGGTGGCAGTGAACTCGCGGTCAGCCTGTTCGACGCCAAAGGCGAGGCGACCCGGATCGGTCATCAGGTCGCCGGGCGGATCACCGATCTGGTACGCGGGCAGGGCCGCTTCGACCGTAGTGAGCGCCTGCACGCCGCGCACGCGGTGCTCGCCGTCTCGTCGTTCTTCACGGCGCTCGGGGACTGTCTGGACACCACCGGCGTACGATCGCCGGAATTCTCCCGGGATGACCAGGTGCAGCTGGTGGTGGTGGCCAGGTCCGAAGGGTCCTGGCAGAGCCGTCTGCTGGATGCAGCGATCCCGGTGCCGTCCCCGGATCTGGGGTTCGACCGGCTGCTGGACGCGCTGGCCGACTGGTTCACGACGCTGTCGAAGACGCT
>DATMVU010000607.1:0-2599 GCA_035562875.1 Actinoplanes sp. | reverse complement strand
CGACGAAGATGCCGCCGGCGTTGTTGACGATCACGTCGAGGCGGCCCGTCTCGGCGAGGAGCTCGGTGATGGCGCGGTCGGCGGAGTCCTGGTCGGTGACGTCGAGGTCGATCACCCGTACGCCGATTGCGGTCAGTTCCTGGGTGGCGGTGGTGTTGCGGCCGTGCGGGTCACGGATGCCGGCGAAGACCCGGTGTCCGCGATCGTTCAGTGCTTCTACGGTCAGGCGGCCGAAGCCGGTGCTCGCTCCGGTGACCAGTACGACGCTCATGTCCTGCTCCTTCACTAAGTGGGGCGGCGCCCCGTTTCGCTGCGAAGACTAACCGGAGTGGCACCCCGTTTGTCAACCGGCTACGATTTCGGCCATGCGATCGGACGCGCGCCGCAACTACGAGCGGATCCTGGCCGCGGCAGTCGCCGAGGTGGCCGCCACCGGCGCGGACGCCTCCCTGGAGAAGATCGCCCGCGACGCCGGAGTCGGCTCGGCCACCCTGCACAGGCACTTCGCCAACCGGCAGGCCCTGATGGAAGCCGTCTTCCACGACCGGGTGGAAACCCTCTGCGCCCAGGCCGGCGACCTGACGCTGACCGACTGGCTGCGGGCCGTCGCCGAGTTCGGCGCCACCACCCGCGGCCTGGCCGCGTCCCTGCTGGCCGCCGGAGCCACCGCCGACAGCGGCTGCGAGGCGATGCTCACCGACGCCGGCGGCGCTCTGCTGCGCCAGGCCCAGCAGTCCGGCGAGGTCCGCGCCGGCGTGGCCATCACCGACCTGCTCACCCTGGTCAACGCGATCTCTCTGGCCACCCAGGACGGTCCCGAAGCGATCCGGCTGCTCGACCTGGCCCTGAAAGGCGTCGCACCGTGAGCTCATGGGAACAGCGGATCGCCGAGTTCTGGGCGACAGCCGACGACACCGACCCGGACGCGACACTGGAAGCGATGCGGGAACTCGTCGGCGACCGCGACGATCCGGACGCCCACTACGAGTGGGCATCCGCCCACGACTTCGCCGGCCGCGAAACCGAAGCCGTCGACCTGTACCGGCAGGCCCTCGACGCCGGACTACAGCCACCGCGACGGCAGCAGGCGATCATCCAGCTCGGCAGTTCGCTGCGCAACATCGGCCGGGCCGCGGAAGCCGTCGAACTGCTCGCCCGGCAGGAACCCGATCCGGTGGTCGGCGACGCGGCCAAAGCGTTCCTGGCATTGGCCCTGCACGACACCGGCCGCCACGACGAGGCTCTGCGGGTGGCTCTGCACGCCCTGGCGCCCACCCTGCCGCTCTATCGCCGGGCCGTCACGAACTACGCCGACGACCTCCGGTCATCGGGTGGGGGCGGGTGAACGACGGCGGCCCCGGAAGCCGAATATGATCGCGGAGACCACGCCGGAGGCCATGCTCAAGCCCACGAAGACCAGAGCCGCGCCGACCGCGAACAGGCCGGTCTCGTCCTCGGCGGCCGCGTTGACGGTGAACACCACGGTGAACCCGAGAGTCAGGGCTGCCGACGCCGGCACCTCCCGCACACCGGCCAGCAGGGCGGCGACCAGCAGGATCAGCAGCGTCACGCCGCAGCCGGCGACCTGCCACACCTCGTAGGGGCCGCTGTACGAACCGGTGGCCTCGTCCAACTGGTACTCGTTGTCCCAGCCCAGCCAGGCAAACCACGTCAGGGCGGACAGTGCTGCGACCGCTACGGCGGCGAGTGCCTGGGACACCGGTCCGCGTTTGATCATCATGCGTGTCTCCCGGACTGAGGTTCTGATGCCGAGGAGAGGTTAGCGCGCGTGCGGGCCGTCCGTGCACGGCCCGACCGGGGGATCAGTTGATCAGATGGACGGTGACGTCGTGGCCGCCGTAGGCCTCGGGCACCCTGGTCATGATGACACCGTTCATCATCTTGGCCTCGTGGAGCACCTGCGCCGTCATGATCGGATTGAGCAGTGTCCGGTGGTCAGGGTGATACCGGACCCGGGGAGCGGCGAGATTCCCGATCTCGGTGACACCCTCCTCGGTCGCCAGAACCGCATGGACTCCTGACAATGCAAGAATCAGGTCCCAATGCGAGGCCTTGGCGGCGAGAACCGCCTGGGCTTCGATCATCGCGATGATCGGGAGGACCGCGACCAGCCGGCCGTCGCTTGCCGCTTCCAGCACGGTCATCAACTCGCGGTTGCCGGAGAAGGTCTCCACCACCGCGGACGCGTCGAGGATCCGGGGAACCTCGGTGGTCACGGTCATGCGGCCGGGCGGACCTGACGCGCGACCCTCGCCCGCACCTCCGCGTCGGCGCGGTTCATCCGCTCCTGAAACTCCCGCTCCTCTTCCTCCGTCCACGGTTCCGGCTCGGGAAGGCCGAGCAGCGCGGCAATCCGTTGAATACCAGTGGGTCGGGTGTTCTTCGATTCTTCGGTCACGGGACTAGGTTAGGGGGAGATTCTGAATGCGAAAGTCGGCCGGTAATTCTTCCGGGTGATCGCATGGGTCAGAACCAGGGGATCGACTCCCATAGTTCAGGCCGGTGGGTGATTTGGATAAGCCGGTGTTCCAAGGTGCGGAATTCCGGGCCGCGCACCGACGCGCCCCACAACGGTGCG
>DATMVU010000606.1:0-7760 GCA_035562875.1 Actinoplanes sp. | reverse complement strand
CAGCACCTGGGCGATGAGCTCGAGTTGCTCCCGCTCGTCCGGCGACGGATCCGTCAGATCACCGCCGACGATCAGCAGGTTGCACCGCTCGCGCAGCGCCGGGTCACTGGCCCATGCCTGCACCAGGGTCGCCATGCCTTTGACCCGGTGCAGCCGGCCGACGCTCATTGCCAGCGGCAGGCCGTGGCGGTGCGGCGGCAGGGCCCCGACGAGCGCGTCCAGTTCGGCCAGGGCAGGTGAGGCTGCCGAGCCCGTCAGTTCGGCAGCGGCCGCCCGGCTGACCTTCAGGTCGATGCCCTCCGCGACGACGCTGTAGCGTCCGGCCTCGGCGGCGATGTCGATGCCGATGAGCGTCTCGAGATCACGGGCGAGGTGCGGGCGGGGGAAGAGAACGACGTGGTCGGCCTCGGCCGCCAGCCGTTGCACCAGCCGCGCCCGGAACCAGTAGTGCTCCCGTTCGTCGACCAGGCCGAAGTTGTCGCGGCGCAGGCCACCCGTGCGTTCCAGGGCGTCGATGGTCGCATGCGGGTCGGGAGCCAGGGTGAACACCACCGGGATGTCCAGCTCCGCCGCCACCTCGGCTGCGGCCAGGCTGCCGACCTCCGCCATCCGCAGGTGGACGACGTCGATGTGATGGGCGCGTAACAGGCGCCGAATGCCACGCCGCACGGCGATCCGGGCCGGCCACGCATCAGCCGCGTTCACCGCCGGTCCCGGCATCGGCACGGCCGCCAGAACGTGCTTCTCGTCGCGGGTGAGGGCGGCCAGCGCACGCTCCGGGGTGCCTCGGGAGATGGTCAGCACGCGTCCCGCTCCGGATTGGGCAGCGAGCTCGTCCCCGAGCCGGACGAGCAGGGTGGCGACGCCGCCGTTGTCTCCCGCACCGGCCCGGCTCAACTGCCGATCGATGTCCGCGTGCAGAAACAGCTGGGCGACCCGCAGGCCCGGTGCGCCGCCGGCGGGGGCACCGCCGGTGGCCAGTCCGAGATCGACGGCGGCCAGCCGGACCACCGCTCCGAGGTCACCGCCCGCCGCCCAGAGGGACTCGATCACCCGTACCGCTTCCCGATCGCCGGGCCGGTCGCCCAGCGCGGCGACGGCTCTGACCCGGGCGGCCGGGCTCTCGTCCGGGTCGAGGGCGATCCGGACCAAGGCCTGACCAGTCGGCTCGGCGGAGAACAGGCCGAAGGTCTCGACGAGGCGCGCGCGGGTTTGCGGGTCACGCGTATCAGCCAGGGCCCGCAGCAGAGCCGCGGCGATGTGGTCCCCAGCCGGGTCGCCCCAGCTCTCCAGAGTCCGCTGCGCGAGCATGCCGGAGAAGCCGCCGGCGACGACAACGCGGACAAGACGGTCGATGGCGTCGAGCCGCGGCAGACGGGACTGCAGCACCCACGCCGCATGCTCCCGCAGAAACGGACGCGGATGCGACAAAAGCCGCGAGAGTACCGCGTCGGCCTCATCGTCGACAACCGCCCCGATCCCGTGCACCGCGGCCACCGCCGCCAACTCGTCCTCCCCGTCGACCGCGGCCGCCAGCAGCCTCATCACCGACGGCGCCGGGTCCCGCCCCGCCTCCTGGGCGAGCCCGTGATGGTCACGGAGGACGTCGAGCATGGACGCACTGCGGCGCACCTCGTGCAGCACGGAATTCACGGATGACGGCATACTCGTACTTCGGCACGGCGGCCACCGACGGATGCAAAAGATCGTCACGAAAAGAGTGCGCCACCGCACACCGGTGGCCGAGGTGCTACAACCGCGGCGCCCGCTGCTTGCCGGCTGTCCCGGTCGTGCGGTTACCGAGCAGATCTCGCGTCATCGCCGCCGGGTCACACAGGGCAGGCCGGGGCGACAGTTCATCCATGATGTCGTCAAGCGGCGGCGGTGCGGTGTGACGCCGCCGAGGAATTCGCCGTCCGGGCGGAGCTTCGCCATGACGCCGGGAGACCTGCGCAGCAACTCCGATCGCAGCAACCCGGCATCGCCATCCCGTGATTCGTCACCGGCGTGGACCACATGCAAACCGCCGGCCCGACTACCAGGCGCGGTTCGCATGCAAGATCAAAGTGGGACGGGCGGGACTCGAACCCGCGACCGAGTGGTTATGAGATCAACAAAAGCGGTTGCTCCAACCGTGCGAACGTGTGCTGAGCTGCGAAAACGCTTGCCAAGATCTGACAGCGTTTCACTGCCTCTGCGGACTTCGTGCGGACCGAATGCGGATTACTCGATCTTGGGTGAACGCTCCTCGAACGCCGCCCGCCAGCTGACAACGCTCGTCCGGCCTTCGGCAACCGGGCCACCACCGCAAACCGCGAAGCGGAACGACAGCACTGCCCAACTCACCCCAAATCCCGGCCAGTGGACCATCCGTGCCGTCCGCGGGTCGCCACCTGCCTCAAGATCGTAGTATCACCGGTGATACTGCCGGATTATCATGGGCGGACAGACTGGCGAAGATCCTGGCGGAGATGCGCCAGAACCCGAACAACATCAGGTTCGCGGACCTGCTCTTCGTCTGTCAGCAGTACTTCGGAGAACCACGATCGCAGGGCACATCGCACCACGTGTTCAAGATGCCGTGGCCCGGCGACCCCAGGGTCAACATCCAGGACAAGGGCGGCAAGGCAAAGCCCTACCAGGTCAAGCAAGTACTGACCGCGATCGAGAAGCTGGAGGAACAACCGTGAGCATGGCAGACCACTACACCTACCGCGTCCACTGGTCAGCGGAAGACGACGAGTACGTCGGCACCGTCGCCGAACTGCCCTCCGTCTCCTGGCTCGCCGCAGACCGGATGGAAGCCTTCATCGGCATCCAGCGCATCGCCGAAGAAATAGTCGCCGACATGGAGGCCTCCGGCGAGACTCCCCCCGTGGCCATCGCCGACCGGCACTACTCCGGCAAATTCCAGGTCCGCGTGCCCGAGGAAGTCCACCGCCGCCTGGCAATCCGGGCAGCCGAGCAGGGCGTCTCCCTCAACGCGCTGGCCTCCTCACGCTTGGCCAGTGCCTGACAGTTCCGCGGCAGGCCGCCTACGGCGACCTCTCGGCCCAGCGGCGAACCGCGCAGCAGCGAAGCAGCAACTGCCATCGGACGCTTGAAACCCTGAACCTATGGAGTCAGGGCGACTCGGTTGGATCAAGTGGGATGCGAGGTCAGATCGCCTACGGCGGTCCAGTCCGGCTCAGTGCGGTCGCACAGGTTGCGGTACTTCACTGCTGTACAGCGGGATCATCGGATCTCGTGTACGACTTCGATGAGTCCGACTACGTGAGCGTTGAACTCGTCCATGTCTTCTGCCGGCACCCACAACATGGGAGCAGCGGAACCGCCGAACGACCGCGTCGAGTAACGCCCGACGAAGTCCGTCTCGACGTGGATGCGGAGGACGTATCTAACACCGCTGTCAGACGAGGTCCAATGCTGAGCGCCAGTGACGGCGAAGCTTTCGCTGAGGATCGGATAGAAGTACAAGCGTTCGAGCGGGACTGGCGGCCACCGCCGCCATCCTGACGCGCGGATGAGGTCGAGTTCGCGAGGCCCAGCAGGGCGCCACAGAGCTGTCGTTTCGACACCTTCGCTCACACCCACCCCACCACTCCGCTCGGAGACAACTACCGATGCCCCAGGCGACAGTGTCAGAACTTTCCCGCGGGAGCGACCTTGACCCCCAGGCACTTTTCGATCTCGCTCCACCTGGCATAGAGGGGCATTGAGCTGGACTTATCTGTCCATCACGGTCCACCAGCGTCCGGCGTTCGACCGGGCAGCGGAAAGCGTAGGGCTCAAGGGCCTCACGCCACATGAGCTGAGGCACACCGCCGCGAGCCTCGCGGTAGCCGAAGGCGCCAACGTCAAAGCCGTACAGCGGATGCTCGGCCACGCCTCGGCGGCCATGACCCTCGACGTCTATGCGGACCTCTTCGAGGACGACCTCGACCAGGTCACGGACCGCCTCGACCAGGTCACGGACCGCCTCGACCAGGCAGTTACCGCCCGTAGTGCGGACTGTTTGCGGACCGCGCCCGCCGGACCGGCTTTCGACGCGGTCCGGCCGCCCGCGAAGAAGCAGGCCAGACGAGTGGGCCGGACGTTACATCATGCGAACCGCCGCACGGCCATCTCCGATGCCCCCTTGCCAGGGCGTTTGACCAGCTCGCGCGTCAGCCGTGGCACGGCCTGACCGTCAACGCCCCGACCCGACCACCGAGCCAGCCGCCCTCGCGCATCTGCGCATCCGACGAGTCCCGGCGAACGGCAACAGTTCGTGATCACCGCTGGTGTAATGGCAGTGACCCGGCGTGTCGCGGCACGGCGTCGCGGCGCTTCGCCGGATGCACGGGTGAGGTCATATGACGACGCCGCAGCAGTGGGCGAGCACCACCGGCTCGGGTGCCGTCGAGGCAACCGTCGCGCGGCGCGCGACTCTGGTTCTGTCCGGGTGCCGGCAGCAGGTGCTGGCCGAGAACGAACGGTCCCAGGTGCGACGGGTGTGGCTGCCCGACGGTGGCACGGTGATCTGGAAAGAGTCGACGGGCCCGGGCGCTGTCGCGCGCCGACGGCACGAGACCGCGATCCTTGAGCGGCTGGACGGCGTGCCCGGCGTGGCGCGGCGCGCCCGTTTCACCCATCCCGACGCGATCGTGTTGGCCGACGACGGCGGGAAGTCGCTGGCCGCGGCTGCGGCACAGCAGTCGTTCGTGCCGGAGGCCGCGGCCGATCTGGGACTGTCGCTGGCCCGGACCGTGGCGGCGATGCACGCCCGCGGAGTGGTGCACAAGGACGTCAACCCGGCCAACGTGCTGCTGACCGACGACGGGCGGCCGGTGCTTATCGACTTCGACGTGGCCAGCACGTTCGCCGAGGACCGGCCCGGGTTCGTCAACCCGCGCCAGATCGTCGGCACCCTGCTGCATCTGCCCCCGGAACAGACCGGGCGCACCGGGCTGCCGGTCGATCACCGTGCCGACCTGTACTCGC
The DNA here is from genome assembly GCA_035562875.1 of Actinoplanes sp. Taxonomy (GTDB): domain Bacteria; phylum Actinomycetota; class Actinomycetes; order Mycobacteriales; family Micromonosporaceae; genus Actinoplanes. The sequence goes on along the minus strand of DATMVU010000606.1, from coordinate 2,777 downwards.
TCGGCTCCACGCTGTACGAACTGCTCGCCGGACATCCGCCCTTCCCGCGGGAGGACGAACTGCGCCTGATCCACGACATCCTGCTGGAGGTGCCCCGGCCTCTGAGCGCATTGCGGACCGACGTGCCCCCGATGCTGTCGGAGATCGTCGCGCGGCTGCTGGAGAAGGAGCCGGACCGCCGGTATCAGAGCGCCGAAGGTCTCGCCCAGGATCTGTCCCGGGTGGTACGGGCCCCGCTGGAACGGTTCCCGCTCGGCGAGTGGGACTTCCCGCTGCGCTTGACGGCTCCGTCGAGGCTGGTCGGGCGGGATGAGGAGATCGGCACACTGTGCGATGCGCTCGACGGGGCGGTGGCTGGCACCGACCGCGCGGTCCTGGTGGCGGGCGCTGCCGGAGTCGGCAAGTCGGCGCTGATCAACGAACTGCGGCGGGCGGTGGCGACCGCCGGCGGATGGTACGTGACCGGCAAGTCGGATCAGTACCAGCAGGAGGGCGCGCTCGGTTCGGTGCTGCAGGCCGTCCGCGGTGTCGGCCGGCTGCTGCTGGCCGAGCCGAAAAACGTGCTGACCCCGCTCACCGCACGGCTGACCGAGGCGCTGGCGGCCAACATCGGTCTGATCACCGGCGCGCTGCCGGAGTTCGCCGTCCTGCTCGGCGGTGACCACCAGGTAGCCGGCGGCGACCCGGTCGAGTCCGAACTGCGGCTGCGGCGGGCACTGGTGGATCTGATCCGGGAGGTGGTCACCCCGCACCGGCCGTTGGTGCTTGTCGTCGATGACCTGCAGTGGGCCGGCCCCGCCTCGCTGGGACTGTTCGACACCCTGCTCACCGAACCGCAACTGCCCGGCCTGCTGGTGGTCGGTGCCTACCGGGCACAGGAGGTGGACGCCGCACACCCGTTGTCGGCGATGGTGGCCCGCTGGCAGCGGCTGAGGGTCGTGACGGCACCGATGCTCCTGGAGAACCTGCCGCTCGGTGACGCCGGCACACTGCTGTCGCAGATGCTCCGGCTGGCGCCGGAGCGGACCGAGCGACTAGCCGGAGTCCTGCACCGGTGGACCGGCGGAAACCCGTACGACACCCTGGAACTGGTCAACGCCCTGCGCCGCGAGGGTGTCCTCACTGTGGTCGAGCGGGACTGGCGGTGGGACGAGACCGCGATCCGCGACCACGTCGGTCACAGCGACGTGGTGGCTGTTCTGCGGGACCGCATCACTCGCCTGCCGCAGCGGTCACAAACGGTGATGCGGGTGATGGCCTGCCTGGGCGGCGAGACCGAGGTGCCGGTGTTGGCACGGGCCGTCGATGTCGACCCCGCGGTGGTCACCGACCTGCTGACGCCGCCGTTGGAGGACGGTCTGCTGGCCGTAGCGGGTGAGCGGGACGGCCTGGCGGAGATCAGCCGGGTAAGGTTCCGTCACGACCGCGTGCAGCAGGCGGTGTTCGTCGGCCTGGCCGGCCCGGATCGCGCCCGGCTGCAGTTGGACATCGCCCGCCGCATGGCCGGCTGCCCAAGCACCGCGGTGCACGCGGCCGAACAGTACCTTGGTGCTGGCGAGGTGGTCGACGACCCGGCGGAGCGGCGCACGATGGCCACGCTGTACGGGACGGCCGCGGACGACGCCTGGCGCGCGGGCAATCACCTCGCCGCGGAGCGGTTCCTGTGCGCCTCCACGGAGATCTTGGCCGGGCTCGGCACCGGTGACGACGACCCACGGATGATCGAGGTGCGGATCCGCAGGCACGCCGCCCTGTACGCGCAGGGCCGGCTCGACGAGGCCGACGAGGTGTACGCGGCGATCGAACGCGGCGGCCCCGACCCGGTGCGGTTGTCGGTTCCAGCGAATGCCCAGCTCAACAGCATGGCCCAGCGCATGCGGCACCGCGAGGCGCTCACGTTCGGTCTGGACCTGCTGGCCCGGCTCGGGTGGCGCGCCCCCGGGGCGGAGTTCGGCCCGCGGATTCCCCATCTGTTCCGGGAGCTTGCGGCATGGGCCGACACCCTGGACCCGGCCGCCGACCTGGCCCGCCCGGAGATCACCGATGACCGGGTGATCGCGGTGACCCGTCTGTTCAACCGTCTGCTGCCCACCGCGTTCCAGCTGCAGGAGCGGCTGATCGTGGCGTGGATCCTGCTGGAGAGCCGGCAGTTGTGGGACCGTCATGGACCGTCGGCGATGCTTGCGGCGACGCTACCCACGATCGGCCCGATGATGGCGTCGCTGCTGGGCGACTACCGGACCGGCGGCCGAATCGGCCGGCACGTGCTGGCCGTCAGCGAGGCCCGCGACTATGAGCCGTTCACCTCACTGTTGCGGCACCGCTACGCGCTTCAGCTGATGCCGTGGATGGAGCCGTTGGAGAGCAGCATCGAACAGGCCCGGCAGGCGTACGAGGGTCTGGTGCGAGGCGGGGATCTGCAGATGGCCAGCGCGACCAGTTTCACCGTGCTGGCGGGGCAGTTGGACGGTGGCCGGTCGGTGGAGTCGTATTTCGGTGAGATCGAGTCCGCGTCCGCGTTCGACGCGCGTACCGGCAATCACTATTCGGGCCGGGTGACGGTGGCCCACCGGCAGCTGGGGCGGGCGCTGCTGGGCCGTACCGCCGTCGGTGCCTTCGACGACCAGGACTTCTCCGAGCAGCTGCATCTGGAGCAGGTGGGCGGGCAACCGCTGGCGGCCGGCTTCTACCACACCTACCGGGCGGTGGCTGCGGCCGTTTTCGGCGATGCCCCGGCGCTGGAACGGCACTCGGCCGCGGCGATGTCGTTGCGCGCG
>DATMVU010000605.1:0-1792 GCA_035562875.1 Actinoplanes sp. | reverse complement strand
CACGCCAGGCGGATGCCGTAGCAGACCACCGGCCAGCTGTGGATGCCGTAGCAGACCACCGGTCAACTCTGGATGCCATAGCAGACCACCGGTCAACTCTGGATGCCATAGCGGACCGCCGGTCAACTCTGGATGCTGTGGCGGGTCTGGTGGGAGGCGAGGATCAGGGTCACCGCGACCAGGACGCCGATCGCCGTCTCCAGGGCCCGGTCGGCCATCAGGGTGAGCAGCCGGTCCGGGGTGTCCGGGTGGGCCAGCCCGATCGTCACCGGGGTGATGAAGAGTAGGGCCAGAGAGTAGTTGCGGGCGATCATCAACTCCGCGCCGAACAGCAGGAAGCCGGTCAGCACCGCGATCTCCAGTGGTCCGGGGGCGTGCAGGAAAATCAGTCCGGACACACCGACGCCGAGCAGGGTGCCGATCAGGCGGTGGCCGGCGCGCAGGATCTGGGGACCGGTGGCGGTGCCGACCACGGGGACCACCGCGGCGACCATCGCCCACGACGGATGCTGGAGGCCGGCCGCCAGGGCGAGGGCACCGGAGACGCCGGCGCCGACAAGACAGACAAGGGCGTGTAGAGCGGTCAGCCGGGCCGCGGGCCGAGCCGGGCCAGCAGGCCGAGGCGGGAAGAGGCCGGCAGGCCGGGGCTCGGACAGGCCGGCAGACCCGGACGGGAAGAGGCCGGCAGGCCGGGGCTGGGGCGGGCTGGCGGGTTCGGGTGGGAACGGTGGCGGCGTGGACGGGTCGGCACGGTGGCGGTCGATCGTCGTACGCAAATAGTCGCTGAACGCCGTGACCGACAAAGCCCACAGCAGGCCGGCGGCGCAGAATCCGGCGGCGGCTGGGAGGTCGGTGAAGCCGGCCGGGATCGTGGTGGCCGCTCCGAAGACGAACACCGGGAACAGGGCGCCCGGCGGGCTCCAGCGGCCGGTGTCGGCGAGGACTGTGGCGAGGCCTGCGACCAGGGCGGTGGCCAGGACCAGGACGATGCCGGGTACGGCGGCGGCGACGAGCACGGTCGCGGCGATGACCAGGAGGAGCAGGAACAGACCGACGGCCGCCTGGACGCGCAGGCGCCGGCGTGGGGTGTCGGAGCGGGCGTACGCGGCGGTGACGGTGCCGAGCAGGGCCCAACCGGCCCAGTCAGCGTGACCGGCAGCGGTCAGCACGGTCATCGGGATCAGGGCGGCGACACCCATCCGCAGGGCGGGGTGGTGTGCCCCGGCGTGTGGTGCGACGTGCCAGAGCTGCCGCAGGGTGGTCGCCGTCAAGTGTCACTCCCATCTGGTTAACCAGTTAACTATCATGGTGTCATGCGAGACGAGGTCGACGAGATCCAGGAACAGTGGCGTCGGACACGGCCCGGCCTGGACGTCGGCCCGGCCGGGGTGTTCCTGCGGATCATGCGGATCTCCCGGCTCGTGCATCAGCACGCCGACACGGCGCTCGCCGGGCACGACATCGACCGGGCCGGGTTCGAGGTGCTGTCGGTGATCGTCCGGGCCGGGGAGCCGGTTCCGCCCGCGCGGATCGCCGACGAGCTGCGGCTGACCCGGGCCGGTGTCACCAAACGGCTGCGCCCACTCGAAGCGGCCGGGCTGATCGAGCGCCGCCCGCACGGGCAGGACGGCCGCAGCGTGACGCTCGGCGTGACCGAGCGTGGGCGGGCCGTGGTCACGCCCGCGCTGGAGGCGATCCAGCGGCTGGAGTCGGCCTGGCTCGCCGAGTTGCCGGCCGGCGATCAGGCGGCGCTGGAACCGGTGTTACGCCGGCTGCTCGCCACCCTTGACTC
>DATMVU010000604.1:0-8561 GCA_035562875.1 Actinoplanes sp. | reverse complement strand
CCCGGGCCCGAACCCGCTCCCGGCCGACCGCGTACGGCAGCCCCTCCCGGCGGGCCTCGTCCACGATCCGGCGCAACGGCTCCACGTCGATACGCCAGCGGTACGAGCCGTCCGACACCATGATCGGCTCGTCCGGCTTCGCGATCCGGTTCCACAGTGTCCGGCGCAGCACCTCGGCCATCCGTACGTCATGTTTGATCGCCGTGACCTCGGCCGGATCGACCGCCTTGACCACCGCACGGCCCACCAGGTCGTCCAGCGTGGACTGTTGCACCTCCACCTCACCCAGGGTGGGCAGGACCGCCGAGATGTACGACAGGAACGCCGTGTTCGGTCCGACGATCAGCACCTTCGACTTCCGTAGTCGCTCCCGGTGCAGATAGAGCAGATACGCGGCCCGGTGCAGGCCGACAGCGGTCTTACCGGTGCCGGGCGCGCCCTGCACACAGATCGAATCGCCCAGATCGGCCCGGACCAGCTCGTCCTGCTCCGGCTGAATGGTCGCCACGATGTCCCGCATCGGGCCGACACGGGGCCGCTCGATCTCCGCGGTCAGGATGCGCGAACTGGTGCCCAGCTCCTCGCCCCGGTCCAGGTGCTCGTCCTCGAAGCTGGTCAGTTCGCCCTTGACGAACCCGAACCGGCGCCGGGTCGCCACCCCCTGCGGGTCGCGCACGCTGGCCCGGTAGAACGAGCGGGACAGCGGCGCCCGCCAGTCCAGCACCATCGGCTCACCGGCGTCGTCGGTGACATGCCGGCGGCCCACGTGGTACGGGTTCTCGTCGATGTCCAGCCGCCCGAAGAAGAGCGGAGTGTCCGGGTCGTCGGCCAGCTCCTTGACCCGGCGGGCCATGTGCCGGCCCAGTTGCTCGGCGGTGTAGGCGTCACCGGCGACCTTGTCACCGGTGGAGAAGAGAGCCTGGGCGCGGTCCCGCATCCGGCGCAGGGCCGCCCGGGAACTGTCCAGGTGGTGCCGTTCGGCGGCGAGTTCGGTGTCCAGATCAGTGAAGGGCACAGGTCGTCCTCGGTTCACAGGATCGCTGTCGCTCGCGTATCCACCAGGGCGTGTCGGCCGTCCCGGGGCGCGGGGACGCCCGCTGCGGTGCATGTTCACCACGGCCGTCAAGCGGCCCTCAAGCCTACGGACCCGGTGTCGGATCCGCTACCGGATTTTCACTCTTCCGGAGGCAGCGGAGCGCGATACTCTAGCGCTATATAAAGGGGGTGAAGATGGATCTGTTGATTCGTGACGTGCCCGATGACGTGGTGGCGGCCCTCGATGCCGAGGCCAAGCGCCTGGGCACCTCCCGCGCCGAAATCATTCGCCGCACCCTGACCCACGCGTTTCCGCATGAGCGGGGCGCCGTGACACGAGAGGACTGGGTTCGGCTCGAGACTGTGTATGCCGACCTTGCTGATGCAGAGGTGATGGAGCAGGCGTGGCGCTGACGAGTTGGCTTGTCGACAAGTCGGCCCTGGTGCGGATGACCGCCAGTGTGGATGCGGAGGAGTGGTTCGACCGCACAGGTCGGGGCCTCCTTCGGATCTCCACTGTTACTCACCTGGAGATGGGCTTCTCGGCGCGGTCGGTAACCGAGCACCTTGAGGTCTCCAGGACCCCTCCGATCTCTTTGATGCCACTGGAGTATGTGACGCCTGCGGCAGAGCGTCGTGCCGTGGAAGTGCAGAGGACCCTTACCGGCCATGGGCGCCATCGGGCGGCTTCTGTCCCCGATTTGCTGCTTGCAGCGATCGCGGAGGTTGCTGGTCTCACCGTGCTTCATCTCGACAAGGATTTCGAGATCATCGCTGATGTCACGGGGCAGCCGGTGGAGCGGTTGCGACTGGTGGGCGGCGACTGATGGTGAGTTTGCGGGCTGGCCAAGAATGGTGGGATGGCGGAGCGGGAGAGTGCGGGTCCTAGGCGGATCACGGATGCGCGGACGATGCGGGCTCTGGCGCATCCGGCGCGGATCGAGATCGTCGACCATCTGACGGCATCCGGTGAGTCGGCGACCGCGACCGAGTGCGCGGAGCTGGTCGGGCTGTCGCCGAGTGCGACGAGTTACCACCTGCGGGAGTTGGCGAAGTTCGGGCTGATCGAGCAGGCTCCGGGGCGGGGGGACGGGCGGGAGCGGCGATGGCAGGCGGTGGGTTCCACTGTCGACTTCGCCGGGGATGTGGATGCGCCCGATTCGTTGGCGGCCGAGCACGCCCTTGTCGACCTCTACCTGAACCGGGACCGGGCACGGATCCAGGAGTGGATGGGCCGGCAGGCGGGGGAGCCGCCGGAGTGGCGTGAGGCGAGTGCGCTGCTCGGCCAGCAGATCCTGGTCACCGCCGAGGAGTTGGCCGAGATCAATCTGAAGATGCTGGCGCTGATGGAGCCCTATCGGGTGCGGGCCCGGCGGGATTCGGCGCCGGACGGGGTACGTCCGGTAATCGTCCAGTACATGGCTTTCCCCAAGGATTAGCCGAATCGGCGGAACCGATCGATGAGCTTGCCTCGGCAGATGTGAAGGAATACTTTCGAAGTATGTCCTTCGCATCTGCTGGGGCGCGTGCTGAGACGCGTACCGAATCGCGCTGGTCCGATGTCCGGATGGTCGCCGCCGGCCGGGCGATCTCGGTCTGCGGTGAACTCCTCGCCGCCACCACCCTGGCCCTGGTGCTCCAGTCCGGTGGGCACGGCGGGTTCGCCGTCTCCGGGCTGCTGCTCGCGGCCACCCTGCCGATCGCGCTGCTCGCACCCTTCTCCGGGCGGCTCGCGGACCGTGCCGACAGCCGTACGCTGCTGGTGGTCGTGGGTTCGACCCAGGCGGTGATCTGTGCGTTCCTCGCCTTCGCCACCCACCCGGTGGTGATCGTCGCCCTGGTCGCGGCCCTGGCCGCCGGTCTCTCGATCACCCAGCCGACGCTGTCCGCGCTGGTTCCGCGGATGGTGCGGGAGACGGACTTCGCCAAGGCCAGCGGCATCGTGCAGAGCACGAGCCAGATCGGCATGCTGGCCGGGCCCGCGCTGGCGGGTCTGCTGGTCGGGCAGGCCGGGTCGCGGCTGCCACTGCTGATCGGCGCGGTCAGCTACCTGTCCCTCGTCGTGATCGGCCTGCTGCTGCACACCCGGCGGCACGGGGCGACAGCTGCCGATCGTGCGGTGATCGCAGGGTTCCGGCTGCGGGACGACCGGACGCTGGCCGTGACGACGATCGCGGTCGCGGCAGTGGTCGCCGGGGTCAGCGCGATAAACGTCTTCGACGTGTTCTTCGTCCGGGAGACCCTGGGCGCCTCGACCACGGTCTACGGACTGGTCGCCGCGTCGTGGGGTGCCGGGATGCTTCTCGGCAGTCCACTCGGCAGCCGCATCCCGGCGCACCGGCGCACCGCGAGCACCGTGCTGACGCTGCTCGCCGGGGCCTGTCTGGCGGTGCTGATCGGTGGCGCCACCGTCGGGTCGGCCTGGCTGCTGATCCCGGTCTGGATAGCCGGCGGCTTCTGCAACGGCCTGTTCAACGTCAGCATCACCGTGCTCATCGTCGGGCGGGTGCGGCCCGAGGCGCACGGCCGCGCGTTCTCCCTGTTCGGCGCGGCGGTGCAGACCGCGGGCATCGCCGGGTTCTTCGTGGCCGGCCCGCTCGTCGAACTCTTCGACCCGCGGGCGCTGGTGGCCGGCGCCGGCGCGGCGGGGCTGCTTGCCGCGCTCGCGTGTGTGCCGTTGGTCCGGACGGCTCCCACGAGCGCCCGCCCGGGTGTCCGAGTCACCGACTGAACAGATTCCTGCGATATGGGACACGTGCCCAGGCGCGTGTGCCGGGGCCGGGGATAACGTCGCACCATGAGCGACAGCGTCCGTCGGCCCCGGGTCGGGCACATTCAGTTCCTCAACTGCCTGCCGATCTACTGGGGGCTGATGCGATCGGGCGCCCTGATCGACGTCGACCTGCACAAGGACACCCCGGAGCGGCTCAGCGCCAGCCTCGTCGCCGGTGATCTGGACATCGGGCCGATCACCCTCGTCGAGTTCCTGCGGCACGCCGACGAGCTGCTTCTGCTGCCCGATCTGGCGGTCGGCAGCGACGGCCCGGTGCTGTCGGTGAACCTGGTGTCGACCCGGCCGCCGGCCGAGCTGGACGGGCGCCCGGTCGCGCTCGGTTCGACCTCCCGCACCGGGGTGATGCTGGCCCAGATGCTGCTGAGCGAGCACTACGGCGCCGAGCCGGAGTATTTCCGCTGCCCGCCGGACCTGTCGCAGATGCTGCTGGAGGCCGACGCCGGAGTGCTGATCGGTGACGTGGCGCTCCGCGCGATGTATGAGGCGCCCGGCAACGGCCTGCAGGTCATCGATCTGGCCGAGGCGTGGCGGGAGTGGACCGGCCTGCCGATGGTCTTCGCCGTGTGGGCGGTCCGCCGGGACTTCGCGGCCGCACACCCGGGCCTGGTCAAGGAGGTGCACGAGGCCTTCCAGCGGTCCCGGGACCTGTGCCTGACCGAGCTGGACGAGGTGGCCGAGGCGGCGGCCCGCTGGGAGCCGTTCGACGCGGCGACGCTCGCCAACTATTTCCGGGTTCTCGACTTCTCGCTCGGGGAGCGCCAGATCGCCGGGGTCCGGGAATTCGCCCGGCGTGCGGCGAATCGCGGTGAAGTGCCGCCTCTGCCCGCCGACGGACCCGTTTTCGCCGACGTTTGATCTATTGATTCGCGCGACTTACGATCCTCGGACTCTTTCTCCGTCCGAAATCGGTGACCATGCGTTTGCGCGCTCTTCTCAGCCGTCTAGCTCTCACCGCGGTGGCGTCCGGGCTGGCCCTCAACGGGCTGGCCCTGCCTGCTCACGCCGCTGATGAGCAGGATTTCGCCTATGTCGCGATCATTGCTCCGGAAACGGTGACCGTCATCAACGGTCAGACGAAGACGGTCAAATTCGACGTATACAACATCAGTAGTACGAAAACCGATAACGTCGCCGTGGCATTCGGTAAGACGGATGCCGGCCTGGGTTTCACGGCACCGGCCGGCTGCGTCGACAACACCTGCCAGATCGGCACGCTCACACCGGGACAGCGTAAAAGCGTCAAGTTCACCGTGAAACCGGCCGCCGGTGGGACAGCACCGGTCGGGATGATCGACGTGTCCACCACGGTGGCCGGCCTGATCAGCGACAACGTGACGATCACGGTGGCCCGTACCGACAAGGGCGGTGTCGATCTGGAGACCGCGGACATCGCCGACGTGAAGCTCAGCCCCGGTAAGTCGGTGAACGTTCCGGTCGTCGTCACCAACAGTGGCAACAAGGACGTCAAGGCGCTGGGCCTGGTGGTGTTCTCGCAGGGGGTGACACCGCTGCTGGCCTATCGCAACTGCGAGAAGGCCAACGAGTCGGGCATCTCCGTGATCGTCTGCGTCTTCAACGACACCCTGCCCGCGGGCGGCTCCTTCACGCTGCCGGAGAGCACCCCGCTGCGGGTCAAGGTGCCTGCCGGGACCGGTGGGCCGTTCGACTACCCGGTCATGGTGGGTGCGGTCGGCCTGTCCGACAAGTACGTCTTCGACTTCGCGAAGCGGACCGCCGGAGCGGCCGGCGCGGAGTTGAAGATGGAGTCGCTCGCCTCGGCTGCCGCTGGTGAGCCGGAGCCGGTCGAGGATCTCAACGAGGACGACAACCTCACCGAGTTCTCCGTGAGCGTGGCGAAGACCAGAGCGGACAGCGCCGCGATCGGTGGCGCCTTCACCGGGGCGATCGGCGCGAAGGCGTCGGTTCAGGTGGGCCTGCGCAACCGGGGCCCGTCGTCGACGGTCCCGCCGTCGGTGACGTGGATCCAGTACGTCCACGTCAAGCTGCCCACCGGGGTGGCGTTGACCAAGGCCGACGAGCGGTGCCTGCCGGGCGAATCACCGACCGCCATCGACGAGACGGCATCGGAGCTTGCCGACGTCACCGACCTGGTGTGCCTGGTGCTGGAGGCGGTTCCCGCCGACAAGAAGTACCTGTTCGACCTGACCGCGGAGATTCTCGACGCGACCGAGCACAAGGCCGGCGCGGTCACCGTCGCCGGCGGTGTGCAGGACTCGAAGAAGGCCGACAACAAGGCTGTCCTGAAGGTTGAGCTCACCGCGGGTGGCGAGGGTGGCGGCCTGCCGATCACCGGTGCCCCGGCCGGCATGATCGCGGTCGGCGGCCTGGTGCTGCTGGTGGCGGGTGTGTTCGCGGTGCGCCTGGCCCGCCGCCGGCGCATCGTCACAATCGCCGGCTGATGTTCGTCGCCAACTGAGGCAACTGAGGCGGCTGATGTTCGTCGCCAACTGAGTCGGCTGACGCTCGCCGCCGACGGAGCCGGCTGACGCCGGCTTTCCGGAGGGGCCTTTCGGCCCCTCCGGACTGTCATGCGCCGAGCAGCGCGTCCAGAGCGGCGACGTCGGCGGCGTCCAGTTCCCAGGTGCCGGCCGCCACGTTGGCCTGGACCTGTTCGGCGGTGGTGGCCCCGGCGATCACACTCGCCACCGCGGGCTGGGCGGCCAGTCCGGCGATCGCCACGTCGAGCAGGCTGTGGCCGCGCTCGGCACCGAACGCGGTGAGCGCCTCGATGGTGTCCCAGTCGGCGGTGGCCAGCCAGGACCGGTAGCGCTCGTTTGACATCCGGCTGCCGGCCGGCGGCTGCGCACCCCGCCGGTACTTGCCGCTGAGCAGGCCGGACTCGATCGGGAAGAACGGCAGCAGACCGAGGCCGAACTGTTCGCAGGCCGGCACCACCTCGGCCTCGACGCCGCGGTTGAGCAGGCTGTACCGGTTCTGCGCGCTGATGAACCGGGCCTGCCCGTTGCTGCGGGCGGTCCAGTCGGCGTCCGCGATCTGCCAGCCGGCGAAGTTGGAGTTGCCCAGGTAGCGGACCTTGCCGGAGCGGACCAGGTCGTCGAGGGCGGCCAGGGTCTCCTCGATCGGGGTGGCCGGGTCGGGCTCGTGCATCTGGTAGAGGTCGATGTGGTCGGTCTCCAGTCGGCGTAGCGACGCCTCGACGGCCCGGACGATGTACCGCCGGGATCCGCGGGCCCCGAAGTCGTTGCCGTTGAGGCCTTCCATGTTCATGCCGAACTTGCTGGCCAGCACCACCTCGTCACGACGGCCCTTGAGCGCGGCGCCGAGCAGCTGTTCGGACGAGCCGTGCGGGGTGCCGTAGATGTCGGCGGTGTCGAACAGGGTGATCCCGTGGTCGATGGCGGCGTCGACGACCTCGCGGGTGCCGTCGGCGTCGAGTTTGCGGCCGAAGTTGTTGCAGCCGATCCCGACCACGGACACCACCAGGCCCGAGTCTCCGAGCCTGCGGTAGGTCATCTCACTCATCAGGGGCTCCTTCAGCTAGATCGCGATAGTGGGGGCGGAGCACATCGACGAGCGGCACGTGCCGGATCTTGACCGGTGGCGAGTCCAGCGCTCGTAACAGCAGCTCCGGCGGGGTGGTGCTGCGGGCCGGCCGCTCCCGCAACCGGCCCAGGCTGATCGCCGGGGAGTAGAAGTCGGCCAGCCGGCTGTCCAGCGGTTCGTCCTCGATCGCGAGCGGATCGACGGTGTCGTCCGGTTCCGGGGTGCCGCGCAGGGCGCCGAGCAGTTCGTCCCGGCTCTGCCCACGCCACGCCAGGACCAGGAACGGGTCGTCGTCGAACGCCTCGGCCAGCACGTAGAGCACCGCCGACCCGTGTTTGCAGGGGATACCCCAGTCCGGGCAGGAGCAGTCGATGTCCAGCCGGTCCGGGAAGAGTGGCAGCCCCAGCTCGGTGAAGAGCTCGACGATCTCGTGCGGCATCTCGCCGGCGAGCAGTGCGGCCCGGTAGAGCGCCCGGGAGCCGAGCTGCTCGGTGATCTCGGCCCAGTCACTCGTACCGAAATGGTCGATTTTGATGGTGACCCGGTAGGGGGTGGACCGGGAGCCCTGCACTCGGCCCTGCACCCGGCCCGGCGTCAGGCTGAAGTCGATGACCTGCCCTTTCCGGGCATAGGTGCGCCCGCGGGACAGACGACCCGGATCGCAGACCTTTTCCAGTACGTCGACGAACCGTCGCGACCACCACTGCTCACCGATCTTGCCCCGTTTGGACCGGACGGCCAGCCCGCCGTCGACCTCGATCGGGCGGGCGCTCTCGAAGAAGGCCATCAGCGCACCGCCGCCGGGTCGAGCGAGAACAGCTCCCGCAGCTGGTCGGTGCTGAGGTCGGTGATCCACTGTTCGCCGGTGCCGACGACCGCGGAGGCGAGGGCCTTCTTCCGCTCGATCATCGCGTCGATCTTCTCCTCCAGCGTGCCGGTGCAGATGAACTTGCGAACCTGCACGTCACGGGACTGTCCGATGCGGAACGCCCGGTCGGTGGCCTGGTCCTCGACCGCAGGGTTCCACCACCTGTCGAAGTGCACGACGTGGTTGGCAGCGGTCAGGTTGAGTCCGGTGCCCGCGGCTTTCAGGGAGAGCAGGAAGATCATCGGCTCGTCGTCGGTCTGGAACCGTTCGACGAGTTCGTCCCGGCGGGCCTTGCTCAGCCCGCCGTGCAGCCAGAGGACCGGCCGGTCGGTGTGTGCG
>DATMVU010000603.1:0-4136 GCA_035562875.1 Actinoplanes sp. | reverse complement strand
AGTGTGGCCAGCCCCACCCGCCCGAGCGCCTCGGCCCGCTCCGCCGCTCGCGCCGGTTCGCAGCGTTGTGACGGGGACACCATCGCGGTGCACGGCTCGTCGGTGGCCAGGTCCAGCACGTCGGCTACACCGTCGACGCCGCACTCCGCGGCACGCCGCAGCGCGACCCCGAGGGAGAGGCCGAGGCGCTGCTGCTCTGCCGGCAGGTCCTGCACCACGGCGAGTTCCTCATCCGCCGCGGCTGCGTCGATCGCCCGTGCCTGGCGGATCCGTGCCGCACCCGTCCCCGGCTGACCGGCTACCACCAGATGCGTCCCGTGTCGCGCGACCGCTGCCGCCAGCCACCACCGGTGTCCGTCCCCGCCGTGCTCCACCAGACCCTGCGCGAGTTGCACGGCGATGCTGTCCGCCGACAGAGCCAGCTGCAGCCTGTCCCGGGCGGCGTGGATCCGACCGGCCACCCGGCACGACTCCAACAGCGAGGTCATGTAGGCCGTTGCCTGCGGGGTGGTGTCGAATGCGGCAAGATTGGCCATGAAGCTCCGGACAGCCTCGTCGGCGGATGCGCACGCCAGGTCGGGGTCGCCGGAGCGGGACAGGATCCCCGCGTTCATCCCCAGCACCCTGATCAGGTCGGGCAGATGCTGCGACCCGTCCGGACCGGCGACCAGGTCGCGGTAGGAGGCCAGTGCCAGGTCGCTCTCCACCACCGCACTGGACGCCCAGCCCAGCAGCGACATCGAGACGGCGTGGCGGACCCGGACATCGGCGATCAGTGGCACCATGCCCGGCTCGCCGGTCGCCTGAAGCCGCTCGTACGCCGCCCGGCTCTCCTGCAGAGCATCGACGGCCTCGAAAGCGCGGTCCAACCGGTTCAGGATCGAGGCCAGCCCGTACAGCATCGCCGCAAGTTCCTGCAGGTGGACCGGTTCGCTGTACGCCGCGACGAGCTCACGGCCCAGCGCCACACCCTCCAGGACGTCATCCAGCGACTGCTCGGCACGCCCGGCGGCCTCCAGCTGCAGAGCCCGCTCCTTCAGCTGGACCATGCGGGCCACTCGCGGATCCTCCCGCCAATCCGCCGCCGGCTGGTCCCGACCACCGCGCTTCCACCAGGCCATGCGTGTCCCTCTCGATGATGAGTCCACTGTGTACAACAGCCCTTGCAGGGGCTATGGATCTTTTGGCTTCTCGTGGGTCTGCGGACGTTTTCGTGGGGTGGTGTTCATGATCGTCCGGGTAGTGGTCGGCGGAGGCCGCCGCGGCGGGCATGGCCATGGTGATCAGGCCAGTGGCGGAGCGGTGGCCGCAGCCTTGGCGGGCCAGCAGTCGTGGAGGGGTGGTGTTGGCCTCGACCCGGCGTTGGACAGGCAACAGTCGAGCATGTTGTGGATCTGGCAGGGGTGTCGGCGGACGGCGACAGCGAGTTTCGCGGGGGATCTCGGCACCGAGAGCCTGACCGTCCTCACTAACAAGATCATCAACGACGTACGGCTCGCGGAAGTGACCCGCTGGCGGTGGCCGGTGCTGTTCTGGCTGCCCTCGACCCGCCGCGAACTCGATCCCGTCAACCCCTGACCGACACCACGATCCCCAACCTGGTGGCCACCGCTGCCGGTAACCACCGCCACCACCGGGCGGTCACCTGCCGAGAACGTGTGATGGCTGCACGGCTACCACAGTTCCCGGCTACGCCTTTCCGAACTTCCTCATCACGTGCTACCGCGATGAGTGCCGGCGGCCCCTTTTCTCAGCGGGGCATCGGCCAGCGCAGCACCGCGGCATCGAACTCGGCTCCCGGCCAGAACATCACCGCCGGTCCCAGCGCACGGCCACCCCGCCCGGCGACGGTGTGTCCCGCATGCTGCCGACGGCCGGGATGATCGTCCGGCCGTCGGCACTGGCCAGAAGCTGTTATCGAATACACGGCCGAGCCCGGTTTGCGACGTCGTCAGCCGAGCATCGTGGAGGACTGCCCGGGAACGGTGGAAACTGCAGAGCGGTGATCACCGAGTGCCTGGCCGCGCCGCGTCACACCGCTCGACAGACAGTCCCGTGCAGATGCCGCCTTCCGAGGAGGCGGAGGGCGGCATCGGTCGCGCCATGGGGCCCGGCGTGAGCGACGTTAGGCCAGTGTGTAGCCGAGAAGGCCCTCGACGCGCTGGCCCTCGCAGTTGGAGTCGTTGGAATCGAAGTGCTCCGCCCCGGCCAGGCACCGGTACAGGCGTTTGGTGGCGACGCCCGTCGGCGGCGTCTGGTGGATGAAGCCCAGGCGGGTGCCGTACCGCTGGCCCTCGCAGTTGACGTCTGGGGAGGTGAACGTGTCACGGGAGCCGCCGGCGCACTGGTACAGCGCGACGGTGCCCGGCTTCTGTCTGCTGTGCAGTCTGCCGAGGCCGCCTTCGTAGGTGGCGCGGAAGGTGCGCCAGGTGGTGCTGAGATGTTCACCGTTGCTGATGTAGCGGTTGAACATCATCGTGTCCGGCATGTAGAAGGGTTCGCCTGTGCAGGTGACCCATACGGTGTGCTGGTACTGAGAGGTCAATCTGTTCGTTTTAGGGACGTTTCGGGTTTGAGGCTGGGCTTTCGGTGGGTTGCTGTGCGGTTCGCGACGGTTCAGTGAGGGCGAACTTCCCGGGGCCGATCTCGGTCAGGATTCCGCGTTTGACCAGGCGTTTGAGTTTGGCGCGGGTGCCTTCGGTGTCCTTGGGCTCGGTGCCGAGACCGATCGCCTGGCAGACGTCCTTGGCGCGTAACGTCGGGCTGTCGCCGTCTTTGAAGGCGGTGAGGATCTGCTGGTAGACGGTGTTGTCCAGGGGGCCGTCGTTCGGGATCTCGGGCTCGTTCGTGCTGGTCAGCCGGGTGAGTGTGGTGCGGGTGGTGGCCAGGTCGGACAGTTCGGTCTCGGCGATGCGTAGTTCGTCGGTGAGTTTGCCGATCTGTTCGCGCAGTTCGGCGATGCCTCTGGCGGTGACGGCTTGTTGCTCGGTGATCAGGTCCATGATGGTCGTCATCAGGTGAGTTCCTTTCGGGTGTCGCGCCAGGTAGGCGTGGTGGTGCCGGTCAGCCGGCGGGTCAGGTTCGCCGTCGACGCCCATAGGGTGTGCGAGACGGTGGAGGCGGGCAGGGTCTCGTAGTCGCGGACCAGGCGGCGGTGCAGCATCAGGGTTCCGTGGACCTGTTCGACGACCCACCGCTTGGCGACCGGGACGAACCCGGGCCGCTGGTCGTTGCGTCTGACCTGTTCGACGGTGATGCCGAGGACCGCGCCGTGGATCATGACCTCGTCCTTGAACCCGGCGTCGACCCAGGCACGGGTCACCGTCGGCGTGTGTTCGACGACCTTGTCGAGCAGGTCGACCCCGATCGTGTTGTCGGTGGCCGACGCCGCGGTCACGACCACCGCGATGATCAGGCCGAGGACGTCCACGGCCAGGCCCCGTTTGCGGCCGGGGACCTTCTTGCCGGCGTCCTTGCCGGTCGTCGCGGCCGGGACATGGTTCGCGGCCCTGATCGACTGGGTGTCCAGCACGACCGCGGTCGGGTCTTCGGCCCGCCCGGCACGTTCCCGGGCCTGACAGCGCAACAGATCGTGAATGGCCTGGTCAGTGCCGTCATCACGCCACAACCCGAAGTAGTAGTAGGCGGCGGAGCCGGGCGGCAGATCGTGCGGCAGCAACGCCCACTGACAGCCGGTCCGGTTCTGGTAGAACAACGCGTTGACGATCTCGCGCATCTCGTAGCGGCCCTCGTGACCCGACGGCGACGGCCGCCGGGACTTCCACGCCCGCAGAAACGGCTCGATCAGCGCCCACTGGGCGTCGGTGAGGTCAGTTGAATACGCCTGACGTGCCATGAACAGGCACTACGCGGACCGGCAGGGCGGGTATCAACCCGTTCCGCGATGTCACGACATCGAGCGATACCGAAACCCTTGAAAGACCGTCAAGACATACTTCAGTCCACTAAATACCCATAGCCGAACTTATGACCCTCTGAGGCTGGCCGGGGCACCACGATCAGCGTTGAGGCCGTCCGGTGGATCCTGCACGAACGTGGTGTGACTTGCCGATCTGGGCAACCGTGCCGTCACGAACCGCAGTCGTAGCCGTTCCCGGCTCCACCGTGCTCAGGTC
>DATMVU010000602.1:0-3889 GCA_035562875.1 Actinoplanes sp. | reverse complement strand
CACCGTCGGGGACGAATGCGGGCAGCGGCAACCGCTTCGCCTCCGCGCCACGGACGTTGACGCCGACGACGAACCGGGCCGGATCCAGCCGGGGATCCCAGCGCACCCGGTGATAGATCTCCGCACTGGTACGCATCGGGTGACGCTAACGTGCCGCCCCGGCCGGTCGCACCCGGTTAATCAGCCGGTTTCGCCGGGGGTAATCCCCGGCCGTCCACCGGTGGCAGCCCGAACACCTCCGACAATCCGGTCACCTGGATCGCCTTGGCCACCGGTGGCGACGGGTTGATCAGCGTCACCGTGACTCCGGCCGCCGCGGCGGTGTTACGGACACTGACCAGGGCGCCGAGCGCGTACGAATCCATCAGCGTCACGTTGGAGACGTCGATCTGCAGGGTCTGGTACGTGGACGCTCGAGCTGCGGCCGCCAGGTTGTCCCGAACCTCGTCAGCGTCTCTGAGGTCGAGTTCCCCGGCTAGCGCGGCACGCAGGGTGATGCCGTCGTTGCTGGTCTCATACATGATCAAAGCGCTGCCGGACATTCCTCGACGGTAACGGGGATCGGCCGTCTCCGCCCGTCACGGAGTGAGAACGCAGGGCCCTGGAGGTTCTCGGTTCCGCTGGTTACCGTCCGGTAATCGCGCGGATTGCATCGACCGAAGTAACTGAGAATCCCCCTGGTGGAGGGCTGATGTCACCGCGTACCCGCATGTCCGGAATTCTGTCCGGCGTCCTTCTGGCCGTCTTCGCACCGGCTGTTCCCGCACAGGCCGCCGTCACCATTCCGGCCTTCTACACCCCGCCGGCCACCCTGCCCGCCGCCGACGGCGCGCTGATCCGCACCGAACCGCTGCCGCTGGCACTGTCCCTGCCCGGCGTCGGCGGCACCCTGCCCGGCCGGGCCACCCGGATCATGTACAAGTCGACCGACTCCACCGGCGGCCCGGTCGCCGTCACCGGGGCCTACCTGGAACCCGCAGCGACATGGCCCGGCGGCGGCGCCCGCCCGCTGGTGGTGCTCGCACCCGGCACGATGGGCCAGGGTGACCAGTGCTCGACCTCCCTGGCACTGCAACGCGGGCTGATCATCGGCACCGAGAACGATCAGACCACCCTGTCGGTCGGCTACGAGGTGCTGGCGATCTACCGGCTGCTGGCCCGCGGCGTCGCGGTGGTCACCACCGACTACGCCGGTCTCGGCACGACCGACCGCCTGCACACGTACGTCAACCGGGTCGACTCCGGCCACGCCGTCCTGGACGCGGCCCGCGCGGCGAAAGCCCTGCCCGGCACCTCGGTCACCCCGAAGTCGGCCATCGGCCTGTACGGCTACAGCCAGGGTGGCGGTGCCGTCGCCGCCGCGGCGGAACTGCAGGCGACATACGCCCCCGACGTGCCGATCACCGCAGGCTACGTGGGCGCTCCGCCGGCCGACCTGACAGCGGTGACGAGCGGCATCGACGGCAGTGAACTCGCCGGGGCCCTCGGCTGGTCGATGAACGGGTTCGCCCAGTCCGAGCCGGCGCTGCGCCCGATCCTGGACGGCTACCTGACCGACGCCGGCCGGGCCGCCCTGACCGCGCTGTCCACCATGTGCGTCGGCGACGCGATCCTTGGTTACGCCGGAAGACGCAGCTCGGCCTGGACCCGGAACGGCCGCACCCTGGCTGCGATCATCGAGGCCGAACCGGAACTGAAGTCGTTCATGAACGCCCAGACCATCGGCACCCGCAAACCGTCCGGGGTGCTCCGGGTGGCCACCGGGGTCTTCGACAACCTGGTGCCGCACGCGCAGGCCCGGACGATGGCCGCCGGGTGGTGCCGGCGGGGCGGAACCGTCGTATACGCCCCGATCGTGCTGCCGTGGACGGCGAGTCCGCTGCTGAACCATTTCGGTCCGCTGCTCACCGACCAGCCGGTCGCGGTGGCGTGGCTGACCAACCGCCTGGCCGGACTCCCGGCCGCGTCGAACTGTGCGGCGCTGAGCTAGACCACCTGGCCGCCACCTAATGGGAGCTATCGGGTCAGCCGCTGGCAGACTCGGTGCCTGGTAGCCGCGAGTGGGTGAGCACTCCCGCCGCCTGGACCGATACGAGTCCTGGTGTCAGAACGTGCCCCCGCTCGTGGTCGGGAGATGAACGGCTGATGGGGTGTCGTGCCCGCCGGACGTTGGCGTGAGCACTGGTCCATTAGGGCGCTGGAGTCTTCCGCGGGCTGCTGACATGGACCCGTGGCAGAGCGGAGGCCGTAGTGCTGTTCGTCGGTGACGACTGGGCGGAAGACCACCACGACGTGGAGGTACAGGACGAACACGGCCGGGCGATACGCACCGCCCGGCTGCCCGAGGGTGTGGACGGGATGACCCGCTTCCACGAGCTCGTCGCCCGGTTCCTGCCGGACGACGCGAAGCCATCCGATGTGCTGGTCTGTATCGAGACCGACCGCGGGCCGTGGGTGCGAGCGCTGATCTCGGCCGGCTACCAGGTTTACGGGGTCAACCCGAAACAGGCAGCCCGGCACCGCGAAGGCATGTCACTGTCGGGCGCCAAGAGCGACAAAGCCGACGCACACACCCTGGCCGACATGGTCCGGACCCGCCGCCACCAGCTGCGCCAGGTCGCCGCGGACTCCGACATCGCCGAGGCCGTCAAGGTCGTCGCCCGGGCGCACCAGACACTGATCTGGGAACGCACCCGGCACACGCTGCGGCTGCGGGCAGCGCTACGCGACTACTTCCCGGCGGCGCTGCAGGCCTACCAGCCGTTGACGCTCACCGGCGCCGACACCCTGGAACTGCTGGCCAAGGCACCCACACCTGCCGCGGCAGCGAAACTGACCGTCACGCAGATCAGCGCCGCGATGAAGAAGGCCCGACGCCACGACGTCGCGGCCAAGGCCACCGCGATCCAGCAGGCCCTGCGCACCGAACACTTGGGCCAGGCCGACATCGTCGCCGGCGCCTACGCCGCGACCGTCCGCGCCACCGTCGCGGTCCTGCAAACCCTGAATACCGAGATCCGCACCCTCGAGGGGCAGGTCGAGGCCCATTTTGGCCTGCACCCGGACGCTGAGGTCTACCTCAGCCAGCCCGGCATCGGCGTGATCCTCGGCGCCCGGGTGCTCGCAGAGTTCGGCGATGCCGCAGGCCGCTACGCCGACGCCAAGTCCCGCAAGAACTATGCCGGCACCGCTCCGATCACGCGGCAGTCCGGCAAGTCCAAGACCGTCCACGCCCGGTTCATCCACAACGACCGCCTCGTCGACGCCCTGCATATGCAGGCCGGCGTCGCGATCCTGCACGACCCCGGCGTCCGCGCCTACTACGACGAACTTCGCAGCCGCGAAGTCGGCCACAACGCCGCCCTGCGTCAAGTCGGCAACCGCCTCGTCGGCATCCTCCACGGCTGCCTCAAGACCACTACCACCTACGACCAGACAACCGCCTGGTCACACCGCGCACAACCCGCAGCAGCTTGACACTCAAGAAGCTGGGGTGTCTGACATCCCGGGGGGCGGGATGTCAGGTGGCGCCGTGCGGGCCGGCCCTGCAGCAGACCGGCCCACGCGGTCACAAGGTGTGTTCAGCAGCGATGATCATGCTGGCCGCCTTTGACAACCCCGGCTCAGAAACATGTCGTTCCGATGACGGTCGTGTCCCCGGTGGATCAGTAACCGAAGTCCTGGGTGTAGTACGGCGCGCCGTTGGCGGCGAAGACGACGCCGATGCCGGTGGTCTTGGACTTGCAGTTGAGGATGTTGGTGCGGTGGCCGGGGCTCTTCATCCAGCCGCTGACGACGGCGGATGCGGTCTGGTAGCCCCAGGCGATGTTCTCGGCGGACGGTTTGGTGTAGCCGGCTTTCTTGATCCGGGTGCCGAAGCTGGATCCGG
>DATMVU010000601.1:0-3066 GCA_035562875.1 Actinoplanes sp. | reverse complement strand
TTCGGCTTCTCCGGCTCGGACTTCACCTGCGGCGGGTCGCCACCGAGAACCTCGTTGTCGTACTTGTCGACGGCGCGCACCGTGTGCCGGTCGTCGACCACCCGGGCCGTCGACGAGCCCGGCGCGTTGATGAACAGGTGGTTCTCCCGGACGTCCAGCTCCAGGTCCCCACCCGGCCGGCGGAAGCCGAACGACTCGCGGGGCTGCCCGTTGTCGTCGAAGACGTGCACGGTGCCGTCGTTCTCCGGCACGTAGACGTAACCCTTGTAAGGCACCGCGGTCCGCAGATCGCCGGCCCCCTCGGGAACCGTCATCTCCCGGATGCCGCCGGTCCCGCCGACCGTGTAGACCTTCCGCTCGTCCGGGACGGTCACCGCGATCACGTCACCGTCGATACGCGGGGGCAGCTCACCCGGGCCGGTCAGGGGCAGCGTCACCGTCGTCCCGAGACCCGCCTGCGAGACCTTGACCAGCGCATTCGTTGTACGGTCCAACACTGCCACGCCACTGTCCATGGCACTGATCACCAGGTCGTGACTGGGCGCGGTCACCGAGTCGGTGCGCACCCGGGACGGCGCCACCCCCTCGCCCTCGCCCGGCTTGACAGCGGTCACCGTGCCCTCGGTCCGCGCCGCGATCCACAGCAGCCCGTCACCGTCGAACACCCCGGCACTGATGCCCGGCGGGAACTGCAGCGCCTCACCGACCGGCGCCAGACTCCCCGGGTCGACCTGCTGCACCTTGCCCTGCACCGAGTCGACGATGAACGCGAACCTGTCGTGCAGGGCCACACTCACGCCGGTGCCGGACTGCGATTCGGCGTTCCAATACGCCTGGAGATCGGTCAAGTCCATCGAGGCGATGGCGCCCGTGTTGACGTCACGCAGAAGGACGAACCGGTCGCTCTGGCTCACCTGGAGCTGGTGCCCGCGGACGTTAGGCCCCAGGCCGGCACGCGTGTCCACCCGGGCCGACGTGCCGTTGATCCGGGCCAGCTCGGCCTTGCCCTTGCTCCACAGCCAGGACGCGGCGTCGAAACTCGCCAGCGCCTGATCGGCGGACCCCAGGCCCCGCACGGTGATGCCGAGCCCGGCAACGAGGACCATGACGGTCGCCATCGTGACCAGCTGGCCCTTGCCGGGTCTGCGCAGACCCAATTTCTTGGTGCCAACAGTGCTGGTCACAGCGGTTGTCCTCCCCGTGGTCGACCTCCAGGACGCAGGCCATCATAGGGAAAACGCGGTTCCCGTCGATACCCGGATGCGGAGCCTGTGGATAACCTATTTACGGTCCGTACAGACCTGTTTCGAGCTGGCGAACTTGTTGGTCGAGTAGACCGCCACCACCGCGAAGCAGTACTCCAGATCCGGGTTGAGCCCCGTCACGTACGTAGTGGTCTTACCCGGCCCCACCTGTGACACCGGTCGCAGCTGCTGCCCGTCACGGGCCATCGTGACCATGAAACCGTTCTTGCCGTCGGTCGGGTCGGTCCACTTGACGTACACGATCGTGCCCTGATCGTCCAGCACGACCCCGGTCGGAGCGTCCCCGGAGAGCACCGGCCCGGTCGGTGCCGCGTCGGTCTCGGTACCGGTGTCCTGGGACCGGTTCGCCAGGACGATGACCAGGCCGGCCACTGTCAGCGCGGTGACCACGGTGGCCACGGCGGTCAGAACGATGGCCATCGTACGGCCGCCACCGGTCGTCTCGGTCGGGTACGGGATCGGGGGAGCCGAGACGGGCGGAACCGATACCGGCAGTGCCGGGTTCGGCCAGCCCTGATTCTGGACCGGGGCCTGTTGCCAGACACCCGGGTAATTGGACTGGGCGTAGTTGGGTGGCGGCTGGAAGGCCTGATGCTGGTGCATCTGGTGCTGCTGGGCCTGCCGTTGCTGTTCAGCCTGGCGCTGTTGCTCCGCTTGGCGTTGTTGTTCAGCCTGACGTTGTTGTTCAGCCTGGCGCTGTTGCTCCGCCTGACGCTGTTGCTCCGCCTGACGCTGCTGTTCGGCCTGACGCTGTTGCTCCGCCTGACGCTGTTGCTCGGCCAGACGTTGCTGCTCCGCCTGACGCTGCTGCTCGGCCTGGTAGGCGGCTTGGTGGGCGGCCTGTTGAGCTTGTAGCTGGGCCTGGTGAGCGGCCTGCTGGGCCTGCAGTTGGGCCTGGTAAGTGGCGCGCGGGTCCTGGGGCACGCTGGGCTGCGCGGGCATCGTGTAGCCCTGGCCGGTGACGTAGCCGCCGTACTGGTGCTGGGCGTTCAGCGGTTGACCATCGATCCGCGTGTGGCCGTCCCGGGCCCCCTGCTCCGGCGGGCGGGGCCCCTGTTCCGGCGGGCGGGTGACCGGCTCCTGCTGGCGGGTGACCTGGATCGGCTGGCCGTGGACCACGCCCTTCCGGCCCGACTTGGCGTCCGGGACGCTCGGGCGCACCAGCCTTTCGGTGGGCGGCTGAGTGCTGTCGGGCTGCCGGGTTTCCACGGGAGGGGGCTTGGTCCCCGTACCGAAGCCGGAATTTGATCGTTGTTGTGGCTCTGCCTGATCCACCGGGTCCGGCGCCGGGTGGGCGACCTGTTGTGCCTGCTCAGCAACCGGATTCGGAACTGCGACAGTCGACGGCTCGCTGGCTTCGGCTTCTGTCTCGGCTATCGGTTCGGGCTCTGCCTCGGCCCTTACCTCGGCTTTGGCCTCAACTTTCGCCTCGGTCTTTGTCTCGGCCTTTGTCTCGGCCGTTGTCTCGTGCACCGGCGGCGTGGTGACGATCGGGGCCGGCGCGGGGACGGGCTCGGGCGGTTTCGGGCGCGCCGTGGCCCCGGACGGGTCCTCGCCGAGATAGTCACGAGCCCGGGCTACGAACTCGTGATCCTCACCGAGCACCTCGGGCCCGTTGGCCAGCACCCGCCCGAACGCTTTGCGAGCCTCATGCTTGTTACCGAGCTCCTGAGCGACGACACCCAGATCATGCGAGATGTGCAGCATGATCGGATCGCTGTCCCCGAGCCGCCACTGCCCCGCGGCGTAGGCGTCCTCAAGGCTCCGCCGGGCAGCCATCGGATCATCGGTCCGCAGATAG
>DATMVU010000600.1:0-4152 GCA_035562875.1 Actinoplanes sp. | reverse complement strand
CCGCCATGGGCGTCCTGCTGCGGGTCGCCGACCTGCCCCGGATCCGGGCCGCGCTGGCGCCGGAGTTCACCCGCCCCCGGTTCCTGACCGCGGGATTCTGAAATCGTCTGCAGGATCCCGCCGCCGGAAGCTGCCGGCCTGGGCCTTGCCTTCACCCGCGACATCGCCGTCCGGCACGGAGGCCGCCTCTCCATCGCCGACACCACCCCGGGCGCGTGCCTGATCGCCGAACTCCCGCAGCCGACGTCGTCGTCGACCACACCCTGACCAATGGACTGTTCCACGACACCGCGCCGCTGTCGGTCCTCAGGGCTCGACCCGGGTGGCCGAGTCCGGGGGTTCGGTCACCTGCTCCACCACCCAGCGGGACTGCACCTCGTCCCAGCTCACCACCGCCCAGCCGGGACGGTCCACCGGCAGGCGCACGTTCTCCAGCCGGGCCGCCATCAGCGGGGTGATCCGCTGCGGCAGTCGCAGGACCACCCGCGCGTCCCGGGCGGCGAGGCTCACGACGCCCGCCTCCTTCAGTTCGGCGCTCGCCTTCCGGCGGCTGCCCCAGGGGAGCCGGTCCCGGATCGCCTGATAGGCGTCCTCACCGGCCTTGGTCACCACGGCCTGCAGGAACGGCAACAGGACGGAGCCGGCCAGGGCGCCCAGGATGAGTTCGGTGGTGCCACGTTTAGCGTCGTTCGCGCGATCGGTCACACCGATCATGGTGTCATGGACCGAAGTGGATGTATGGTGCCCATTCTCCGGGACCGTGGTCCGCCTGGAGTTCGCGCAGGGTGCCGTGCAGGGCGGTGGCCGCGTCGTCCGCGGTGCTCAGCCGGGCGTAGAAACCGGCCGCCACCTGGGCGGCAAGACTGTCCCGGATCGGCCACAAGGTGCCGATGACGTGCCGGAAACCGGCTATGTGGAACGCTCCGGCGACGTGCAGGGCCTCGTCGCCGAGGTTCTCGTGCGGGATGCCGGTGTCGCAGGCGGACAGGTAGGCGAGGTTCGCGCCGGTGAGCCGCAGCCGGGCGACGTCCGAGACGGTGAGCTGATCCCGCAGGACGAGGTGCCCGTCGGCCGAGCCGTCCGCGGCGCTGACCGCGTGGCAGGCGAAGTGCGCCCACGCGTGGTGCGGTAACGCGTCGAGCACCGCCCGCCGGTGGGCGTGCTCGCCGGTCAGGACCTGTCCGGGTGGCAGCGCCGCCGCCTCCGCCGCCGCACCGGGCAGCGGAGGCAGGCCGGGCGTGGTGGGCATGCTGACGACCAGCGGGTCGGCGACCGGGCCGGCCGATGGCATCCGCCAGGCGGTGACCAGGCTGCGGACCGTGGGAGCGTACGAGGAGATCACCCGGTCGGCGGCGGCGTGCAGCGGGAGTGTGGTCAGCGGGCCGGTCGGCACCCACCACAGGCGGCTTCCCGGCGGCGGGTCCAGGACCTCCAGCACCGGCCCGGTCACCACGGCCCGGAGCCAGTCCACGGTCTCGTCCACCCGCTCGGCGACCGCGGCCCGGAACCGCAGCGCCCGCCGGGTCACCTCGTCGAGGGTGATCCGCAGCGGCAGCACCCGGACCCGGCCGTCGATCAGCAGGGCGTCACAGCGCAGGTCACTGAGGTTCAGCACGACGACCGGTCCGTGCACGGCTGTCGCGGCGATCAGATCGTCGGTCGGCGGTGGCCGCAGGAACGAGGCGAAACCAGGCTCGGACCGGATCCGCTGGATCAGCGTGTCCCACTCGGCGGCGAGGGCGTGCCGGTCCTCGCCGGGCAGTTCGGGACCGCGGCTCTCGCCCGCGGTGAAACCCGCGCCGTCCGGGCGGTCCAGCGCGGTGCGCAGCGCGGCGAACCGTTCGGCCAGGTCCGGGCGAAGACCGGTCAGCTCGGTACGGGTACCGAGCGCGTGCCCCAGCAGCACACCCCGGCCGTGTTCCAGCAGGCGCAGCGCGTCGACCGGGTCGCCCGCCCGCACCGCACACGCCGCGGCGTCCCGGGCCAGGCCGGCGAACGCGGAGAGCCGCCGCTCCCGGTCGGCGTGGGTGACCCGGCGGGGCGCGGTCCGGGGCAGCAGCGTGACCGCCAGCCCGAACCCGGTCCGGGCGGTGGCCAGGTCGTCGCGGGCCAATGCGGTGTTCGCCCACTGCCAGGCCGCTGTCACCCGGGCCCGCACCTGGACGGCGGGGTCGGTCGCCAGCCGCCGGAACACCTCCCCGGCCCGGTCCCAGACGGCGGCGTCCCCGGACGCGGCCTGGTACGCCAGCGCCCACCCCAGGTTGAGCAGCGTTTCGGACCGCAGGTGATGCCCCTCCGGTGTGGCGGCCACCGCGTCCTCGGCGAAGGCGACCAGCCGGGCCCGGGACCCGCCGCGTGTCGCCTCCATCCGCCGGATGGCGCTCAGGGTGAGCAGCCGTTCGGTGCGGTTGGGGTGCCCCTCCGGGGTCGCGGCGACCGCCTGCCGGGCCAGGGCGGAGGCTTCGGACAGATCGGCCTTCCGGAGCCGTGCGGTGAAGCGGTCGAGCAGCACCAGTGCGAGGTTGGCCTGGAACCGTTGCCGCAGCGGGTGTCCCGGCGCCGCGGCCAGCGCGGCCCGGCCGTGCTCGACCGCCTCGTCGAGCAGGGCGATGTCGTGGCCACCGGTGGACCGGTACCGCAGCCGGAGGATCTCGGCCAGGTTGGACCGCATGCCCGCGACCGCCTCACCCGGCCCGGCCGTCCGCACGGCCTCGCGCATCAGGTCGACGGCCTCCGCGAGCGCCGACGAGTCGTCGTGCCGCACGGCCAGCGCGAGCAGGCCGTCGGCCAGGTTGGTCAGCCGCCACGCACGCCGCGTGTCACCGGCGGCGGTGAACGCCACGGCGGCGCGCACCGCGGCGACCGAGGCGGCCAGGTCGGCCTCGTCGCCGGTGCGCCGCCACCGCAGCCGCAGCACCCCGGCCAGGTTGGCGTGAAACGACGGGACGGCAGGCGTGTGCTCGTCCGGGTACATCGCGAGCGACTCCCGGAACAGCCGGATCGCGCTGTCCAGGTCGGCGGGGTCACCGAACCGCTCGTAGCGGGACCACAGCGCCGTGCCGAGCCCGTTGGTCGCGGCGCTGCGCACGTCGACGTTGTGCGCGTGGTCGAGGACCCGCAGGTAGGTGCCGATCGCCGACTCCAGCTCCGGAAGGCGGCCGGTCTGCTCGTATACGGTGTGCCGCCGCTCGGCCTCGGCGGTGGCGGCGGCCAGCAGGTGGTAGAGCGGCGACCCCCACGGGTCGGGGATGCCGCTCAACGTTCCGGGGGACCGTCCGGCTTGTTCTCCAGCCGCTGGGCGAGCGCCTCGCCGAGCGGCCCACCGGCTCGCCGGAACCAGTGCGCCGCCTCCCGGTTGCGTCCCTGGGCCATCAGGGTGGTGCCGAGATTGGCGGCGGCGTCGCTGCTGCCCGCCTCGGCGGCCTTGCGATACCACTCGACGGCCTCGTCGATCTTGCCGTCGAGCTTGAGGCGGTTGCCGAGCCGGTTCATCTCGGCCGGGTCGCCACCCGACGCGGCCTGCCGTGCAGCGGTCTCGGAGGGCAGGGGAGTGATGGTGAATCCGGGCTCGGGCGGTGTCTCACGCTTGCGTTTGCGACCAAACATCTCGGCCACCTCCGCCCCGAGTGTCGCATGAGGACACCGCCCGGTGACTGCCCCGTTCGGTCAAGCGGTGAGGGCGGCCTTCACCTGGGCGCCGACCTTTCGGCCGATCTTGGCGTCGGACAGGTCCGGGTCGTGCGGGACCAGGGCGTGGACCAGGTCGGCCGCCGGGCGCTGGTGGATCTGCTCCAGGGCGGTGGTGGCGCGGTGCACCGAGTCACGATCGGGGATCGGGGCGTCCGGGAACGGGCGGCCGAAGGTGAGGATCCAGGTGCCCGCCGGGACCCGGACCCGGGAGCCACCCAGAAGCCACCACGGCCATTCGATCGTGGCGTCGGACGGGGCCACGTCGAAGACGACGGTGCCGTCGGCGGCCGCGTAGGAGAGGCGTTGCGGGGTGACGGTGAAGACGCCGAACACGTACGACTGGCCCTGCTTGGGGTTGAACATCCTGTTGGGCCCGAGCCAGCCCGGTACGACCAGAAGATCACTCATGCGGGCCCACCCTACAGCCCGGCCGGTCACCGGCCGGGCCGTAGGCGTGCGGGT
>DATMVU010000599.1:0-1904 GCA_035562875.1 Actinoplanes sp. | reverse complement strand
GACCGCACGGATCACCGACGTCACCCCGGCCTGGTCGAGTGCGGTTCCGACGTACCAGGCCCGGCCTTCGCCGTGGGTGTTCCGGGTGATCGCCGCGGTTCCGGCGTAGAAGTCGCCGGTGTAGGCGCCGATCACCTCGGCGCCCTGCGGGATGATCAGCTCGAAGACGAGTCGAGCCGGATATGTTGACGAGTTGATGGTGACCGGGTTGACGTAGGTCTTGTCGCGGGCGTCCCACTCGTCGATGCGGATGCCCATCAACGTCGCCAGCGGACCGGGCACGTCGGCCCGGAAGGCGTTGTCGTTCTCGTCCACCCGGGCGGACAGGAACGTCGTGACGACCGATCCACCTCGCGCGGCCACCGCCGTCAACCGTTCGGCCAGATCACCCTTGACCATGTGCAGAGCAGCGGCGACCACCACGTCGTAATCGGTCAGCGGCGCGGTCACCGGCACCACGTCGAGATCGACACCCAGGGTCCAGAGCGCCTGGTGGTACGCGGTGACGACGTCCAGATACCGCACCAACCGGGACGGCCCGTCCGAGATCTCCAGCGCCCACCAGCTGTCCCAGTCGAACAGCAGCGCCACCCGCGCCGGGGTCCGCGCACCCAGCGTGACCGGCCCGAGTGCGTCGAGTTCCGCCCCGAGCGCCGCCACCTCCCGGAACACCCGGGTGTCCGATCGCCCGGCGTGCCCGATCACCGCCCCGTGATACTTCTCGCTGGCCCCGCGACCGGCCCGCATCTGGAAGAACAGCACCGCGTCGGCCCCGTGCGCGACCGCCTGCCAGCTCCACAGTCGCATCACCCCCGGGCGCTTCAACGGGTTGACGTCCCGGCAGGCGGTGACGCTGGGTGTCTGCTCCATCAGCCAGAACGGCGCCCCGCCCTTGAGCCCGCGCATCAGATCGTGGGCGAGAGCCATCCGCGCCGCAGACCGGTCGTCAGGTGGATAGTTGTCCCACGAGACGAAGTCCAGATGATCAGCCCAGCGGTGGTAGTCGATCGGCCGGTACAGCCCCATGAAGTTGGTGGTCACCGGCGTTACCTGGTCGAACTCCCGGATGGCGGCCTTCTCGTCGCGGAAGTTCGCGAGCATCGCGTCCGACATGAACCGCAGATAGTCCAGGGTGATCCCCTGGAAGGCGGTGTGGTCGGGCCCCCGCCAGTGTTCGGTCAGTGCGGACGGCGGTTCGATCTGCGACCAGTCGGTGAAGGTATGCGACCAGAACGTGGTGTACCAGGCGTCGTTGAGCGCCTCCAGCGACGAGTAGCGTTTCTGCAGCCACTCCCGGAAGCCGTCGGCGCAGAGCGCGCAGTAGCAGGCGCCGCCGTATTCGTTGCCGACGTGCCACGCGATGATCGCCGGATCGCCCGAGTAGCGGGATGCGATCCGGCGCGCCATGTCGACCGAGAGGCGGCGGAACACGGGTGAGCTGGGGCAGGAGTTGTGCCGCTGCCCGAACCGGTGCTTACGGCCCTCGAAGTCGACCCGGGTCACTTCCGGATGCTCGGCGGCGAGCCAGGCGGGATGCGCCCCGGTGCCGGTGGCCAGGCAGATCTTCCGCCCACCGGCGACAGCCCGTTCCACAATGCGGTCCAGAACCGTGAAGTCGTATTTGTCGTACGAAGTTTGCGTAAGTCCCCACGTGAACACGCCCACGGTGAGGGTATCCACCTGTGCCTCGTCGAACAGCCGATAGTCCTCCTCCCACACGTCGAGAGGCCACTGCTCCGGGTTGTAGTCGCCACCGTAGGGGATCTTCACGAGGTGAACTCCGTCCGAACCAGAGTGATGAGCCGCCGGGAGTTTCCGAGCACTCCCAGAACCAGAACCGAACCTGCCAACGCAAGAACGACTTCGGAGAACGCAAGAACCAGCCCCACCCCGACCACGATCAG
>DATMVU010000598.1:0-9471 GCA_035562875.1 Actinoplanes sp. | reverse complement strand
CCCACACCACCCCGGCCTGGACCGGCGCGACCTGACCACCGACGCGATCCGGCTGGCCCTGCCCCCACCGGCGGACTCGCTGCACCCGGTCGACTCCCTGGACACCGCCCGCCACATGCCGTGGGTGATGGAACCGCACGGCGCCGCGTCCCGGCACTTCGCCGAACAGGTGTGCCGCCGGGCCGGATTCGAACCGGACGTCCGCTACGAGACCGCCGACCTGCAGGCCCACATGCGCCTGGTCGAATCCGGCAACGCGGTGGCGCTGATCCCCGACCTGATCTGGGCCGGCCGCGGCACCCCGGCCCGGCTGCTGCAGTTGGACGGCGCACCACACCGCACCATCTTCACCGCCCAGCGCACGTCCGGTTCGGCGTCCCCGGCCGCCCGCGCCTTCCGCGGAATCCTGGAGGACACGGTCTCCGGAAACCGGCCCCGCACGGGTGACCCGGCCGAGCGCCTCGCCGAAGGCCCGGACGCCGTTCGATAGTCTGCGGCACCTGATTCACGAGAAGGGAATCCGGTGACGCGAACACCACCCCGGGTAGGTCTGGGCGTCTTCGTACTCAACGCGAACGACGAGTTCCTGATGGGATTCCGGGAGAGCCGGCACGGCCACGGCACATGGTCACTGCCGGGCGGGCATCTGGAGCACGGCGAGTCCTTCGCTGAGGCGTCCCAGCGGGAGGTCATCGAGGAGACCGGTGTCGAGGTCGGCGCACTCCGGGTGGCGACGGTCACCAACGATCTCTTCGCAGACTCGCAGCGGCACTACGTGACGATCTGGATGGTGGGCGAGTACCTCGACGGTGAGCCCACGGTCCGGGAACCGGACAAGTTCACCCGGCTGCGCTGGGTCACCGCCGACACGCTGCCGCACCCGGTCTTCCCGCCCTTCGCCGATCTGCTGAAGAACCGGGAGCTGCCCGGCCTCCTCCACCCGTCCACCGGGTCAGACCAGGCCGCCCTGCCCGAGCAGATGTGAGAGGAAGTTCGCGGCGTTACGGGCCGCGAGAGCCTGCCGTCCGGTCCGCTCCACCTCCTTCGTGCCGTCCGCCCAGTCACAGATCGCCTTGATCACGATCCAGTCGACCTTGTTGCGATGGGCGGCGGCGTAGAGACCGGCGCCCTCCATCTCGCCACCCTGCGCCTCCCCGCCGGCGAGGTCGACGAGACCGGCCCGGAACGCCAGGTTGTCGACGAGCTTGTCGCCGGACACGATCAACCCGAAGTGGACGTCGCACTCCCGCCAGGTGACGGCCGCGGTCCGGCATCGATCGAGCAGCCGTGGGGAGGGACTCACCCGGTCACCGCGGGGGACCAGCCGCTGACGATTGCCCCGGGTACCGACGCGCTGGAGCTCGTAGGCCAGCAACTGCTGCGATACGAGCACGTCACCGAGCCGCTGCCGGTCCTCGTCGATGCCGAAGGCGATACCGACCATCACCACGGCGCCCGGATCCAGGGCCCGGATCGCCTCCGTCACGGTGAGCGTCGATCCGGACGGCCCGCCGCTGCCCATCTCGGTCTGGGTGAGGCGGACACGGGCGCCTGCGACGTGCCCGATGTCCCAGTACGACTTGTCGCCGATGTGGTACGGCTTCGCCGTGAGTTTCCACTGTTCCGAGGCCATGGCCAGCACCGCGCGGGTCTCCACGGCGGTCGCCGTGACCACCAGCACGTCGGTTCGCTCGTTCATCTGACTCGCTTTCGCCTCGGCAATCGCGTGGGCCAGCCGGACGTCGCGCCCGAGCCGGGCGGCCATCCGTTCCGCGGCGAGTTCTGCCGCGTGCAGACGTTCGGAGACGGGCATGCCGGCTGTCGTTCCGGGTTCGGGATCGAGCGCGAACTGTCGCAGGAGGGACCGGGTCCGGTGCCGTACGGAGAACTGGCCGGCCGGTGGGCCACCGCCCACGACCGAGGCGGTCGCGGTGATCAGGACCCGCAGCAGCCGGACGAACCTGCCGTGCTCACCCGAGCCGCGGTTCCGCAGGATGAGGTCCCAGTCCTGAGCGTTCGCCTGCCAGGGCTCGGACAACAGGTCACCGAGCCCGGCGTCGGTGAGAAGGCTGCCCAGCAGCGGTACGTCGGCGGCCGGGAAGTCCCGGGACAGCGCCGCGTCGAAGTATCCGAGACCGCGGATGCCGGTGGGGATGTCACCGTCCGCGAAGTCCAGGTAGTGGTCGGTGTAGCCGAGCGAGATCTGCCGGCGGACGTGCCATTCGGCCGTTCCGTCCTGATGCCGGTCGGCTTGGACGAACGGCGAGAAGTAGCTGTAGGTGAGCGCCTGGGAGTCCCGGCTGCCCAGCGCGCGCAGGGTGATCCGGCGGGCCGCCGCATCGCCGTCCGGCGCGCTTCTCGCGGCCCAGCCCCCGAGATCCTCCTCCAACCGGGCGGTGGTGTCGTCCGCCTTGTAGACGACCGGGACGATCCGCCGCAGCCGGTCCACCTGATCGGTGAAGTAGAGCGGATACCGCCCCGCGTCGTGCTGGTACAGCCGCTGGCGCGACCGGATGAACTCGTCGACCGTCGCGTTGTACGAAACCGGGTGCAGCGCGTCCGTCTCGACGAGATGGGAGAGGAGAAGCCTCGACTCCTCGCCCAGCGACGTGTTCTCCCAGATGATCGAGATGCCGCAGTACAACGGTGCCGCGGTGCCCAGGATCAGCCTCTTGAGGGCGCTTTCCAGAGCCTCGGCGGTGATCTCGAACTCGGTCGCCTGTCCCAGTTCCCGATCCAGGAAGTTCAGGTACAACGGCCTGGCCGTGGTTACCGGGAACGCCGCCGGGGAGTCATTCGGGAATCTTCGCACCCGGCCGGACGCCTCTCGACTGGCGAACGAGGATCTCGGTCAGTTGCGCCGGGGTGCGGGAGGTCGTGTCGAGCACCTCCTGCTCGTACCGGACTGATTCGGGGCCGATCTCCTGGATCTCGGCCACCCGGGTGGCGATGGTGAAGAAGCGGACCTTCTTCCCCAGGCCGTACGCCAGCTCGATCTCGGCGAGCACGCCGTCCGCCACGTCACCGAAGACCCAGGTCTCGTCGGCGATCGCCACCAGGTTGTTGTTGCCCCGGCGAACCAGGTCCCGGTCGACCCGGTCGCCGAGGAAGTAGTCGAAGACCCGAAATGGATTCAGCGGCACCGCGTCATTCCGGAGCACGAATTCCGAGATGACGTCGCGACAGTAGAAGGTCAACTTCGAATGTGCCGTGTAGATCACCGGAACGCGTTCGGTCAGGTCCATCTATGCATCCTCGGAAACGTCTGAACGAAGGTAGGAAAGTGTGCGAAGTGCTACAAAATATCCGCTTACGAGGGCGGCGGTCAAGCCGCGGAAGATGCCTGTCGAGTCGCCCGCGAACCAGATCGGAGCACCGCCGGTAGCCCGGAGATCCCTGGTCAGAAGAAGGTATGTGCCGACACCTTCGACGCAGGGACCGTGAATTGATCCACTGCTGCCCGTACCGATGTCAAAGTCCCGTGACAGCCGGGCGAATCCGAATGCCAGCGCCTCGGCGGCGTAATCTCCGTAGACGTTCGCCAAGGCGGAGGTCATCGTGGCGGCCGAGAGGCCGGCGAGTGGAATCGTCAGTTCCCGTCCGGTTCCACGCAAACGCGCGGTCACCTCGTCCCATATTC
This sequence comes from Actinoplanes sp., assembly GCA_035562875.1. GTDB lineage: Bacteria > Actinomycetota > Actinomycetes > Mycobacteriales > Micromonosporaceae > Actinoplanes. The sequence goes on along the minus strand of DATMVU010000598.1, from coordinate 5,831 downwards.
TGGCGCCGAGCACCGGATCGGTTATCCGGGCGTTGAAGCCGACGTTGGAAAGTCCGGTCGGAGGGCAGTCCGCGCGGCCCGACAGGGTCTGCCATTCGCCGAACACCGACCGCACCACCATGCCCTCCCGGCAACAGCAGAACGTTCGCCATTCGACGCCGGAGGAGGCCTGCGGAAGGATGTACTTCGAATCGAGATAGCCGTCGGAGCGGAGAAAGAAGTCCGCGGACGGCTGTTCTATCCGCACCCCGATCTCGACCCGGCGGAACCTGGTGCGCAGCCCGGTCACCGAGAATTCGGCGGAGAGGGTGCCGAATCGCCCACCGGCGTAGATGACGCAACGTGCGCGAACCGTGGTGCGAATGTCCCCGGCGAGCACGACGATCTCGGGGAGCCCCGATCCGTCGTAGCTGACCTTCGTGACCGATCCGCGCACCCGGCGGCCCTGGGTTGCCGCGGCGAGGTCACGGTTCAGGCGATAGCGGGCTTCCAGCGACAGGTAGGCCGACGGATATCTCTTGGCCTGGAAATGGTCGCCGTCCCCGGCGGGAAGGCCGGCGCCGGAGGTGGGGAAGGACGGTGCCGTCATGCCGTGCCCGGCCAGGAGATCGACGATCCGGTCGTAGGCGTGCCGCAGCACGGAGCCCGGTTCGCACTCCCACATCGCGGTCGCGGAGGGGTGGAAGGAGAACTTGCCGTCGGAGAAGAGCCCCGCGCCGCCGACGCCGCCCGCGTAGTGCTCCGGGACCGCCGCGTCGCGGTCGTCGAGGTCCGGGCCCGCCTCGATGACCAGCGCATCGATCCCGGCCGCGTGCAGCGCGGCCATCGCCCCGAGTCCCGCAGGTCCCGCGCCGACCACGGCGACCTCGCAGGTGAGTGCGGGCGGCCGGCTCACCGGGTCGCCTTCGGGTCGGCGACCGGGCAGGGTGCGAACTGCGGCCGGGTTCCGACGGTGAAGCGGCAGCCGAAGTCCGGGCCGGCCACCGCGCGGCGGTTCAGGATCGGGTCGCCGGCCGGGCGGCGGCCCTGTTCGGCCCAGGTGACCAGGTCGTCGAAGCCGCGGGTCAGTTCGGGGGCGGTGAAGCCGCAGTGGGCCACGTCGCGGATGGCGCGGGAGACGAACCGGTGGTTGGACCGGGCGTACTCCTGCTCCATCGAGAACGGGACGAACAGGTCGCCGATGCCGTGCAGCGACAGCACCGGGATCGTCGGGCGGCCGCTGATCCGGGGGACACCGTCGCGGGCGGCCGGGGCGATTCGCAGCACCGAGGCGTTCAGCTTCTTCTCCGCCCTGCTGAGCTGCCGCCGGTCGTCGATCCGGTACACCGTGCGCCGGTTGTCGGTCAGGTTGCCGGAGGCGATGCCCGCCGTGCCGCCGCTGAGGCCGGGCCAGACGCTGAACAGGAACGGCAGCCCGTTCTGGGAGGCCGCGTCCCAGTAGGCGAACGCGCCGTCGAAGCCGGGCCGTTCGCCGCCACTGCGCCGTTCCAGGACGTCGGACCAGGTTCCCCGGGGAAGCGAGGCCCGGATCTGCGCCACCTGTGCCGCCCACCGCGCCGGATAATCGGCGCCCGGCTGCATCGGGAACTCGATCTTCACCCCGGCCAGCGCCGCCGCCGTCACGTTCGCGTCCAGGAAGTAGTCGAACAGTTCGACGTCACCGAGGACCCCGCAGTACGGCATCGCCCCGGCGAACGTCCGCGGATACCTCTCGATCGCCACCGCTGTGACGTGCCCGCCCATCGACGCGCCGGAGATGTAGACCAGGCTCGGCCGGGCGATCCTCCGGAAGATCCCGATCAGCGCGTACGTGTCGGTGACGCCCTGCCCCACGTCGTACCCGTTGGTCGCGTAGCTGGACGCCGCCCACGCGAATCCCCGGTCGATGTAGTGCTTGCGCAGGTCGGGGTTGCCCACGTACACAGTGGTCCCGGTGCCGCGATAGCCGTGCGCGTAGACGACCAGCTTGCCGTTCCAGTTCTGTGGCACCTCGATCCGGTAGGCCGCACCGTCCTTGATCCCGGTGTGCACCCGGGCCCCGTCGAGCGCCGTGAACGGCTTGCCGTCCAGGTCGCAGTCCGGATCGGCGACCAGATAGCCGGGCTGGGTGGTGCTCGGCGTGGGTGCGGTGCACACCGGCGGGGCGGCGGCGGCCGGAGTGCCGACGAGGGCTCCGGCGATCAGTGTGGCGACGAGTACGGCCCGGCGAAGGATCATCGCGTTACCTCCGGGTAACACTCAACGGCCGTCGTCGATCCCTGTCAAGCGGCGGGAATCGATGCCACGTCGTAGTAGACGGGAATTCCGCGTTTTTGCGCGATTGCCACGTCCTGGTCGGCACCCTTCGATGCGCCGGGCAGTCGCAGCACCGCCCCGCAGAGCTCCAGCAGGCGTTCCGCGGCCGGGTACATGATCTGCTCGGCGACCGGGTCGGCGACGTTCGTGCCGCCCGCCCCGCGCAGCACCGGCAGGGCCACCCACTCGCCGATCATCGGCACGTGGCCGGCTTGGAAGACCGGCCAGGCGGCCTCTTCGAGGCGGCGCAGGTTGGCGTCGAGCAGGGCCGGGTCGTCCCCGGTCCCGGAGCGGTAGGGTCCGGCGATCAGAATCATCATGGCCGCTACCGTACACTCAAGAACACGCAATAGTCGACATAAGTAAGGGGAAACAAGGAATGTTGGCTGCGGAGCGCCGAGATTTCCTGCTGGCCCGGCTGCACGCCGACGGCAAACTGGTGGCCAAGGAGATCGCCGCCGAGTTGGGCGCGGCGGAGGACAGCATCCGCCGCGACCTGCGCGAGATGGCCGCGGCGGGCCTGTGTCAGCGGGTCTACGGCGGCGCGCTGCCGGTCTCCCCGGCGATCGCCGACTACGCCACCCGCACGGGTGTGGCGACGACGAGCAAGGAACGCGTCGCCGTGGCGGCGGCCGCCCTGATCCGCCCCGGCAGCACGGTCCTGCTCGACGGCGGCACCACGGCCCTGGCGGTCACCGCGGCCCTGCCTCCCGACCTGCGGGCGACCATCGTCACGCACAGTGTGACGGTTGCGGCCGCCCTGGTCAGCCACCCGGCGGTGGACGTCTACGTACTCGGCGGGCGCCTGTTCAAACACTCCGCGGTCACGTCCGGCGCAGCGGTCGCCGAGGCGGCCCGGGACATCACCGCAGACCTGTTCCTGCTGGGTGTGACGGGAGTCCACCACGAGGCCGGCCTGACCACCGGAGACCCCGACGAGGCGGCGATCAAGCGCACGCTGGCCGGCCGGGCAGCCGAGACATATGTGCTGGCCAGCGAGGAGAAGATCGGTGCGGCCTCCCCGTTCCGGGTCCTCCCGCCGGACCGCGTCACCGCCATCATCACCGACGCGCCACCGGCTCATCCCGCGCTGAAAGGCCTACCCCTTCTTTCGGTACGGACGGGAAAGGTCCCGTAGCCCCGGCGGCTGCTGCCGGCGATCCTCCCGACCGTCCCTGGCCGCCGGGTCATGCGTGCCCCGGACGGCAGCGGGGCCCGCGACGATCGCAAGCCCCGCCGTGCGAACCGGGTCAGGCCTTGCGCAGGCGCACGGTGATCGTGTCACCCTGCTGGTACAGGGTGGCTCGGTAGCCGGGCGTGGTCACGACGACCCCGGCGAACTGGCCGCGCACCCGGCGGGCCTTGAGTACCGGGATCGGCGAGTCGTACCTGCCGTTCTCAGCGACCGCGATCTCGAGGACCGTGCCGGAGCCGATGACGGCCTCGCCGCCGACGGTGAGCGGGGCCGCTCCGTGCGGGCGGACGGTGAGGGCCAGCTTGCCGGAGCTGAGCCGGGCCGAACCACTGACGTGGGTCTTCGCCGCGGTCAGGCGCAGGGTGCCGCCGCTGACCGTCAGATCGCCGGAGCCCAGGGCCGACTTCGAGGCGGCGACCAGGGTGCCGCCGGCCACCGTCGTACCGCCGCGGTAGTCGTTGTCTCCGGTGAGTGTCAGCGAACCGCTGCCCAGTTTGACCAGGCCACCCCGGCCCTCGATGTCGTTGCGCCACACGTCGGCGGCGGCGAAACCGGTCGCGGCGGCGTCCAAGCGGACGGCGACCGTCCGGTCGAAGGCGCCGTAACCGTCGGCGGCGGCGAACAGGTTGATCCGGCCCCACTGTTCGGGACCGTCCAGGATCGGGTTGCCGGCGGGCAGGCCGGTGGTCCGCAGGACCTCCCGGCGCTGGTCGGCGTCCAGGTAGGGCAGGCGGGTCTCCAGCAGCACCTCAGCGCCCTTCGGCACCTCGAAGCGGAGGTTCGACCGGCGGGACGGCAGGCCGTAGGTGAACTTGGGCCCGACGATGCGGGCGTTGGTGTCACGGTCGGCGCCCGACCCGGCGTACGGCAGAAGGTCTTCGAAATAGGCGAACGCCTGCGCCCGCGCCTCCGCCTTGACTGTCGCATTGGCGGGGTCGTTGAGGATGGCGGCGGCGAGCGCGGTGCCGAGGATCCGGCCGCCGATCACGTCCGCGGGGGAGTGCATGCCGGTGACGATCCGGGTGTGCGCCAGGTCGTAAGCGGTGGTGACCATCTCCTGGAAGCGTTCCGGGACCGCGTAGGCGAAGGCCAGCGCCGCCAGGAACAGCGCGTTGGTGTGCCCGGAGACGTAACCGCCGTCCTCGGCCGGGGTGGTGCTGCGCTGCCGGAGCAGGGTGGGGGTGACGATCACCGCGGAGTCGTAGACCGGGTAGCCGAACTCGTCGACGGCGCCGGTGTCGACGACCTGACCGTTCTCGGTCAGTCGCCAGGGGCGCGGGTACTGGAACGCGAACTTGCTCGGGTTCCCCGACGACCAGTTGCCGCGCAGCGTGTTCACCAGCGTGACGACCTTGCCCAGTTCGGACGTGGCGGAGCCGGCACCGAGCGCGGATCCGGCGGGCGCACCGGCCGGGACGGTGTCGCTGACCGTGGTCGCGGGGGTGGTCGCCGGCGCGGTGGTGATGCCGGTGACCGCGAGTGATCCGGCCTTGTAGGCGTCGGCGAGCGGGCCGAGCCCGGCGATCACCGAGTAGCTCTGGTGCTGCCGGTCCACGACGAACGACCGGGCGGCTTCGGCGGCGGTGCGCTGGCGGGTCGTCCGCACCACGTACCGGATGTTGGCCCGCAGGAACTCGCGGTCCAGGACGGTGCCGTTGTTCCAGGCGGTGCCGGTGCTCCACACCTTCTGGAAGCCGGACAGGATCCGTACGGCGGCGTTGGTCTCTGCGGTGAGGTTCGCCGTGGTGTTGGTCCGGTAGGCGTCGACGAAGGACAGCGACGTCTTCGTGATGGCGAAGGCCGGGGCGGGGGCCAGACCGGCGGCACCGGCGGCGGCACCGGCGAGCAGGAGAGTGCGGCGGCTGAGGTTCACGAGCAGCGAGACTCGACGGGGGACACGACCGTTCCGCAAACACCCGCTTGTCCGGATGTGAATTATTTTCAAAGGGACTTCCATCCCCGGGTTGCCGATCGCTACCGTCCGGTAACCCCCATCGATGGAAGGCATCCCCCATGAGACGCGCCGTCATCGCACTCGCCGCCCTGGCGAGCCCGCTCGTCCTCGCGCCCGCCCCGGCCCAGGCCGCCGCGGGAACGTTCACCGTCCTCACGTACAACGTCGCCGGTCTTCCCGACATCATCTCCAGTGCCGAAGTCGACAGGCAGGCCGCGCACACCGCCATCGGCCAGCGGCTCGGCCCGTTCGACGTGGTGCAGGTGCAGGAGGACTTCAACTACCACGCCCACCTGTACGCGGCCGACACCACACACGCCTACCGCACCCCGACCAGCGGCGGCGCCGGTATCGGCTCGGGCCTGAACACCCTGTCGAAACTCCAGT
>DATMVU010000597.1:0-2027 GCA_035562875.1 Actinoplanes sp. | reverse complement strand
ACGGCCACCCCGACGCCTCCGGCGCCATCGAACCGGCCCAGAACGGTTACACCGGTAACGACTACGGCGCGAACGAGTACACCCAGGCCGACTACGCCCAGGACGAATACGGCCAGGGCGGCTACGAGCAGGGTGGTTACGACCAGACCGGATACGAGCAGGGCGACTACGAGCAGGGCGACTACGACCAGAACGGCTACCACGACCAGCAGCCGTCCGAGAGCACCGCCCAGTACAAGGCCCGCCGTCACCGCCCGTCCGCGAACGACACCAACGTCGGCACACTCGCCGACTTCGCGAACATGCCGGGTTACGACCGGAGCCAGAACAACTGGTAGTGCCCTACTTGTCGATGTCGCCGACGACGAAGAACATCGAGCCGAGGATGGCGATCAGGTCGGGTACCAGGCAGCCCGGGATCAGGGTGGCGAGCGCCTGCACGTTGGCGTACGACGCGGTGCGCAGTTTGAGTCGCCACGGGGTCTTCTCGCCCCGCGAGACCAGGTAGTAGCCGTTGACCCCGAGCGGGTTCTCGGTCCAGGCGTAGGTGTGCCCCTCCGGCGCCTTGACCACCTTGGGCAGCCGCACGTTGACCGGCCCGCCGATCCGTTCGACCTGGTCGAGGCACTGGTCGACCAGGTCGAGGGAGACGGTGACCTGTTCCAGCAGCACCGCGAACCGGGCGTGGCAGTCGCCGGTGGTCCGGGTGACGACGGGCAGGTCGAGCTGGTCGTAGTAGAGGTAGGGCTCGTCCCGGCGTACGTCGAAGTCCAGTCCGCTGGCCCGGGCCACCGGTCCGGAGGCGCCGTAGGCGGCGGCGTCCTCGGCGCTCAGCACCCCGACGCCGACGGTTCGCGCCATGAAGATGTCGTTGCGGTGGATGATCCCGTCGAGGTCGGGCATCCGTCTGCGGACCGCAGCGACCGCCTGCCGGGCCCGTTTCGTCCAGCCGGCCGGGATCTCCTCCTTCAGCCCGCCGACCCGGTTGAACATGTAGTGGATCCGCCCGCCGGACACCTCCTCGAGGACCGCCTGCAGCGTCTCGCGTTCCCGGAACGCGTAGAACATCGGCGTGATCGCACCGATCTCGAGTGGGTAGGAGCCGAGGAACATCAGGTGGTTGAGCACCCGGTTCAGCTCGGCCAGCGCCATCCGCAGCCAGGTGGCGCGCTCCGGCACCTCAATGCCCATCAGCCGTTCGACGGCGAGGACCACACCCAGTTCGTTGGAGAACGCGGACAGCCAGTCGTGCCGGTTCGCCAGCATGATGATCTGCCGGTAGTCACGCACCTCGAACAGTTTCTCGGCGCCCCGGTGCATGTAGCCGACGATCGGCTCGCACTCGACGACCCGCTCCCCGTCCAGCCGGAGTTTGAGCCGGAGCACACCGTGTGTGGAGGGGTGCTGCGGCCCGATGTTGAGCACCATGTCGGCGGTGTCGAGGCCGGCGCCGGTGCCGACCGTCATCTCTCGGAAGGTCACCCGAGCATCGTGCCACGTGTGGGGAGCCCGACCTCGTGCCAGAGCCACCAGTGCCCGCCGAGTCCGGCCGGGTCGGTGAGTTCGGCGGCGGCCCCGGCGGTGGAGAGCCGCCGCAGGTAGCCCGCAGGGTCGGTGCTGGCCAGCTCCAGCGACGGCCGCGTCCCGTCCACACCGAGCGCCCGCAGCGCCGCCCGCTGCCGGACCATCCGATGCGGAACCCCGGTCGCGGCCGCCACCGCGTCCATCGCCACGTGCGCGGTGATGTCGCAGCGCCCGTCCGGTACCGGCGGCACCTGCCGTCCACCCCGGAACCCGGTCAGCGTCCCGAACGCCGGCCGGTCCGCCGCCAGGTGCCCGTAGTCGACGCAGAGCGCCACCCCACGCCGCAGCGACGCGACCGCTTCGGCCCAGGCCCGGTCCCGCGGCGTACCGACCTCGATCCGGCCCGGCCCCGGCCACCAGCGGCTGGTCCAGAACAGATCAGCCGGATCGGCGGGCCCGCCGAGCGTCTCCGCGCCGGTGGACGGATCGACCAGAACCTTCCG
>DATMVU010000596.1:0-6258 GCA_035562875.1 Actinoplanes sp. | reverse complement strand
GCTCGGGGTGGAACGTTCCGGCGCCTACGGGCCGTCCGCATCACCCGGCCTGTTCCTGAGCCACGGCTATCCGGCCGAGGTACTGGTCCTCGACGGCACCGCCCACCTGGTGCGCCGCCGGGACACCGTCGAGGACCTGCTGGACAAGCAGTTCCTCATCGAGGTTTAAGGAGTTCGGTAATGGATCGAGCGAGCATTCTCAAGATGGTCACCACCGCGCTGGCCGAGGTCATGCAGCGGGACTACTCGGACATCAACGAGGACACCCGGCTGTTCGAGGACCTGCACCTGGACTCCACCTCGGTGCTGACCGTGCTGATGGCGCTGGAGGACCACACCGGCCTCGAAGTCGACCCGGAGTCCCTGCAGATGGACAACTTCCGCACGCTGGGCACCCTGGCCGACTACCTGCAGGCCAACCTCGACGTCGCCGTGTGAGCACGATGTCCCTGTCCCTGACGTCGGCCGCCGCGTACGTGGCCGACTACCGCAACCCGTACGTACGGGACGAACAGCTGGTCGACTTCCAGGCCGACCTGCTGGCCCCGTTCGCAGTGCCCTTCGACGAACGTCTCCTGCAGCGCGGCCCGGGCATAACGTTCCAGGAACTGGCCGAGCACGTGCTCGGCCGGTTGCCCGAGCCACCCGCACCAGACCTGATCGTGGTGGCCCATGGGCTGTCCGACCTGTACCCGCTCCGGTGCGTCGGCGGCCACGTGGACCGCCTGCTGGGGGGCGGCTCGGAGAACTTCGCGGTGTCCGAACAAGGCCTGCGGGCCCCGTTCACCGCGCTGCGCATCGCCGACGCGTACGCGAAATCCGGGCGCTGCCGCAAGGGTGCGGTGGTGGTGCTCGAGCAGAGCACCTTCGGCCACGACGACCCGATCGCCCGCGGCGGGCTGGCCGATTCGGCCGCGGTCCTCGTGCTGGGAGCGGGCGGGCCATGGGTGCTCGACCCGATCCCGCCCGCATCCGACGATCTGGCCGCGCTGATCGGGCGGGCAGCGGACGGCGTACCCGCACTCGTCGTGGCCGGTCCGTGGACCGACCCGGCCGCGGTCGCCGCCCCCGCTCTGCCGGTACACCGGGTGGACCGCGGCTCCTACTGCACCAGCGTCTGGCTGGACCTGGCGCGACATCACGAAACCTGGGCGCAGACCGAGGTCGCGCTGGTGCTGTGCGACACCGACCCGCGAACCGGGCGAAGCCACGCGGCGTTGTTACGTCGCCGGACCGAGGAGGACCCGCCGTGAGCGCATACGCGGCGCAACTGGACATGCTGCACCGGCAGACCGGAGGCGACCGCCCGGTCGTGTCCGCGTCCGGTGTGGTGCTCGGCTCCACCGGCACCGTGCCGGACAACCCCGATCACCCACTGGCCCGCTTCGGGTTGGGGGTCGGGCGAGGTGAGCCGGCCGACCCGGACGTGCGGGCGGAGTTCGCCAGTGGACTGCTGCGGCTGCACCGAAGCCTCCTGCGGCAGCAGATCGCGCACGCCATGACTCATCTGGCGGAGCGTTCCTCGGGCGGGACCCCGTTGCTGGACCGCCAGCTGGTCCAGACAGGGCTGGCCGACGTGGCGCTGGAGATCCGGGAGACCGCGATGCTGCCGGTGACCGACCCGGCGGCGCGGTGGCGGGCGCATCAGGCGCTGGTGGCCGCCGGGCGCCTGCTCCTGAGCCTGCTGGGGGCGAGCAGCTTCCTGGTCTCCGGGCCGGGCGGCGACCTGCATCTCGCCGAGGTGACCGGCAACGTCTACCTGCACGAGGAGGGCACATGACCGCGCTGTACGCATCCCGCGTCCAGGCCGGCGACGAGTTGCTCGACGAGCCGCTGCGCCGGCTGCGTGAGCGATGCCGGGAGGTGGCGCCGGACCTGCGCGAGCTGGGCATGACCCTGGACCGCGATCCCGACGCCATCGTCGACCACCTGGACCTGCCCGCGTTCCCTCTACTGGACCAGGTGTTCACCCCGCCGGAGTTCCAGACCCGGCTCGCTGCCGAGCCGTTCGACCCCACCTGCACGGCCATGGCGGTGATCATGGAGGCGATCTCGTACGGCGACCCGAACGCGGTCCTGGCCGCGCCCGGCGCGAGCCTGTCCCGGGACGTGGTCCGCGAACTCGGTGACGACACCCAGCGCGCGGAGTTCTTCGGCCGGATCGCTGATGGCCCGAAGTGGACGTTTTTCGGGCTCACCGAGCCGGGCAAGGGATCGGCCGCACTGGAGCTGGAGACCCGGCTCACCCCGGCACCGGACGGCGACGGGTTCCTGCTCAACGGTGAGAAACGCTACATCGGCAACGGCGCGCGAGCCGAGGCCGGCGTGGTGTTCTGCCGCCGGGCGCCGGGACCGTGGGGCATCGAGGCGGTCGTGGTCGACCCGGCCGACCCGGGTTTCCACGGCGAACTGCTCCCGATGATCGGCCTACGCGGCGCCCGGATCAGCCGGCTGGTGTTCACCGATGTCCGTATCCCCGCCGACCGGGTCCTCGGCAGGCACCGTCCGCCCAGCCGGCGTGGTGTGTACGGCGCGCTGCACGCGTTGCTGAGGATCCGGCCCGGGCTGGCCGCCATGACGCTCGGCCAGACCCGGGCGGTCTGTGACTACCTGCGCGCCCACCGGGCGGTGCTGTCCCGCTGGGACAGGTCACGAGTGGATGGCCTGGAGGAGCGGATTGCCGCCGTTCTCCGGGCCATCCTCGAGGTGGCCGCAGACATCGACCACGGAGTCGTCAACCAGCACCGGATCGGCGCGGTCAAGATGCGGGCCGCACAGCTCGGCGAGCGGGCGGCCATCCTGGCCGCGGAACTGCTCGGCCCGGCCTCGCTGATCGAGCACCCGTGGCTGGAGAAGGCCTACCGGGACCTGCGCGCGTTCGAGATCATGGAGGGCACGAGCAACCTGCACCGGCTGTCGGTGTTCCAGGGCCTGCTGAAGAACGACTTCTTCCGGGACGGCGAGCCGGATGCGTCTCGGGATTGACCTCGCCACCCGCGGCGAACTGGACGGCCTGCTGACCCGCGACTGGTTCCGGCGCTTCGCCTTCGCCGGAGCTGAACTCGAGTACGCCGCGACACTGGATCCCGGCCGGGGAGCGGAGTTCCTGGCCGGCCGGTTCGCGGTCAAGGAGGCCGTGCTCAAAGTGCTGGGCACCGGCCTGTTCCAGGGCGTGGTGCCCAGCCACATCGTGGTGACCAAGGCCGGTTCGGGTGCGCCGGTCATCGAGCTGACCGGTACGGCGGCCGGCGCGGCGAGCGCCGCCGGAGTCAGCCGGGTCACGGTGTCGATCACGCACAAGCGTGACCTGGTCGCCGCGGTGGCGATGGGATGGTGACTTTACATTCCCGATTTCGCCGTACGGTCGCCGTGAACCTGACGAAGTTAATATCGCGCCGCGTTCGACGGCCCAGGTCAAGAATGGTGCCGGACATGAGTAGGGGGCGGTAGGGGATTTTGGGTAAGGGATCGGCCGCTAACCTTTACTCGTCGCACAATGCCGTATCGGCGAGACAGTTTTTCCGTCGAATGTCAAACCGCACGAGGTGACGGAGTGAGACACCAATGACTCGACCTGCCGTCGGATTCCTGGGCACAGGCGCTTATCTTCCCGAGCGCAGCGTGTCGAATGAAGACATCGTCGCGCTGGTGCCGGATGCCACGTCCGAGTGGATCGTCCGCAAGACCGCCATCCGGAGCAGACGTTTCGCCGCCGATGACGAGGCGACCTCCGACCTGGCCGCCAAGGCGGTCCTGGCGGCGCTCGACCAGGCCGGCTTGCCGGCCGGCAGCGTCGACTACCTGATCGTCGCCACGTCGACGGGGGACTTCCCCCAGCCGCCGACGGCCAGCATCGTGCAGCAACTGACCGGAACCACCTCCGCGGCCTGCTTCGACATCAACTTGGTGTGTGCCGGCTTCGTCTACGGCGTCGAACTCGCCCGCAGCCTCGTATCGGCCCGCCCCGGCGCCCACGCCGTGGTGGTCGCCGCCGACGTGTACTCCAGGATCCTGAACTTCGACGACCGCCGGACCGCGATCCTGTTGGGCGACGGCGCCGGAGCGGCCGTCATCGGCCAGGTGGAGGAGGGCTACGGGATCATCGATGTGGAGCTGGGCACCCGCGGCGATGCCGAACACCTCGTCAAGGTCCCGGCGGGTGGCAGCCGGGCGCCGACCTCGGCGCGGACGATCGCCGACGGCGGCCACTTCTTCACCATGCAAGGCCGAGGGGTACGGGAATTCGTGCTGGAGAACGTTCCCCCATTCCTGGCGAAGCTGCTCGCCAGAGCCGGCACCCACGCCGCCGAGATCGACTGTTTCGTGCCGCACCAGGCCAACGGCGTGCTGCTGGACGAGCTGGCGGCGCAGTGCGGCCTGGCCGGAACGCATACCCACCGGGTGCTGGAGCGATACGGCAACACCGGCGGTGCCTCGGTTGCGGTCGCGTTGGACGACGCCGTCCGTACCGGCGTGATCAAGGACGGCTCCCTGGTGCTGCTGGCCGCTTTCGGTGGCGGCATGTCCCTCGGCGGCGTTCTGGTGCGGTGGTGCTCTGGCAAGGAGGCGGCGTGAGTACCGTGATCAAGCGGGTGGGCGTGGTCGGCTGCGGGCTGATGGGATCGGGTTTCGCTGATCTGTGTGCCAGGGCCGGCCTGGACGTGAACATCGTGGTGTCCAGCAGCGCCAGCGCGGCCCGCGACCGAGCACGCCTGGAGTCCTCGTACCAGCGGAGACTGAGCAAAGGCAAGATCACCGAGGCCGAGCGGGACGCGGCGCAGGCGCTGATCTCCTTCTCCGACGACCCGGACACCCTGAGCGACTGCCAGTTCGTGCTGGAGACTGTCGGCGAACGCCTCGAGAACAAGGAGGCGGTGTTCGGCACGATCGACCGGATCGTCAAGGACCCGCAGGCCGTTCTGGCCACGAACACGTCGTCGATCCCGATCATGAAAATCGGCCAGGCCACCGGTGATCCCAGCCGGGTGGTCGGCGTGCACTTCTTCAACCCCGTTGCGGTGATGCCGCTCGTCGAACTGATCGGTTCGCTGCACACCGCGCCGGAGACCATCGACCGCACGTCGGCTTTCGTCACCGGCACGCTGGGCAAGAAAGTGATCCGGGGCCAGGACCGGCCGGGTTTCGTGGTGAACACCCTGCTGATCCCCTATCTGCTGGGCGCCGTCCGCATGCTGGAGTCGGGTGCCGCCTCGGCCGAGGACATCGACCAGGGTATGACGCTGGGCTGTGGGCACCCGATGGGTCCGCTCGCGCTGGCCGACATGATCGGGCTGGACACCATCGCCGCCGTCGGTGAGGCCATGTACGAGGAATTGAAGGAACCACAATACGCGCCGCCACCGCTGCTGCGGCGAATGGTGGAAGGTGGACTGGTCGGAAAGAAAGCCGGACAAGGATTTCATCGGTACGCATAGCGATGTCGACCGGTGAGGAAAATGCCGATTCGAGCGGGGGAGGCGTACGTGATAGTGGGTGAATTGCCGTTCGTCCTGTCCGGCGACAGCGATCGCGCATTACGGGCACGAGCGCGGAACCTGCGGCGATTCCTGGACACGCATGGCGACCTCGACGTGTCCCACCTGGCGTTCTCCCTCGCCGTGACCACCGCCGCCCGGGCTCACCGGGCGGCGGTGGTCACCAGTGACCGGTCGCACCTCGCCCGTGCGCTGAGTGCTCTCGCCCAGGGCGGAAGCCCGGCCGGAACGCTGCGCGGGGTTGCCGGGGCCGGCCGTGCGACGCCTGTTCCGGGGAGCGACCGCCACCCCGACTCGTCGGCCTGGCTCGCGGCCCGGACTTATGTGGCCGGCGCGACGGTGGACTGGGCGGCCGTGTTCGCCGGCCGAGACGTCCGCCCGGTGGACCTGCCGACGCCCGCGCCTGTGTCCGAGCGGTACTGGCTTGCCGAACTCGCCACCCCACGCCGGGCCGATCCTTCGGCCACGACATCGGAACCCGATGAGGACCCCGAACAACCAGCCGGCGCGTTGCGGGAACGGTTGTCCCACCTGCCAGCGGCTGCTCGGCGCGGGGCGCTCCTCGATGTGGTCCGCACCCTGGCAGCAGAGGTGCTGGAACACGACGCTCCACGAAACGAACCGGGGGAGCGGAGCTTTCAGCAACTCGGCTTCGATTCGCTGACCGCGGTCGAGTTCCGCGACAGACTCGGCACCGCCACCGGGGTGACACTGTCCGCGACCGCGATCTTCGACCACCCCAGCCCCGCCGCGCTCGCCGACC
>DATMVU010000595.1:0-27553 GCA_035562875.1 Actinoplanes sp. | reverse complement strand
GGCAGGCCGGGGCAGGGGCGGGCAGGCCGGGGCAGGGGCGGGCAGGCCGGGGCAGGGGCGGGCAGGCCGGGGCAGGGGCGGGCAGGGGCGGGGAGGGCGCACGATCACGCTTGCGTGCGATGGCAGGGTCTGCGGAACCGATGCCGCGACACGATCAGCGGATCGTGGGGATTCGCCGGGCCTCGGGCGCCGACGCGAGCACACGCTCCGCAAACGTGGACCGATGATGGGGGCCCGGGCGAGGCGAGTACTCAAGCAATGGCTGACGGCCGACGGCCGACGGCCGACGGCTGACGGCTGACGGCTGACGGCTGACGGCTGGCTATTTGCCGGCGACTATCGACCGGCTACCGGCGACCAAAGCGACGGCCGGCCGCCGAGCAAGCGGAGACCCCGACGGTGGCATGGTGGCCAAGATCGCGGAAAGTGTGGACAGGCGCCCGGGAGGCCTACCGGCAGACGCCCGAGAAGACTGTCCTACCGGCAGACGCCCGAGAAGACTGGCAGTCGCCTGGGGAGCGTGCAGGCAGAACCATAAGGAAAGGCGCCCACCGCACACTCGGCCGCAGAGGAATCCACAGTCCCGGACGGCGCATACCCGACGCGCCACGCCCGTTCCTGCATCGGCGGGTGCATGGAGAACGACGCGGCGATTCCACCACGCGAGTGCCTGCCCTCGGGCCGAGCGTCACGAAACCCGTCGTGGAGCTGTCGTCCATGACGGATGACGAGTATGCCTGTGGGGCGCGACCCGAACCGGATCACGCCCCACAGAAGGCGTTGCTATTCCTTACTTACTGCAGCCGCTGCGCGACACCCGCCGTACGACCGTGGTGAGTCGCTTCGAACCAGCGGGGGATTCGCAGAACAGACGCACCCGGCCCGAACTGGAACCGACCCGGGAACGTGCCGGATCAGGCGACCAGACGCCGGACCACGTAGTTCTTGTTCCAGATCTTGTGCTTGCCGACCCGCGCGCCGGTGTGCGGCGAGTCGTAGACGTAACCGTTTCCGGCATAGATACCGGCGTGGTAGCCGTACGACCCGTTGCGGAAGATGATCAGGTCTCCGACCTTCTTGCTGCTCTTGGAGACCGACTTCCCGTACTTCTGCTGCGAGTTCGCCTTGTGGGGCAGGCTCTTCCCGGCGGCTTTCTTGTACACGTACTTGGTGAAGCCGGAGCAGTCGAACCGGCTGGGCCCGGAGGCCCCGTACTTGTAGAGCGCGCCCTTGTGTTTCTTCGCCTCGGCAAGGATCTTGGCACCGCTGGCGAGGACCTTGACCTTGACCTTTGTGGTCACCTTCTGGTTGTAGCCGGAACCGGTGAAGAGGGTCCGGACCCAGAGGGTGGACTTCGGTTTGGCGGTGAGGGTGACCTTGCCACTCTTGACGGTGCCGGTGTCCAGGTTGCGCCATGCGCCGTTGCTGTAGCCCTGGAGACGGACGGTGCCCTTGGCGACTTTGCCGGTGGCGGGGTCGATCACCTTGGCGGTGACCTTGAGGGTGGAGCCCCATTTGAGGTTCCGGGTGCTGGTCGAGGCGGCCAGCGTGGGGGTGACCTTCACGGCGGCCGACGAGGCGGCGACCGGGGTGACGGTGGTGGTCGTAGCCGCCGAGGCCGGCGAGGCTGCGATCAACTGTCCGGCACAGAGGCAGAGACCCAGGGACAGTGCGACGGTGCCGGGGCCGAATGCGGGCATGCGGCTGCGACGGCTCGAACTGTGTTCGTGCACGGTAGAGAGTTCCCTCCGGCACGCCTGCGAGGTTAGCTGTCGGGTTCGGGCGGAAGGGCTTGCCCGGCCGCGGGTGGGCGGCTTCACCCCAAGATCCTTCCCCGTTTGGCCGGCGGTACAGGCCCGGCGGCCGGCAGTGTGTGCCCGGCGTGGGAAAGGACCGAAATTGGGTCCCCCGTCCCTGCCCCCGATTGCCTTGTTGTCGGCTTGGCTTGCTTGTGTCGCACTGGTCCGGCCCGGGGCAGGGCTCGGCGTGAACCGATCCGGTGCGGCCGGCGGCGGTGTGCCCCCGGCGGATTCCTTGGTACCCGACTTCGGCCATGATCGTCAGCATGAGGACGATCACTACGAGTAATGGAGAGAAAAGGTCATGTCCAGTTTGTAAGCTCCAGGAAACAAATGCCATTACCTAGAGTTGTCAGTTCACTACTCCAGGTGCAAGGTAACGGGTGAATCAGAACACACAAAAAGTCGAGCACCAGGTCCGAAAAGCCCGGACCGGCGAAAAGACCGAATGGATCATGATCTTGCCGGTCTGGCAACGCGACGTAACGTTCGAGTCCGGTACCCTCGCTGGCGTGACGGACGGAATGCCTCTCATCGCCAAGGTCGCGACCTCTGTGTCGAAGACCGCCGCGGCGCTCAGCAGGGCCGCGGGACGCGGCGACGGTTCGGTGATCGGTGGCTGGATCGGCCTCAAGATCGACCCTGACCTGCTAGCCCATCTGGCGGCCGGGCGTGCTGTCGCGCTGGTCTCCGGCACCAACGGCAAGACCACGACGACCCGTTTCACCGCGGCCGCCGTCGGGGTCCTCGGCCGGGTCGCCACCAACGGCTACGGGGCGAACATGCCGACCGGCCACACCTCGGCGCTGGCGAAGGAGGGGCACACCCCGTTCGCCGTCCTGGAGGTCGACGAGCACTACCTGGGCCAGGTCATCGACCAGACCAAGCCGCAGGTGGTGGCGCTGCTCAACCTCTCCCGGGACCAATTGGACCGGGCGAAGGAGGTGGCGATGATGGCGCAGATGTGGAAGACCAAACTCGCCTCCCACCCGGAGATCAAGGTGGTCGCCAACGCGGACGACCCGCTCGTGGTGTGGGCGGCCAGCGGCAGCCCGCAGATCGTCTGGTTCAGCGCCGGCCAGCGCTGGCTGGACGACTCGTTCGTCTGCCCGGAGAGCGGTCACCCGATCGAGCGCGCACAGGGTGACTGGTGGTGCACCGGCTGCCCGCTGCGCAGGCCGCGCCCGTCGTGGGTGGTCGAGGACGGCGGCGTGTTCGACCCGAACGGCGACTGGCACCTGGTGCAGCTGCAGCTCCCGGGCCGGGTCAACATCGGTAACGCGGCCACCGCGCTGGCCGTGGCGGCCCAGTTCGGGGTCCGGCCGATCGAGGCGGTCAGCACTCTCAAGCAGGTCGCGTCGATCGCCGGCCGCTACGCGCAGGTGGACAGGGACGGCCGCAACATCCGGCTGCTCCTGGCGAAGAACCCGGCGAGCTGGCTGGAGGCCTTCGACATGGCCGACCAGGCGCCCACCCTGCTCGGGATCAACGCCCGTGACCCCGACGGGCTGGACACGTCGTGGCTCTGGGACGTCGATTTCTCCCCGCTGCGCGACCGTCCGGTGCTGATCACCGGGGACCGGGCGTTCGACCTGGCCGTCCGTCTGCAGGTGAACCAGGTGCAGTTCCGGCACGTACAGACTTTCGACGAGGCGCTGCGGTCCGTGCCGCCCGGCCGCCTCGAAGTGATCGCCAACTACACGGCGTTCCAGGACATCCGAGCGGAGTTGGACCGTGTCAACTGAGGCCCTGCGGATCGTGTGGATCTACCCCGATCTGCTCTCGACCTACGGCGACCGTGGCAATCTGCTGATCCTGGCCGCCCGGGCGGCCGCCCGGGGCATCCCGGTGGAGACCTACGAGGTCCGCTCCGACCAGCGGATGCCGAACTCGGCCGACATCTACCTGATCGGCGGCGGCGAGGACGGCCCGCAGGCGCTCGCGTCCCAGCGGCTGATCGCCGACGGCGGCCTGCACCAGGCGATCCATCAGGGTGCCGCAGTGCTGTCGATCTGTGCGGGTTACCAGCTGCTCGGTCACTCGTTCTTCGCCAAGGGGGTGCAGTGTGCCGGGCTGGGTCTGCTCGACATCCACTCCGACCGTGGCGAGACCCGGGCGGTCGGCGAGCTGCGCGGTGACATCGACCCCCGGCTGGGGCTGCCGCCGCTGACCGGTTTCGAGAACCACGGCGGGCGTACCCACCTCGGCCAGCACGCCACCCCGCTGGCCCGGGTGACCGGCGGGATCGGCAACGACGGCCAGACCGAGGGGGCCTGGGCGGGCAAGATCCTCGGGACTTATTCGCACGGCCCGGCGCTGGCCCGCAACCCAGCCATCGCCGATCTGCTACTGAAATGGTCGACAGGCGCGGATAGGCTTGCGCCTCTTGACGACACCTGGAGCGAGAAGCTGCGGGGAGAGAGGTTCGCGGCAGCGATCCCGGCATGACCTTGACCTGAGCCGACGACAGTTGGGGCGGTAGGCCTGCATGACCGACAACCTGAACGCCCCTGAGCAGGCCAAGGCCGGCGGGTGGAAGCGGCGTGCGATCCGTTTCACCCTGCTCGGTCTCGCGGTCGGCGCCCTCGCCGCCGCCGCCGCTGTCCTCCCACTGCGGGAGATCGGCGACACGGTGGCAGGCCTGGGCCCGGGCGCGGTGGTCGCGGTGGCGGTTCTGGGCGGCATGCTGCTGTCGGCGCTGGTCCCGCGCACGCTCATCACGATGACCTGCGGCGCGCTGCTGGGCGCCGCGGACGGGATGGCCGCGGCCTTGGCCGCAGCGGTGATCGCCGCGGTCGCCACCTACTACGCGGGCCGCTGGGCCGGCCGGGGTGCTCTGCAGGCCCGCGCCGGCAGCCGCCTGGCCCGGCTGGACGGCTGGCTGAACCGCCGCGGCCTGGCCGCCGTGCTGCTGGTCCGGTTCCTGCCGCTGGCCCCGTTCGGCCTGGTCGGCTATGCCTACGGCACCACCAGCGTCTGCCAGAAGCGCTACCTGCTCGGCACCACGATCGCCGCGATCCCGTCCACCGTGACGTATGCCGTGATCGGCGCCGCGGTGGTCAAGCCGGGCGAGATGAACATGATCACCCTGGTCCCGGCGATCTTCAGCTTCGTCCTCTCCACCGCGATCATCCTGCGCTGGCGCCACACTGCCCGCCGCGACGCCGCTCTGGCCCCGGCCGCCGCCTGACCGCTGTCCCCGTGCCCCGCCCGGTCCGCCCGGCGCGGGGCACAACCCTGTCAACCCCGGTGCTCCGGTACGCCACACGGCACCCCGAAAGCAGCGGCCCGTCCCGTGGCGATCACGCGAGGCGGTCCCGGCTCCGGGCCGACGACGCGGCCGCCGGGCCGGATGCGGTGGTCACCCGGCCCCGGAGCACAGTTCTCACCACAAAGCGGCCGGCCAGGCCGAGAAAGCCCGGGCCGGCTCAGGACAGCCGGATCAGCTCAGGACAGCCGGATCAGCTCAGGACAGCCGGATCAGCTCAGGGCGGCCGGATCAGCTCAGGGCGGCCAGGTCGGTGAAGTAGTCCGGGTAGGTCTTGGCGACACATCCCGGGTCGGCGATCTCGATGCCGGGCGTACGCAGGCCGATCAGGGACAGGCTCATCGCCATCCGGTGGTCGTCGTAGGTGGCGAACCGGGTCGGCCGCGGTGTCCCCGGGTGGACGGTGAAACCGTCCTCGTCCTCGGCCGCGTCGATGCCGGCCCGGCGCAGCTCGGTGACGATCGCCCCGATCCGGTCGGTCTCCTTCCTGCGGATGAAGCCGATGCCCCGGACCCTGGTCGGTGAGTCGGCGAAGACCGCGACCGCGGCCAGGGTCTGTGCGGTGTCCGAGATGTCGGCCATGTCGATGTCGATGCCGCTGAGGCGGTCGCCGGCCCGCACGGTGAGCGAGTCGGCGGTCCGGGTGACGGTGGCGCCCATCCGTTCCAGGGCGTCGGCGAACCGGACGTCGCCCTGGAGCGAACCGGTGCCCAGCCCGGAGACCGTGATCCGGCCGCCGGTGACCGCCGCCGCGCCGAGGAAGTAGGAGGCCGCGCTGGCGTCCGGTTCGATCGCGTAGTCGGTGGCCCGGTACCCGCCGGGCGCGACGGTCAACCCGTCCACGGCCGCCCCGAAGGCCGCCATCACCGCCGTGGTCATCGCCACGTACGGCACCGAGACCAGGGGTGACGTCACCTCGACGGCCAGCCCACGGTCCATCAGCGGCCCGGCCATCAGCAGCCCGGACAGGAACTGGCTGGAGATGTGCCCGCTGACCTGGACCGGGCCGCCGCGTGCCGGCCCGTGCACGGCCACCGGCAGGAACCCGGGCCCGCCGAGTTCCTCGATCTGCACGCCGAGCTGCCGCAGCGCCTCGATGACCGGGCCGAACGGGCGGGCCCGCAACTGTCCGGCACCGTCCACGACGGTCCGTCCGGCGAACAGCGCGGCGGCGGGCAGCAGGAACCGGGAGGTGGTCCCGGACTGACGGGCGTCGACCGGCCCACTGCCGGCGGCGGTCCGGGGGTCGACTCCGGCCACGGAGACCGTACGGCCGAGGGGGTCGGTCTTGATCTCGGCGCCGAGTGCGGCGACCGCGCCCATCATCGCTCTCGTGTCGTCCGCGAAGAGGGCTCCGCGCAGCGTGGAGGTGCCCGGAGCGAGTGCGGCGCAGAGCAGCGCCCGGTTGGTGATGCTCTTGGACCCGGGTGGTCGCACGGTCGCGTCTAGAGGTTTTGTCAGCGGGGTCACGGCGAAAATGTCACTCATGCCCCGATCCAAACAGGGCGACGGCCCGCCCCTGTAGTAAGGAGCGGGCCGTCCCAAAAAGAACCCGGATCAGATCACGACGCTGACCAGGCGACCCTTCACGACGATGACCTTCTTCGGTTCCCTGCCGGCCAGGGCGTCCGCGACCGCGGACAGGGCTGCCGCCCGCACCTCGGCCTCGGGGGTGTCCGGGGAGACCTCGACCCGGCCGCGGACCTTGCCGTTGACCTGCACCGGGTAGGTGATCGTGTCGGCGACCAGCTGGGCCGGGTCGGCGACCGGGAAGTCCGCGTAGGCCAGCGAGCCGGAGTGGCCCAGCTTGCTCCACAGCTCCTCGGCCAGGTGCGGCGCGAACGGCGAGATCATCAGCACCAGCGGCTCGGCGGCCTCGCGGGGCACCGACGGCAGCGGGGTCAGCGTGTTGGTCAGCTCGATCAGCTTGGCGATGGCGGTGTTGAACCGCAGCTCGGCCATGTCCTCCCGGACCCCGGCGATGACCTTGTGCAGGACCTTGCGGCTCTTCGGGTCCAGCGGCTCGTCGGTGACCTTGACGGCGCCGGTCTCCTCGTCGACGACCAGGCGCCAGGCACGCTGCAGGAACCGCTGCGAGCCGACCACGGCCCGGGTCTCCCAGGGGCGGGAGACGTCCAGCGGGCCCATCGCCATCTCGTACACCCGGAAGGTGTCCGCGCCGTACTGGTCGCACATCTCGTCGGGCGTGACGACGTTCTTCAGCGACTTGCCCATCTTGCCGTACTCCCGGTTGACCTGCTGGTCGCCGTGGTACCACTTGCCGTCACGCTCGACGACCTCCTCGGCGGGCACGATCACACCACGGGCGTCCCGGAACGCGTACGCCTGGATGTAGCCCTGGTTGAACAGCTTCTTGAACGGCTCGAACGACGAGACGTGGCCCAGGTCGAACAGCACCTTGTGCCAGAAGCGGGCGTACAGCAGGTGCAGGACCGCGTGTTCGACACCGCCGACGTACAGGTCCACACCGCCGGCGTCGCCCTCGGAGCGGGGGCCCATCCAGTACGCCTCGTTGGCCGGGTCGACCAGCTTGGCGTCGTTGTGCGGGTCCAGGTAGCGCAGCTCGTACCAGCAGGAGCCGGCCCACTGCGGCATGGTGTTGGTCTCGCGGGTGTACGTCTTCAGCCCGTCGCCCAGGTCCAGCTCGACCTGCACCCAGTCCTTGATCCGGGACAGCGGGGTCTCCGGCTCGGTGTCCGCGTCGTCGGCGTCGAAGGTGCGCGGCGAGAAGTCGTCGGTGTCCGGCAGCACGATCGGCAGCATCGAGTCGGGCAGCGCGATCGGCAGGCCGGTCTCGTCGTAGACGATCGGGAACGGCTCGCCCCAGTACCGCTGCCGGCTGAACAGCCAGTCGCGCAGCCGGTAGGTGGTGGCGCCGGTCCCGGTGCCGCGCGCCTCCAGCCACTCGATCATCGCGGCCTTGGCGTCGTCCTTGTTCTTCCCGTCCAGGAAGCCCGAGTTGATCACCACGCCGTCACCGGTGTACGCGCCCTCGAAACCCTCGGGAGTCTCGATGGTACGAACCACCGGCAGGCCGAACGCGGTGGCGAACTCGTAGTCGCGCTCGTCGTGCGCCGGCACCGCCATGATCGCGCCGGTGCCGTAGCCGGCCAGCACGTAATCGGCGATGAACACGGGGACACGCTCGCCGTTGACCGGGTTGGTGGCGTACGCGCCGGTGAAGACACCGGTCTTCACCTTGCCGTCGGCGGTGCGCTCCTCCTCGGTCTTGGCAGCGGCCGCCGCACGGTACGCGGTGACGGCCTCGGCCGGAGTGGCATGCCCACCGGTCCAGATCTCCTGCGCGCCGGCCGGCCAGTTCCCCGGGACGATCGAGTCGACCAGCTCGTGCTCGGGCGCCAGCACCATGTAGGTGGCGCCGAACAGCGTGTCCGGCCGCGTCGTGAATACCGTGATCTTGTCCGAGCTGACGGCGAAATCGACGTGGGCGCCCTTGGACCGGCCGATCCAGTTGCGCTGCATCAGCTTGACCGGCTCCGGCCAGTCCAGCGTGTCCAGGTCCTCGATCAGCCGGTCACCGTACGCGGTGATCCGCATCATCCACTGCTTCAGACTGCGCTGGAAGACCGGGAAGTTGCCCCGCTCGGAGCGGCCGTCCGGGGTGACCTCCTCGTTCGACAGCACGGTGCCCAGGCCGGGGCACCAGTTGACCGGGGCCTCGCTCATGTACGCCAGGCGGTGGCCGTCAATGACCTTGCGGCGCTCGGTGGCGGACAGACCGGCCCATTCCGGACCACGCTCGCCCGACTCGTACGACGCGATCAGGTCCTTGATCGGCTTTGCCTTGCCGGCCTCCGGGTCGAACCAGGAGTTGAAGACCTGCAGGAAGATCCACTGGGTCCAGCGGTAGTAGTCCGGATCGGTCGTCGAGAAGGACCGCCGGTCGTCGTAGGCCAGGCCCAGGCGGCGCAGCTGCTGCCGGTAACGCTCCACGTTCGCCGCGGTGGTGACCGCCGGGTGGGTGCCGGTCTGCACCGCGTACTGCTCGGCGGGCAGGCCGAACGCGTCGAAACCCATCGGGTGCAGCACGTTGAAACCGGCCATCCGCTGGAAGCGGGTGTAGCAGTCGGTGCCGATGTACCCCAGCGGGTGGCCGACGTGCAGGCCGGCGCCGGACGGGTAGGGGAACATGTCCTGCACGTGCAGCTTGGGAGCGCCGGCCCGGGGATGATCAGGATCGGCCAGTTCGCCTGTGGGGTTGGGCGCGTGGAACGTCCCGTTCCGGTCCCAGAAGTCCTGCCAGCGCAGTTCGATCTCGCCGGCCATCGCGGCGGTGTAACGGAAGGGAGGGGTCTCGGTCTCGCTCATTCTCTCTTCACCATCTCGTCTTTGTCGTCTTGAGGGCACAAAAAAGCCCCTCGCACAGGAGGGGGTAGCCGTGCCTGGCCCGCGGTTTCAGCGGATCAGCACGGCCGGCTAAGGAGCAGAACGGACCGAGCCATGCGTGCATGATACCCCTCGGCCATCACGCACGGCGACCGGTATAGCGGGCGCGTGACATACTCCCCGCTGTCCACAGGCGACCGGCCTGCGGACGGCGGAAAGCAGCCCGTTCGTCCGAATTTCCCCTGACGCATCATCCACAGGGTCCCGATCAGGGCTTTCGGTGATGCGCAAGGTCGGGGATAACCTGTCAGGACGGGCGGCGAGCGCCGGAGGCCCACGGCCGCTGGGCGCCCGCGACCTTACGGTGCCCCTTGACGGTGGGTGATCACCGCCTGACGGGCGAGACACGTTATGGAGGAGGCCCGTGACAACGCCGACCTGGGGCGATCCGGCAGGCCCGCTGACGAACGCCGAGTTCCGCACCGCGGCTCAAGCCATCATGGCCAACATCGAGCAGGTCATCGAGGGCAAGAGCGCGACGGTGCGACTGGCGGTCGCGGTGCTGCTGGCCGAGGGCCACCTGCTGATCGAGGATGTGCCGGGCGTCGGAAAGACGAAACTGGCCAAGGCCCTCGCCCGCTCCATCGACTGTTCGGTGCGGCGCATCCAGTTCACGCCCGACCTGCTGCCCAGCGATGTGACCGGGGTGAGCGTCTACAACCAGGAGACGCGCGACTTCGAGTTCAAGCCGGGCGCGGTCTTCGCCAACCTGGTGGTCGGCGACGAGATCAACCGGGCGTCGCCGAAGACCCAGTCCGCCCTGCTGGAGTGCATGGAGGAGCGGCAGGTCACCGTCGACGGCACCACCTATGAACTGCAGGCCCCGTTCATGGTGGTCGCGACGCAGAACCCGATGGAGATGGAGGGCACCTACCCGCTGCCCGAGGCCCAGCGGGACCGGTTCACCGCCCGGATCGCGATGGGTTACCCCGACCCGCGCGCCGAGCTGGCCATGCTCACCTCGCACGGCGACCACGACCCGCTCAACGATCTGCGCGCGGTGGCCGACGCCGCGATGGTCCGGCGGCTGATCGAGACAGCCCGCGCGGTGCACGCCGCGGACGCCGTCCAGCAGTACGCGATCGCCCTGGTCACCGCCACCCGGGAGGCCCCGGAGATCCGGCTCGGCGCCTCGCCCCGGTCGACGCTCCAGCTGCTGCGCACCGCCAAGGCGGTGGCCGCACTCGAGGGCCGTGACTACGTGCTCCCCGACGATCTGCAGGCGCTGGCCGTGCCGGTGCTCGCGCACCGCCTGATCCCGACGGCGGACGCCCAGCTCAACCGGCGGACCACCGACGCGATCGTCTCCGAGATCGTGCACCGGCTGCCGGTGCCGCAGGACCGGAACCGGAGCCCCTACGACACCCGTGACGGTCGCTCGACGACGTACGAGTCACGGGGGCGGTGAGCATGCGGGAGGCGCTGCGGGGACTCACCACGCGCGGCCGCTCGTTCCTGGCCGCCGCGATCGCCGCGGCGGTCTCCGCGCTCATCCTCGGCGAGCGTGACCTGCTCCGGGTCGCGGTGCTGCTGGCCGTGCTGCCGCTGCTCGCCGCGTGGTACGTCGGCCGGAGCCGCTACAAACTGGCCTGCACCCGGACACTGGAGCCCGGCCGGGCCCCGGTCGGATCGAGCGCCCGGGTCGTCCTGCGCCTGCAGAACCTGTCCCGGCTGCCGACCGGCACCATGCTCCTGGAGGACCGGCTGCCGTACGCGCTGGGCAGCCGGCCCCGGGTGGTGCTGGAACGACTCGGCGCACACCAGGCCAGCTCGGTGGCGTACACGGTGCGCGCCGACATCCGCGGCCGCTACTCGATCGGCCCGCTGATGGTCCGGCTCACCGACCCGTTCGGGCTGTGCGAGCTGACCCGGTCGTTCCCCAGCATCGACAAGCTGACCGTGATCCCGCAGGTCACCGCCCTGCCCCGGGTGCGGCTGGCCGGGGAGTACGCCGGTACCGGCGAGAGCCGGGCCCGCTCGGTCGCGGTGCACGGCGAGGACGACGCGGCCACCCGGGAGTACCGGCGCGGCGACGACCTGCGCCGGGTGCACTGGCGGTCCACCGCCCGGACCGGCGAGCTGATGGTCCGCCGGGAGGAACAGCCCTGGGAGAGCCGGGCCACCGTGGTCCTGGACACCCGGGGCTACGCGCACCGCGGTGAGGGCCCGACCGCGAGCTTCGAGTGGGCCGTCGCGGCCGCCGCCAGCATCGCGGTCCACCTGCGGGAGAACGGTTACAAGCTGCGGCTGGTGACCGGGACCGGCATCGACATCGACGGCGCCGAGTCCGGTGGCGAGGGCCTGATCCTGGACACCCTGGCCGATGTGAAGACGGAAGCGAACGGCGAACTCTCGGCCCTGGTCGAGAACGTCCGGCGGCGTAGTGACGGAGGGTTGGTGATCGGGCTGTTCGGCACCCTGACGACCGCCGAGGCGGAGATGCTCGGCCAGTTGCGGGGCAACGGTGCGACCTGCATCGGGTTCACCATCGACAGCTCCACCTGGGTGCCGTCGTCCGGCACCGCGCCGGAGGCGGACCGGGAGCACGCGGCCGCGTCACTGGCGCTGCTGCGGGCCGGCTGGAAGTCGCTGCCGGTGACCCACGGTGACAGCCTTCCGGCGCTGTGGCCGGGTGTGGGCCGGGGCTCGCAGGGCTACGCGTACCGCGCGACGATGGCGGAGACGGTCGGCGGGGTGATCCGATGACCGGGCGACGCCGTCTCGGGATGGTGGCCGCGGCCGCCACCCTGCTCGCCGCCGCACCGCTGTCGGCGATCTTCGAGACGTGGACCTGGATGATCCAGTGTCTGCTGGTGGTGATCCTGATCGAGGGCGCGGCGGTCGCCACCCGGACCTTCCGGTTCCCCACCTGGGCCCAGGCGCTCAGCATGGTGCTCGCCCTGGTGCTCGCCCTGACCTGGATCTTCCCGGCCGGTGGCGAGATGATCGTCCCGCAGCTGAAGACCTTCGAGCACTTCGCCGACCTGATCGCCCAGGCCGGTGAGGAGACCCGGACCTACGGGGTGCCGGTCCCCGACCGGGACGGCCTGCTCTTCATGGCCGCACTCGGCATCGGTGCCGTCGCCATCCTGGTGGACCTGCTGACCGCGGTGTTCCGCCGGCCGGCCCTGGCCGGTCTGCCGATGCTCGCCATCTACTCCATCCCGGTCGCCGTCTACCTGGACAGCGTCCCCTCGCTGCCGTTCGTGGTCGGCGCGGCGGGCTTCCTGTGGCTGCTGGTCGCCGACAACGTGGACCGGGTGCGCCGATTCGGCCGCCGGTTCACCGGAGACGGGCGCGACGTCAACGTCTGGGAACCGTCCCCACTGGCCGCCGCCGGACGGCGGATCGGGGTGGTCGGCGTGCTGGTGGCGGTCACCCTGCCGCTGGCCGTGCCGACCGTCAGCGGTGGCCTGCTCACCCAGCTCACCCAGAGCGGCGCCGGGATCGGCACCGGGCAGAGCGGCAACGGCGGCGGGCGGATCAACCTGTTCGCCTCCCTCAGCGGCCAGCTCAGCCAGCCCACCACGGTGCCGCTGCTCACCGTGCGGACCAACGAGACCGACCCGTTCTACCTGCGGTTCGGGGTGGCCGACGTGCTCACCGAGAACGGTTTCGGCAACGAGTCGCCGAAAGGCCAGTCGCTCTCCCAGGGGTTGCCCGATCCGGCTCTCACGGCGGCGCCGCAGGCCGCGTTCACCCAGCACCAGGCGCGGATCGAGGTCACCGAGAACCTCCAGCAGAACATGGTGCCGTTGTATCCGTACGCCACCGACGTCGCCAACCTCAGCGGTGCGTGGGCGTACGACACGAACCAGATGGTCCTCTTCTCCGGCCGGACCACCACGCGCAGCCAGCAGTACGACATCACCTACCAGCGGGCCCGCTACACGCCCGGCCAACTGCGGCGGGCCGCCCCGATCGCGGCGAACAGCCCGCGGCTGGCCTACACCGCCACCCCGCCGGACGCCAAGGTCGAAGCCGAGGTGGCCCGGCTGATCCGCGGTGAGGACTCCGAGTACGACAAGGTCCGGGCGATCTACGACTCGTTCTCCACGAAGAACGGCTTCAAGTACAGCCTCACCACCGAGACCACCGGGGACGCCTCGGCGATCGCCTCCTTCCTGACCACCAAGGTCGGCTACTGCCAGCAGTACGCCGCGGCGATGGCCTGGATGGTCCGATCCGCCGGCATCCCGGCCCGAGTGGCGTTCGGCTTCACCCGGGGCACCCCCTCCGGACAGGGCGTCTACACCATCACCAACCGCAACGCGCACGCCTGGACCGAGGTCTGGTTCGAAGGATTCGGCTGGGTGCCGTTCGACGCCACCCCCGCCACCGGTGTCTACGGCAACGCCCGGTCCCTGTGGGCTCCCGACGTCGACCAGCCCACCGCGGCCCCGACAGTGGGTTCCGACGGCACCAGCGCGGCCCCCGACTCGTCCGGCGACCCCGGTGCGGCGAACAACCCCGACGGGGCCGATCAGGGCGGCGGGCAGACCGCCGCCACCGGGCCGGTCGCTACCGAAACCGACTGGACCGCCCTGTGGATCGTCGCCGGGTTCTCCTTGATCGTCGCGTTGCTGCTGGTTCCGGCCCTGCGCCGGGTCCTGGTGCGACGCCGCCGGCACGCCGCCACCACACCCGCCGCACCCACGGTGCTGTCGGTCAGTGGTGCGCCCACCGCCGACATCACCGTCACCGGTGACGTGGGACAGGCCCGGGAGGACGCACACGCCGCCTGGGACGAACTGATCGACTCGATGGTCGACTTCCGGGTGCCCGTCGACCCGACGGAGACCCCGCGGATCACCGCCCAGCGGCTGATCCGGGACTCCGCCCTGACCGGGGATCCGGCCGAGGCGGCGGTACTGCTGGGGACCGCTGAGGAACGGGCCCGGTACGCCCGGCAGCCCCTCCAGGGTGCCGAGCTGACGTCGGCTCTGGTCAAGGTCCGGTCCGGGATGGCGGCCAGCGCGTCCACCAAGGCCCGGCTCCGGGCCTCCCTGCTCCCGCCGTCGGTTCTGCTGTCCTGGCGGCTGGGCAGCCGGGCCTGGTCCGGGCGGGCAGCGGACCGTCTGACCCGGTTGTCCGAAGGGCTGGCACGTTTCAACCCGCGCCGGTTCCTGACCAGGGCCCGCTGAACGATCACCACCAGAAGCGGCGCCGTCCTCCCCGAGGGCGGCGCCGCTTCCACATCCCGATCAGGAGAAGGCCACCCGCACTTGCCACGACCTCGGCCGGGCCGGCTTGTGTGGTGAGCGACTCGAAACGCACCCCGGCGTGGAGAATCGTGGTTCGGATCACGCCCGGACTTGCCACAACATCGGCGGGGCGCGTTGGGGTTCGGCGCGTGCTTGAACCTGCCACAGCAGTGGCGTGCTTGAACCTGCCACAGCGGTGAAGACGACGAAGGCGGCCGGGTTACGGCCGCCGTTCATCGGGAGCCGGCGGGTGGGCCGGCTCAGCCTGGGTCAGCGATGTCCTTCCGGGCGCTGGCGCCAGCGGTCCTCGAGTCGCTCGAGGAAGCCGCCGCTCTTCCGGCTTGAGCGGGTGCGCCGTGATGCGGTGCCGCCGACCGATTTGAGGTCGGGGGTCTGGACCCGGCGCCGCGACTGCATCGCGAAGGCGGCCGAGCCGAGCATGACGACAAAACCGGCCACGCCGAGCGGCGGGTTCTGGCTGACGGTCCCGTAGACCACGATCGCCAGACCAAGGACGATCACGAACGCGGCGATGAGGAGCCGGCGCCGTGCGTGGAAACGCGGGTCGTTGGCCCGCACAGCCGAGGCGAACTTGGGGTCCTCGGCAAGCGACCGCTCGATCTGATCGAACAGCCGCTGCTCGTGCTCCGAGAGCGGCACGGCATTCCTCCCCGGGCGCATGTCCGGCCCCGCGGCGGGGTCGGGGGTGGTGCAGGTGTGGTGATGCGGGGCAGCCGTCGACTGCCTTAACACGCAAGTCTACGAGCGGCTCGGCGGGTCGGAAAGCCGGACGACCACCGAGTGCGGGTGATTTTCCGTGTCCGTAAGATCGGTTCGTCCCAAAAGACCGATCATCCAGCCGCACAACGGGTCCGTCACGGCAGCATGTGGCCCTGATCACGGCCCGTGACCTGCCTCAACACATGATCCGGAAAGTCGGCCCCGAAGGACGGGCAAATCGACTGATGCAAATCCACCTCACCGGACGAGCAGCAGTGGCACTGTCATCTCGGCAGCGGTGACCGACCCGTGGTAAGCGATCAGCTGCCCGGCCCGTTCCGGTTCCCAGCCGGGCGCCACGACGATCGCCCGATTCCGGCAGATGATCACCACGTCGCCGATGCGGGCGGCATGCTCGGCCGACATCGCCCCGGGCCGACCCAGAGCAGCGGGAGACGACGCGGCCGGAGACGAAGCGGCGGCGGGAGACGAGACCGCGGTGGACGCCGGGCCGTACCAGCCTTCGGCGATGGCCTCGTCTCTGGTCAGCACCCACGCATCGGCCCCGAGGACCGAACGGCATGCGGCGATCACGTCGTCCCGGGCACCGTCAGCGGTCCACAGGTAGCGGGCCCGGGGTTCCCCCGCCACCGCCACGATCCCGGGACCGAGGTCGGCGACGTCGTACCGCCCGGTCCCCGGCACGTTGAACTGGCCGTGGTCGGCGGTCACCAGCAGGGCGGCCCCCCGCGGAAGGCCGTGGACGAGCCGGTCCAGGATCAGGTCGACCCCACGGCCCGCCTCCTCCCAGAGCGGCGACCCGACCCCTGCCGCATGCCCGGCCTGGTCGAGTTCGGGGTGGTAGCCGTACACCAGCCCGGGTCCGGATCGCAGGGCGGCGAGCATCGACGCCGCCACGGCCGGCCCGTCGTCGGCGACGACGTAACGCCCACCCCGGTTGGCCGCCACGCTGAGTCCGGTGCCCTGGTACTGGCTCCGGCTGACCACGGTGACCGGCACCCCGGCAGCCGTGGCGGTCTCCAGCACGGTGGGCACCGGCTGCCACTCGCGCGGGTCCGGGTCGTCACCCCAGGCGATGTGGTTGAGCACCCGCCCGTCCGGCCGCCGGGTGGTGAACCCGAGGACTCCGTGCGCACCGGGTGGCACACCGGTGCCGACGGTGACCAGGCTGACCGGGGTGGTGGAGGGAAAAGCACTGGTCAGGGCGCCGTGGCCGAGGTCACCGAGGGTCGGTGCGAGCGGTGTCAACAGCGGCAGGTTGTACGCCCCCATACCGTCCACCAGCAGTACGCCGATCCGGTCCACGCCGTCGAGCCGGGCACCGAGGCCGATGGTGTCCACCGCGCCGGGTACTCCGAGCACCGCGCACACGCTCGGCATCAGGTCGGCGAGGCTGCCGCCGCCGTACGCCGGGGTCACGATCCGGAAGGCCTCGCCGGAGAGCCCGTCGTCCGGGAACGGCGACGGGAGGTAGGAACCGGGCGCGGCCCCGCCGGTCATGCCTTGCGGGCGAACAGGTGCAGCTGGGAGGCGATGTCCCGGAACGGTTCCCGCGCGCTGAGTTCGATCTCCAGCTCCAGGACGGCTTGCGGGTCCTCCTCCAGGACGGTGGCCGGCAGCAGGTCGGCGATGACGCGTACGCCATGGGTCTCCTCGACCTGGAGCCCGGCGGCGGTGAGCAGCTCGCCCGCCCCTGCCGCGTCGTACCGCCGGAGAAGGGTGTCACGGGGTCCGGCCCGACCGGCCGGATCGGTGACCAGTGCGGCCGCCGCCCGCAGATGCCCGTTGACGGCCCGGCCGAGAATGGCCGCGGCCCGGCTCGCCACCAGCACGCTCACCGCGCCGCCGGGCCGGAGTGCGGCGGCGACGGCGGAGACCACACCGGACGGATCGTCGACGACCTCCAGCACCGAGTGGCAGAGGATGAGGTCGGCGCTGGCCGGCTCGACCAGGGTGGCGAGCGCGTCACCGTCGCCCTGAACAGCGCGGATCCGGTCAGCGACGCCCGCGTCGGCGGCCCGGCGGGTGAGAGCGGCGAGGGCGTCGGGGCTGGCGTCGATCACGGTGACCCGGTGGCCGGCTTCAGCGAGCGGCACGGCGAACCCGCCGGTCCCGCCGCCGACGTCGAGCACTGTCAGCTCGCGGCCGTCCTGCCGCTGCAGTTCACGCCGGAGCACGGCCCAGACGGCGGCGGTGCGGGCCGTGACGTGCGGACGGCCGGTGCGCGCAGAAGTTTCCACACCGGCAGCCTAACCGCCGCCTCAACCACATACCGGGATCGGCATCCGGCTCGGAACCAAAAGCGATCACCGGAAATCGCGTGACGTGGACGCGGTCGGGGGCGTCACCGCGTCGAGCCGGTCCGCCACCAGGTTGAGCACCCCCTCGACCTTCTCCAGCCGGCCCCGGACCAGCAGTGCCGTGCTGGTCCGGGCCACTTTCCGGTAACGCTGCCACAGCCCCGGCGAGCAGGTCACGTTCAGCATCCCGGTCTCGTCCTCCAGGTTCACGAACGTCACCCCGCCCGCGGTGGCCGGCCGCTGCCGGTGCGTGACGATCCCGCCGGCCCGGACCCGGGTGCCGGACTCCACCTCGATCAGCCGGCCGATCGGCAGCGCCCCGGCCCTGTCGAGTTCGGCCCGCAGGAACCGGGCCGGATGGGTCTCCGGCGACAACCCGGTCGCCCACACGTCCGCGACCAGCACGTCCACGTCGCTCATGCCGGGCAGGGTGGGCGCCTCGGTGCCGGTCACCGTGCCCGGCAGCCGGTCCGGCCGGTCCTGCGCGGCCGCCCCGGCCGCCCACAGCGCCTCCCGGCGGGACAGCCCGAAACTCGCGAAGGCATCGGCGGTGGCGAGTGCCTCCAGGTGTCCGGTGGAGCATCCGGTACGCCGGGCGAGATCAGTCATCGACCGATAAGGACCATGCGTACGCCGCTCCTGTTCGATCTTCTCGGCCAGTTCGGCACCGATCGTCCGGATCCGGGACAGCCCCTGCCGCACCACCGGACCGCCCCGCCCCCACACCTGCGGCGGCTCGCCCGGCTCGCTGCGGTGCCGGGTCTGTGGGGTCTTCTCCAGGGTGGCCGCCGCGTCGCTGCGGTTGATGTCCGGCCGCCGCACCTCCACCCCGTGCCGGCGCGCGTCGTCGACCAGGGTCTGCGGCGAGTAGAACCCCATCGGCTGGGCGTTGAGCAGCGCCGCGCAGAAGGCGGCCGGGTGGTACCGCTTCAGCCAGGCGCTCGCGTAGACGAGGTAGGCGAAACTCATCGAATGGCTCTCCGGGAAGCCGTAGCTGGCGAACGCGGCGAGCTTGACGAACAACTCGTCGGCCAGCGGACCGGTGATCCCGTTCGCCGCCATCCCCTCGTACAGTCTGCTTCTGATCCTCTCCATCTTCTCCTTGGAACGTTTCGAGCCCATCGCGCGGCGCAACTCGTCGGCCTCGGCCGGGTCGAAACCGGCCACGTCGATCGCCAGCTGCATCAGCTGTTCCTGGAAGAGCGGCACCCCGAGGGTCTTGGCGAGCGCGTTCGCCATCAGCGGATGCGGCACATCAGGTTTCTCCAAACCATTCTTGCGCCGGATGTACGGGTGGACCGAGCCGCCCTGGATCGGCCCGGGACGGATCAGCGCCACCTCGATCACCAGGTCGTAGAACGTCCGGGGCTTGAGGCGGGGCAGCGTGGCCATCTGGGCGCGGCTCTCCACCTGGAACACCCCGACCGAGTCGGCCCGGCAGAGCATCTCGTACACCTCGGGGTCGTCCAGCGGCATCGTGCCGATGTCCAGCTCGTCCTCGATCAGGTCGTAGGCGTAGTGCAGCGCCGACAGCATCCCCAGCCCGAGCAGGTCGAACTTGACCAGGTCGACGGCGGCGCAGTCGTCCTTGTCCCACTGCAGCACGGTGCGGCCCGGCATCCGGCCCCACTCGACCGGGCAGACCTCGATGATCGGACGGTCGCAGATCACCATGCCGCCGGAGTGGATGCCCAGGTGGCGGGGGAAGTCCTGGATCTGATTCGCGTACTGCACCACCTGCTCCGGGATGTCGGTGCCGGTGGTCGCCACGTCACCCCAGCGGTCGATCTGCTTACTCCACGCGTCCTGCTGGCCCGGCGAGAACCCGAACGCCCGCGCCATGTCCCGGACCGCCGACCGGGGACGGTAGGAGATCACATTGGCGACCTGCGCGGTGTGCTCCCGCCCGTACTTGCGGTAGACGTACTGGATCACCTCCTCGCGCCGATCCGATTCGATGTCGACGTCGATGTCCGGCGGGCCGTCCCGTTCCGGGGTCAGGAAACGTTCGAAGAGCAGTTTGTGTTCGACCGCGTCGACGTTGGTGATGAAAAGCGCGAAACACACCGCCGAATTGGCTGCCGAACCGCGGCCCTGACAATAGATCCGGTTGTCCCGGCAGAACTGCACGATGTCGTGGACGACCAGGAAGTAGCCGGGGAAACCCAGCTGCTCGATCATCCGCAGTTCGTATTCCAGCTGCTCGTGGGCTTTACTGTTCCCCGCGTACCGCCGCTGGGCTCCGCGCATCGTAAATTCGCGCAGCCAGCTCATCTCGGTGTGTCCCGGCGGAACCGGATGATCAGGCAGTCGCGGCGCCACCAGATCCAGATCGAAGGCCAGGTCACCGCCGTACATCGCGGCGTTCTCGACAGCTCCCGGA
Source organism: Actinoplanes sp. (assembly GCA_035562875.1). Classification (GTDB taxonomy): domain Bacteria; phylum Actinomycetota; class Actinomycetes; order Mycobacteriales; family Micromonosporaceae; genus Actinoplanes. The sequence continues at coordinate 7,430 of DATMVU010000595.1, read as the reverse complement.
TAGTCGGCGAAACGGCGGGCCATCTCCTCACCACTGCGCAGATGAGCGGTTCCGGCAGCGGGCAGCCAACCGTCCATCTCGTCCAGACTCCGCCGCGCCCGCACCGCCGACAACGCCGTCGCCAGCCGCCGCCGCGCCGGAGTCGCGTAATGCACGTTGTTCGTCGCCACCACCTCCAGACCACGGCTCCGGGCCAGGTCGAAAAGAGCGTCATTACGATCGCCGTCGTACGGGCCGGCGTGATCGGTCAACTCGACGGCCACGTTCGCGGCACCGAAATTCGCGACCAGACGGTCCAGTTCGTACGCCGCCCCGGCCTGTCCCCGGGTCGCCAGCGCCAGCGGAACCGGGCCCTTCCGGCATCCCGTCAGCACCAGCACGTGATCCCGCAGCGACTCGGCCACCCGCTCCAGGCTGCCGTAGTCGGGCCGGCCCTTCTCCCCGCCCCGCAACTGGGCCTCGGAGATCACCCGGGCCAGCCGGGCGTACCCCTCGTGGCCGTGCGCCAGCGCCAGCAGATGCGGCCCCGCAGGATCCGGCTCACCACTGCGCGGACGGGTCAGCCCCAACGACAACTCGGCACCGAAGATCGTGGGCATCCGCAGCTCACGAGCCGCCTGCGAGAACCGGACCACCCCGTACAGGCCGTCGTGGTCGGTGACCGCCAGCCCGGTCAGCCCCAGCCGGGCCGCCTCCTCCGTCAACTCCTCCGGATGGCTGGCACCGTCCAGGAAACTGAAGTTGGTGTGACAGTGCAGTTCCGCGTACGGCACCCGGCTCTCGGCCCGGACCAGCGCCGGAGCCCGGTACGGCTCCCGCTTCCGGGTCCACGCCGGGGAATCCCCGCCGTCACCGTCCACCGCCTTCCCGGACAACGCCGCCTCCAGCGTCCGCCACGGAATGTCCGGATTGTTGAATCCCATCCGGTCACCGCCTCTCAGTCATAAACGGCCTCGACCGTCCACCGGCCACCGGAGAGGGACAGCAGCAACGCCCGGCCGTCCTCGAGAACCATCTGGAACCGGGCCCGCCGCCGCGACTCGGCCGCCGCCCACCAGCGTTCGTCCACCGGCCACGGGCCGGCCCAGCCGGTGACCACCACCGGGGCGCGCCTGGCGATCCGCAGGACGGCCGGAATCCCGGACACCTCCAGGCGGGCGCTGACCGTCACCGGCTGCCCGCCCTCGTCGTACACCGCCGCCGGCAGCGGATGCGGCAACACGATCGCAGGCGCCGGTTTCGGCAGCCGTCCCGGCCAGGGCGGCAACACGGGCGGCCGGGTGCCGGTCCGCTTTCTTCGTCCGACTTCGATCATGGTGAAGCCGTCTTCCCCACCGGCCTTCTCTCCGCCGGCCTGGGTTTCGGCGGCCTGGGTTTCGGCGGCCTGGGTTTCGGTAGCCTGGGTTTCGGCGGCCGTCCACATCAGACGTAGTGGTGGGCGGTCGTCGCGATCGAGAACCGCAGCCGTCTCCACCCCCGGAACCGGATCCGTGTGCTCAGCGGCCGGGCGTTCCGGCACCCGCTCATCCCCCCATGGCACCAGCCGGACCTGGTCGTCCCCCGACCGCCCGCCACCGAGAACCGGCGTCAGCACCGCCTCCGGCCCGAGCATCCCCTGCACCCGGCTGAACGCCCGATGCGCCCGCTCCCGATCGTCCCCCGCCTCGCCCCACAACCCCGGCTGCAACCCGGCATGCGCGAGCACCCCGTCCGGTACCAGCCGCAACCGGACCAGCCCCGCGGTCGGCTGCACCGCCTGCCCCCGCCGCGCCCCCGTCAACCAGCCGTCCAACTGCCACCGCACCCGCTCGGCGATCGCCGCCGACGACAACAACCCGTCATGACGCCACACCCGGAACAGTTCCTGCCCGTCCGCCGTCACGGCTTCGATCCCGAGACGGGTGCAGGCCAGCCCGTACGCCGCAAGTCGCTCGTGCAACCGCTCGGCCAGAACCCGGCCAGCGAACGCCGCCACATCGACCCGGTCCAGGACGTCGTCGTAGATCTCCTCCACCGCCAGATCCGGAGGCGGCCGCCGCACCGCCAACGGCCGGTGATCGGCCCCCGACGCCAGCCGGTGCGCCAGCGCCCCCTCGAACCCGAACCGGGTCAGCACATCCCCCGGCGGCAGAGCCGCGAAATCCCCGAGACTCCTGATCCCGAGCCGCTTCAGGAGGTCGGTGAGTTGCGGCTCTTCAAGACTCTCGATGGGTACGCGGTACAGGAAGTCCCGGCTCGTCCCGGCTGGAACGACAAGCCCTGTCCGGGCCGCGATCCCCGCCGCGAACAGCCCGTCCGCGATCCCGATCTGACACTCCACCGCGGTGACCAGCGCCACCTGCTCGACGATCCGCTCAGCGGCCGCCTCCTCCCCACCGAAATACCGGGCCGGCCCGCGGGCCGCGACCGCACACACCCCCGGCCGCAGCACCTCCACCCCTGCGACGACTTCCTCGACAGCCGCCACCACCGGTTCGAAGGCACGGGCATCCCGCCCCGGGTCATGCTCGACGACGACAAGCCGCGGACACCGCCCCTGCGCTTCCCGCCGCCGAAGTCCCCGCCGGACCCCTTCCCGCCGAGCCGCCTCCGAACAGGCGAGCACCCGATTCCCGAACATCACTGCCACAGCCGCGTCCACCGCCGCCTCACCCACGATCCCCGCAGCGACAACCGGCCAATCAGGACACCAGACCAGCAGAGTACGAACCCCGACCTCCACCGCCCCACCTCCGCACAGCCACATCCGCGGGCTCGGCAGGCGCCGAAGGGATCACATCGGGCCGGATCGTGACTCCCGGCATCCACATGGTCACCTCACGCGGCCGGGCGGCCGCACCCCGGCCCCGGGCCAGAACGGTGACCTCCCGCCGGCGCAGCCGCCCACGACCGGATCCGAGCCCTTCCCAGCGTCCACTCTCGACGGAGAGGCTGACGTCAGCTCCGGCCCAGTCCCCGAACGGCACCAGCACACTCCCCCGCTGCCGGGCCCGAGCCGCCAGCCGACTGACGATCCCCGCCGGAACCGGACCGGAGACAGCCACCACCACCAGATCGACCCCGTCGATCAACGCAGCGACGACAGTCGCCCAGTCCGGCCCCGGCTCGGGTACGAGAGCAAGCCGCTCCAACACGACGCCGCTCTCCGCCGCGGCAAGCATCCCCATGGCCGGAACCCCCACAACCGCACACCAGGCCCCGTTCCGCGAGGCCGCCGCGATGAGCCCCAACATCAGTGAGGTCCCCCCACCGGCCATCAGCTCAGCCGCTCGCCCCAGCCCGTCCCGCCCACCGCGCCTCAAGCCGCCGCGTCCTCCCGGCTTCCCGCCACCGAGGACATCCCACCCGGCCGGAGCCTTCCGCCCAGCCGAAACCCGGCCGCCCCCGGCATCCACCCCGGCCGAGGACCATTCCCCCACGGCGTCCACCCCGGCCGGAGGCCGATCCCCGCCAGCGCCCGGCCCGGCCGAAGACCGAGCCCTGACGGCATCCGGCCCGACCGGGGAACGGCCTCCGACGGGGACCAGCCCTACCGATCCCTCACTCTCAGCACGAGCGGCCTGCCCAGCCGAGTATCGACCGGCGGAAGCCTCCCGCGGGAAAGCCGGCCTCTGCCCAAAAGGGACAGAAGCAGAAAGAAGCCCTTCACCCGGCGCAACGGACACCGTGCTGCCCCGGCGCAGTCCACGCCCCGGCAACAGCCCAGCCAGTTCCTCCGCGACCGGCAGCATCCGGTCCACGTCCGGCTCGCCGCCGCCGGTAGCCGTCCAGACCTTCCCCGCAAGCGCGAGCGCTCCACTGATCATGTGCCCCGCCACGTCCTGCCCCGCTCTGTTGCTCCCCGTGAAGCGCCCAGCCCTCCGAAGAACCGGCCGAACCGAAAGAACCGCCTCATCACCACGAACCGGCTCATTCCGAAGACCAGCACCATCCACTCCGTCCACTACCGCCAAGCCCACCGGACAAGCCCGCCGAAGCGGCCGAACCGACCAAGGCACCCGGCCCAACCGAGGCGACCAGACCCGCCGAAGCGCCCAAGCCAACCGAGGTAGGCAGGCCGACTCAGATGCCCACACCGACGGAAACAGCCGACTCGTTCGAGGCGATCAGGCTGATCGGCCTGCGATGGCGGGTTCGCCGGGTGGCGGTCGACACCGCGCGCCTGGTGATCGCGACCGGAGTGGTGATGCGTGAACTGGCACCGGCGAATCGGATCGCCTGTGCGAACCGCTTCGCCCGTGAGCCCGGCCCCGGTCGGGCCGATCCCGGTCTCCGGAACCGTGGCCTGGTGGGGGCGGGGCCAGGTCGGGGCCGCGCGGAACAGAGGGTGGCATCGGTTGAGCGGATCGGGGCTACGCGGCCAGTCGCAGCTGATAGGACAAGCCCAGCGAGGATTCGGCGACCGCGACGAACTGCTCGGCCGCGCGCAGCAAGTCGTCCGCCTCGCGGGCGCTCACCACGTTCGGGATTCCCGCTTCGGCGGCGGCACGCTTGCTCGCACCCAGCGCGAAGTAGCCGGCCCACTCACTGAACTCCGGCGCCACCATGACCAGCAACGACCACACACTCGTCGCCTTGACCCGGCGCCCACGCGGGGCTGGTCGAGCGCGGGCGGCGAGCAGAGCAGCAGCCGCACGCAAAGCGGCCATGTGCGCCGTCGCATAACGCAGGCCGTCCGGAGCGATGTGCGCTGCCTCACCCAAGCCCTCCCGAGCCATGGTCAGCAACTGGGCGGGAGTCCGATGGGGCAGCATGTGCGCCGGAACCGTGGGCCCTTCCGCCCGAGCGGCCACACCGGCCGACGCCTCGGCCGGCCCGGCAGTGCTGGGCGGCATCTGCCCGAGACCAGCCTCACCGAGTCGCATCTGCCCGGGATCTGCCACACCGGGTGACACCTGCACAGAAGCGGCCACACCAGGTAGCAACTGCACAGAAGCGGGCTCGCCGGGTGGCACCTGCACGGGACCGGGCACGGTCGGTGGCTCAGTGCCGGGCACAGCGACCGGAGCAGCAGAGACGTCGGCGCAGTCAGCCATACCAGGCTGAACCATGGCACCCCGCGGAACGGAAACGACAGCGGGACGAGATGAGATCGGGCCCTGATCGGGACGTGCGACGGCATGATCGACCGGCTCGGGGACCGGGACAGAACGCGGCTCAGCAAGGTCCACCGAGTCGGAGGCCGCAGCAGGCCGGGACGGAGCTGGATAGCCCGGAGAATGGGACGAAGCTGGATGGGACGAAGAAGGGTAGGCCGGAGTGTGGGGTGTCGTCAGGTCCCGGGCCGTGGTGCTCGCCATCGTCGTTTCTCCTCGCCTGTTCCGCATCCGACTTGGTGGGTCGAAACGATTCGCTGCTGAGGAAGACGCAGCATTCTTCTCCGGCATGAGCCGAGACCGGGGCGCCGGCGGGCGGCAGGAGCCCCGGTAAGCGACCACCCGGCTACGCAAGCAGCCACCTCGGCCGCTGCTCAGCCAGCCTGACTGCCTGAGCGGTTCACCGGCCGGACGCGAAGCTTCCCCACACCACGCCCGGCCGGCAACCACCGGCGGGTCCGTCGCCCGCCACCGGGGGTCGGGGGCAGCGAGCGACGGCCTGCCTTCACTTCAGCCCGGACCCGCGAATGCCCGGACCTCTCGCACGGCGCTTCGCGGGCGCCACGCCCGGGAGGCGAGCCGCGAAACACGCTCCCGGAGCTGAACGAACACTCTTTCGAACATCCGTTCTAACTACGCAGAGACTAACACCCTCCTACGACAAGAACGCAACCTTCGACGCGCCACGCCGCCAGCTTTTTCGAACGGATGATCGATGACCCAGGCGGCGCCCGAGTGGGTGTCTTTGAACCCGAAACCGCGGGTGAAGCCCGCTTCGGTCCTGTTCGGCCGAGTCGAAGCGTTCGGTGTTCCGTCACGGTGGCGGTTTCCCGAACGGCTTGTAGACCTTGATCACCCGTAGCGGTGGTCACCGGCCCGGCGTTCCAGTGGCAGGCCCGCGGCTTTCTCGTCGATTTAGAGGTCGCCGGTCCCGCCTGAGTTCTGGCAACTCAGACCACCACAGCCCCAGGAAGACGACCGCCAGACGGTGGCAGGACGCCGTCGACTCGATCCGGGTCGTGTGGTGATCAGTTTTCTTGCGTGGGGGCGGAGTCTGACTTGAGGTTGTGTTGAGACGGCGAGCCGATCTGGTCGGGCATGAACGCCACCGTGATCGCCGCCCCCGCACCCGCCCCCACCGCCGCTGCTGTTGTCGCCGGTGGCGTGGAGTTGAGTGTGGTGGTGCCGTTCTTCAACCCGGGTGCGGCGCTGCGGCCGACGGTGCAGCGGCTGGTGGACTGCCTGGCCGAGGCGGGGGTGGCGTTCGAGGTGATCGCGGTGTCGGACGGCTCGACCGACGGGTCGGCGGGCACGCTGGGCGGGCTGGCCGGGGTGACCGTGATCGACAACCCGGTCAACCAGGGCAAGGGCGCCGCACTGCACCAGGGGTTCGCCGCCGCTCGGGGGGCCTGGATCGGGTTCGTCGACGCCGACGGTGACATCGACCCGCAGCACCTGGTCCGGTACCTGATGATCGCCCGTCAGGGTGGGCACGCGGTGGTGTACGCCGACAAGCGGCACGCCGACTCGGTCAGCGCCGCCACTGCCTTCCGCAAGCTGGTGTCGGTCAGCTACTCCACCCTGGTCAGCACGATGTTCGGCCTCGGAGTCCGCGACACCCAGACCGGGTGCAAGGTGATCCGCCGGGACGCGCTGCTGGCCGTGCTGCCCCGGCTGCGCGAGCGCCGCTTCGCCTTCGACCTGGAACTGTTCGTCGCCACCCGGGCCGCCGGGATCACCGACGTGCAGGGCGCCCCGGTCCGGCTGGAGGCCCGCACGGCCGGTTCCACGGTCAGCACCGGCAGCATCGTGCGCACCCTGCGTGACACCTTCGTCATCCACGGCCGCCGCCGGGCCGGCCACTACGCCACCTACGCCCTCGCCGCCTGATCAGGGCGTCCGTGGCTCCGGCCGGCTGTGCGGGACTGTCGCCGGGGCGGCGTGTTCGTTGTGCTGCTGGTGTCCGTCGGCCACGGCGCGGCCCTGCCTGCCAGGGTGAGTTGAGGCAAGCGGTTCCCTCGCCGGAGCCACCTGGGCGGGTTACGCCGCCCACCGGCGCAGCTGAGTGCCTGCCTCTCAACCTGTTCACGCAGGTAGCGCGAGTCGATCGGTAAGGGCTGCGAACGGCGCCGTTCGCCTCACCGTCACGGTGACGTCCATCCGAACGCCTACTGAGACGGTAGAAAGCGCACCTGTTCGATCTCAATCGGGCTGACGCAGTCTCAACGAACTTGACGCAGCGCTGGCCAGCGTCCGCTTCATCGGCGGCAGCGCCACCGTCGTCCGTCTCATCGAAGATGGCGCACCGCAGCTCACACCCATCCAGATACGTCA
>DATMVU010000594.1:0-6598 GCA_035562875.1 Actinoplanes sp. | reverse complement strand
GCAGGATGCGGGTGTATCTGACTCCGGCGTCCGCGGCCCAGGATCGAAGTTTCTCGTCGTCGGAGTCCGCGGACACCGTCAGATGTATCTCGTATCGGCTCACGCCCCGCACGCTAATCGCCGGGTGTGACAGTTACGCTGAACCCGGCGGAAGGGGATTGCCGGTGCCTGAGGACGTCGAGGAACTGGCGAAGCAGACAGCCGACGACGAACCACAGTTCGGCCTGGCCAACTCCAAACCCGCTGGTGACGGCTTCCGGTTCGCGGCCATCGGGGCATTGCTGATCGTTGTCCTCTTCACCGGCTACGGCCTCGGCCGGCTCAACACCGGTGGCACCGGGGGGACGAGTGCAGCCGTCCCGCAGCCGGCTCCCAGCGTGTCCGCTTTTGATGAGAGCCAGCCACACGTGCACGGCACCACCGCCCCGATCGGCACGTCCGGCAGCGCCCCGGTCGGTGGCCTCTCCCTCAGCGGTGACGGCCTCACCCTCACCCCGTTGAGCACCGTCTTCGAGGCGGGGAAGGCACAACGCCTCGAGTTCACGATCAACGGCCCGGGTGGTGCGCCGGTGACCACGTTCTCCGTCGTACACGACAAGCCGTTGCATTTGATCGTGATCCGCCGTGATCTCACCGGATTCCAGCATCTGCATCCGGTGATGGCGCCCGACGGCACGTGGAGTGTTGATCTCACGCTTGCCGAGCCGGGTCTCTACCGCATGATCGCCGATTTCACCGCTCAGGTCGGCGGTGCCGAGACGGCCGGCAGCCTGGGCAGCGACCTGACGGTCGGAGGAGACTATGCGCCGGTCACCCTGCCCGATCCGGTCCGGGTCGCGACCACCGGCGACTTCCAGGTGGGGTACGAAGGAACACCCGGCACCGCCTCCACCCAGCCGCTGCTGATGACGGTGACCGGGAAATCCGGCGGCCCGGTCGAGCTGCAGCCCTATCTGGGCGCCTTCGGCCACCTGGTGGTGCTGCGGCAGAACGATCTCGGCTATGTCCACGTGCACCCGGAGACCCGGCTCCTCGACGGCAAGGTCAAGTTCTGGCTGGCCGCCCCGAGCCCGGGCACCTACCGGATGTTCCTCGACTTCCAGGTCGCCGGGAAGGTCTCCACAGCGGCCTGGACAGTCGTGGTCAGCTGAGCAGGCGGGCCAGGGCCGGCTCGACTCCCCACTGAGCGGTCAGCGACGAATACTCCGCCCGCTGCTCGGCGGTGGGCGGGGCCTCGGTCCGGCGGGCCCGGAGCATCAGGTTGCGGGGGGTGTGCGCCGAGTCGATGAACTCGACCACGTCCACCCGGTACCCGTTCAGCCGGAGCAGGCCGGCCCGGAGAGAGTCGGTCAGCACGTCGGCGAACCGTTCACGCATGATTGCGTGACGGGTGAGTTCCCCGTACGGCGCGGGGGTGGAACCGCCTTTGATCTGCGCCGCGATGTCGTGATGGCAGCACGGGGCGGCGAGCACCCAGCGGGCCTCCCACCGGATCGCGCGAGCCAGCGCCTGATCGGTGGCCGTGTCGCAGGCGTGCAGGGCGAGTACCAGGTCGGGCTTGAACGACAGTTCCGCGTCCTCGATGGTGCCGGCCACGAACGTGACCTGGTCGGCGCAACCCAGCTCGGCGGCGACCGCGCTGTTGCGTACCCGCTGATCCTCGCGGACATCAACCCCGACCACCTGGACCGGAACGCCTCGCCCGGCCAGGTATCGATAGGCGGCGAAGGTCAGGTAGGCGTTTCCGCAGCCCAGGTCGACGACGCGCAGCGGCGACGGCAGTTCGTCGGGCAGAGTGGCGGCGAGCGTGCGGAGGAAGGCGTCGATCTGCCGGCGTTTCGCGGCGGTGCCACCGATCACCGCGAAGAGCGGGTCACCCGGATCGAGCAGCCACTGCTTGGCCCGGTCGTGGGTCTCCGGCGCACTCGGGCCGGCGACACCCGCACCCCGGTGCACCTGGGCGTCACCCTTCTTGGTCACCCGCACCTGCACGGTGGCGGTGTCGGTCTCCACGTGCCAGTTGCCGAACGGTTCGGCCAGCAGGGCGTCCACCGCAGCGGCCGCTTCGGTGCCGTCGACGTTCCGGGTGAACGGCCGGGCACCGTCGTCGGTGACGATCTGTAGTTTCCGCCCGTGCTTCAAGGTGACCGGCCGCACCTGCGCGCGGGTCACGGTCGGTGTCTGACCGCGACGCCGGCCGGCCGCGACGGCCCGGGTGAGACCGGGTGCGAGCAGGAGCTCACGAACCTCGGCGAGTACTGATTCGAGCGGTTCTGGCATGGGTCCCATTCTGCCCGCGCAGAAAGACGAGCCGCCGGGGGAGCCGAGCCGCCCGGGAGAGCTGCGCCGCCGGGGGAGCCGAGCCGCCTGGGAGAGCTGCGCCGCCCGGGGGAGCCGAGCCGCCAGGGAGAGCTGCGCCGCCAGGGAGAGCTGCGCCATCGAGGGAGTCAAGCCGTGGGGGAGTCGAGCCGGCGAGGGAGCCGTGAGGGATGCGAGCCGCATGGGGTGTCCCATGCGGCTCACCAGTAGATCAGGCCTCGTCAGCCGGGGCGGCGGTGGTGGCGGTGCGACGCCGCCGCCGACGAGGAGCAGCAGGCGCCTCCTCAGCGTTGTCCGCCGACGACGCAGGCGCGGCCGGCGAAGCAGACGCGCCGGAAGAATCAGACGCAGCAGGCGAGTCAGACGCGCCGGAAGAATCAGACGCGACAGGCGATGCGGGCGCGGCAGAAGCTTCAGACGCGGCTGCGGAAGAGGCGGCAGCCGGAACCGCGGCGGCAGCCTCACCGGCCGGATTGTCGGAGAAGGTCAGCGAGGTGGCCGGCGCACGCCGACGCCGGGTGCGAGTCCGAGGCGCAGCCTCCTCCACCACAGCCGCTGCGGCCTCGGTAACAGGAGGTTCGGTAACAGGAGCCGAAGCCGCAGTGGCCTCAGCAGCGGGGGCCGAAGCCGCAACAACAGCCGGCGCCTCGGTGACAGCCGAACCATCCGCCGAGGGAACCGAGGCCCCTTCGTCGATCCGCCGGCGACGCCGCTGCCGCTTGGGCCGCTCGGTCACCTCAGCCGTCTCGGAACCCGAGGAGCCCGAGGAACCCGAGGAGCCCGAGGAACCGAAGGCGCCGGAGTCGGCAGCCGTCGAGGAGGCGGACCCGCTGCCCCCACGGGATCGGCCACCCCGGTCGCGGTCCCGCTCACGACCCCGGGTGTTGCGCCCGCCGCCACGCCGGCCCACGGTGCCGAGGTCCTCCTCGACCTCCGCGGACAGTCCGGCCCGGCTGCGCGAGGCGGTCGGCAGGGTGCCCGAGATGCCCTCGGGGATGTCCAGGTCGGAGTAGAGCGCCGGGCTCGTGTGGTACGTCTCCGGCGGCTCCGGCATGCTGAGGCCGAGCGACTTGTCGATCAGCACCCAGCGCGGCATGTCCTCCCAGTCGACGAAGGTCACGGCGACACCTGTCGCGCCGGCCCGGCCGGTCCGGCCGATGCGGTGCGTGTAGGTCTCCGGGTCTTCCGGGCAGTCGTAGTTGATCACATGGGTGACACCCGAGACGTCCAGGCCACGGGCCGCAACGTCGGTCGCCACCAGCACGTCGATCTTGCCGCTGCGGAACGCTCGCAGGGCCCGCTCGCGAGCGCCCTGGCCAAGGTCACCGTGCACCGCGGCGACCGCGAACCCGCGGAAGTCGAGGTCCTCGGCGACCCGGTCGGCGGCCCGCTTGGTGCGGGTGAAGATCATCGTGAGGCCGCGGTCCTCGGCCTGCAGGATGCGGGCCACCATCTCCACCTTGTTCATCGGGTGGGTGCGGTAGACGACCTGCTTGGTCAGCGGCGACGCGGCACTCTCGGTGGTGTGCCCGGCGTGGATCGTGACCGGGTTGGTCAGGAACCGGCGGGACAGGGCCACGATCGGGTCCGGCATGGTGGCCGAGAAGAGCATCGTCTGCCGCTTCGCCGGGATCATCGCCAGGATCTTCTCGACGTCCTCCAGGAAGCCGAGGTCGAGCATCCGGTCGGCCTCGTCGAGCACCAGCGCCTTGACCGAGCCCAGCTTGAGCATCTTCTGCTTGCAGAGGTCGAGCAGGCGGCCGGGGGTGCCGACCAGGATCTCGACACCCTTCTTGAGAACCTCGACCTGCGGCTCGTACGCCACCCCGCCGTAGATCGGAAGGACGCGCACGCCCCGGGTGCTGCCGGCGGCTGCCAGGTCACGGGCCACCTGGAGACCGAGCTCACGGGTGGGGACGACGATCAGGGCCTGCGGCTGGCCGTCGGCGCCCTCGGACGGGGCCAGGACGCGCTCCAGCAGGGGGAGGCCGAACCCCAGGGTCTTGCCGGTGCCGGTGGGGGCCTGGCCGATCAGGTCGGTGCCGCGCAGCGCGATCGGCAGCGCGTACTCCTGGATGGCGAATGCGTGGGTGATGCCGGCCGTGGCCAGCGCCTCGACGGTCTCGGCCCGGACGCCCAGCTCAGCGAAGGTGGGGCTGTCGGCACGGACCGGTGCCCGGCTGGTTACGGGAATCAGAGCCTGCTCATTGTCGGTCATGAAGTTTTACGGGTGCCCTCTCGTGGTGCGCCCGTCGGATGTCTTTGGGCGCGGTCTCGTATAGGCGCGGGCCGCACGCTCGAAAGCGGGCCACACGCGGGTCGCCGACTTGACAGATCGACGACGACACAGGCCACTCTACCCGACCTGATACCAGACGCACCCGAGAGAGAGTTACGGGAGGGAGCCCTGTGACCGGGCATCCCTCCCGTCGCTGAAGATCAGCGAGTGGTGAAGCCGAAGGGCCGGTGCGACGCCTCCGCGATCTCCACGTAAGCCACCTTGGCGATCGGAATGATCACCTTGCGGCCCTTCTCGTCTGTCAGTGACAGGACACCGTCCTTGGCCAGAGCATCCGTCACGGCCTGCTCGACCTCCGCCGGGGTCTGAGCGCTCTCCAGCACAAGCTCGCGCGGCGACTGCTGCACGCCGATCTTGACCTCCACGGAGTCCCTCCCAAAAAAGATCCGTCTACCCGTTCGAAAGGCTATCCGATTTCCTCGGCCATACCGGCTGTTGAACCGCCCTGGAGCGGGAAGCTGGCGATCCCGCGCCAGATCAGTGCAGCTACGAGCGCTTCGGCTTCAGCTTTGGGCGTACGACGACCGTTCGCCAGCCAGAACTGAGCAGCCTGTCCGGCCGCCCCGGCGAGGCCCGAAGCGAGCAATTCGGCCTGATCGGCACGCAGCCCGGTGTCCGAGATGATGGTGTCGGTCACAGCGGCGATGCAGCCCTGCTCGACGCGTTCCACCCGCTGGCGGACCTGGGGGTCGTTACGCAGGTCCGACTCGAAGACGAGCCGGAACGCCTCGCTCTCGTGATCCATGAAGTCGAAGTACGCCCGGACGGCGCCCTTCACGCGCTCCTTGTTGTCCGGAGTCGCCAGCATGGCCCCGCGCACCTTGGTGATTATCGCGTCGCAGTGCGTGTCCAGCAGGGCCAGATAGAGCTCGAGTTTGCCGGGAAAGTGCTGGTAGAGAACGGGCTTCGAGACTCCGGCACGTTCCGCGATGTCGTCCATCGCCGCGGCGTGGTAGCCGTGGGCGACGAAGACTTGCTGCGCGGCGGCCAGCAACTGCTTACGGCGCGCCGAGCGGGGCAGGCGGGTAGGTCGTGCGGTCTGTGGCCCGCCGGACGCAGCGGTCATTTCTGTGAACCTCCCAGGGGGTGTGGTGGCCCCCGCGGTTTGTCGTCTCGGATTGCCCGGTTCGGCGCATGTCGCGGTCGTGCGGGCAATTGTCGCGACGCTGCAACTTATCGCCACTGCAACGACACGGTAGCCTCAGCAGGGGCGAGCGAGGAGCACGCGGTGGATGAATCAGGGCATACCGGGGACACCGGAGCCTCAACGGGTGGCAACGGGGCCGACTCGCAAAACCACACACGGGTGAACGGCTGGACTGGCAACGACAGCCCGTGGACCAACACGGGAGCAGGGTTGGAGCAGCAGGGAGTGGACACGCCTCCATGGCGGCGACCGGCGGACGGGCGCACCTTCGGGCGGCAGCAGATGCCGGCCGAGCGGCCGAGCGGGACCACGCCGGCATCCGGCATCCCCGTGTCGCCGGGTTCCGAGATTCCCCCGTCCGGGTCCGCCGACGGCTGGCCGTCCGAGCGGAACCGGCTCGCCGACATACTCGGCAGCCGTCGCCCGCCCGGTGTCTCGCCGCTGTCCTCGACACCGAGCAGCGCCCCGCCGTACCCGTACGAGGGCGATCTGGACGATTCGTACCCCCAGCGGGGTTCGGTGCCGATGCCCCGGCCCGACTGGCTGCCCGAGCAGCCGTCCACCGAGAAGAGTTCCGCCGCGCCGGTCTCCCCGGAACCGATTCGTTCCCGGCACGCCCTGGTCACCGACACTCTGGCCCAGGGTCTGCCGAGTTTCGACGGGCCGGCCGGTGACGCTTCGGCGTACGATTCGCCGAGCTTCCCGCGTAAGCCGGCATTCCCCTCACCGGGTGTGCCGGATGCCGGCGACGTCGAGTCCGACGCCGACGGTGAGCCGCGCGGGGTCCTGCCCCAGCGTGTTCCGGCCCAGCCGGACGTCCCGAGAGTTGCGGA
>DATMVU010000593.1:0-14783 GCA_035562875.1 Actinoplanes sp. | reverse complement strand
CGTGCGGGCATGGTCAACCCGCTTACCCCGGACGTGCTGGTCGACCCGGTCATGCTGACCCGTGCCCTGGTCGACGTCGAGTCCGTGTCCCGCGACGAGAAGGTGATCGCCGACTGCGTCGAGGACGTCCTCCGCAAGGTGAGCCACCTGAGCGTCCGCCGTCTCGGCAACACCGTGATGGCACGGACCAAGCTCGGCCGCGAACAGCGGGTGATCCTCGCCGGCCACCTGGACACCGTCCCGATCAGCGGCAACCTGCCGTCCACCGTCGTCGACGACCTGATCTTCGGCTGCGGCACCTCCGACATGAAGGGCGGCGTCGCGCTCGCCCTGCACCTGGCCGTCAACCTGCCCGACCCGATCTACGACGTCACCTACCTCTTCTACGAGGCCGAGGAGATCGAGTCCGAGTTCAACGGGCTCAACCTGGTCGCCGCCGAGCACCCCAAATGGCTGCGCGGCGACTTCGCGGTGCTGCTCGAACCGACGTACGGCGCTGTCGAAGCCGGTTGTCAGGGCACCATGCAGGTCCGGATCCGGACCACCGGCCGCCGGGCGCACACCGCCCGGTCCTGGCGCGGGGTCAACGCCATCCACGCCGCCGGTGACGTGCTGCGCCGGCTGGAGGGCTACCACCCGCGGACCGTCACCATCGACGGCTGTACCTACCGGGAGGGCCTGAGCGCGGTCAACATCTCCGGCGGGGTGGCCGGCAACGTGGTGCCCGACGAGTGCGTCATCGACCTCAACCTGCGGTTCGCGCCGGACCGCACGGAGAAGCAGGCGCTGGCCCACCTGCAGGAGGTGTTCGACGGCTATCAGCTGGAGGTCACCGACTCGGCCCCCGGCGCCCTGCCCGGCCTGGACGCGGCACCGGCCCGCGAGTTCGTGGCCGCCGTCGGCATCGAACCGGCCGGCAAACTGGGCTGGACCGACGTGTCCCGGTTCGCGGCCCTCGGCATCCCGGCGCTCAACTACGGCCCCGGCGACCCCTCGCTGGCGCACGCCCCCGACGAGCACGTCGAGATCGGCAAGATCCGGGACGGCGCGGCCACCCTCTACCGATGGTTGGCGCCCTGATTCAGTAACGGACGGTGACCCGCCCCACGGCGCGCTGCGGCGGCGGGATCTCCATCGTCACCTCGAGATCCACGTCGGGTTCGACGTCCCGGGCCGCGAAGGCCGCACGCCGCTCCTCCAGCACCAGGCGGATCCGATGCTGCATCCTGAGGCGCTGATGTCGATTCGTCACGATGCTCGCTCCTTCGCGGGGAGCCCGGCTGGCTGCTTCAATCTGGCAAAAAGGTCGACTGCTCGCAATCCTCTTACCGAAACGGACCCGGTTATTCACCAGGTGCTGAGCGGCCGCACTACCTTTGTGGGCATGACGGACAGCACCAACGGGCGACCCCGGGAGCGTCACCGCGGGGCAGTCACCCTGCGTCGCGACTCGATCCCGCCGAGCACGGCCGATCAGAAACTGCTCGACTCGCAGAACCGGGAGGAGTGGAAGACCAAGGACGCCTGGCGCGCCTTGCGGATCCTCTCCGAGTTCGTCGAGGGTTTCGACACCCTCGCCGACCTGCCACCCGCGGTCAGTGTGTTCGGCTCGGCCCGCAGCACGCCCGACAGCTACGAGTGCGAGCTGGCCGAGAGCCTCGGCGCCGCACTCGCCGAACAGGGTTACGCGGTGATCACCGGCGGCGGCCCCGGCGTGATGGAGGCGGCCAACCGAGGCGCCACCGAGGCCGGCGGCATGTCGGTGGGCCTCGGCATCGAACTCCCCTTCGAACAGGGCCTCAACCACTGGGTCGACGTCGGCATCGACTTCCGCTACTTCTTCGTCCGCAAGACCATGTTCCTGAAGTACGCCCAGGCCTTCGTGGTCCTGCCCGGCGGCTTCGGCACCCTCGACGAGTTGTTCGAGGCGATCACCCTGGTCCAGACGAAGAAGGTGACCCGCTTCCCGGTGATCCTGATGGGCGCCGAATACTGGGGCGGCCTCCTCGACTGGCTCAAACGCCGGATGCTCGACGACGGCAAGATCAGCACCGAGGACCTCGACCTGATCCAGGTCACCGACGACGTCGCCGAGGCCGTCCGGATCATCATGGACGCCGACCAGTCCCACGGGCAGGAGTGACGTGGCGTCCATCTGCGTCTTCTGCGCCTCCTCCACCACCCTCGACAAGCGCTGGCTCGACCTGGCCGCCGAAACCGGCCGGAGCCTCGCCGAACGAGGCCACACCCTGGTCTCCGGCGGCGGCCGGGTCGGCATGATGGGCACCGTCACCGAAGGCGCCCGCGCTGCCGGCGGCCACACCCTCGGCATCATCCCGCAGCACCTGGTCGACATCGAGGTGGCCGACGAGGCCTCCGCCGAACTCGTGATCACCGGCGACATGGCCGACCGCAAGACCGTGATGATCGCCCGCTCGGACGCCTTCATCACCCTCCCCGGCGGCCTCGGCACCCTCGACGAACTGTTCGAGGTCTGGACCACCGCCACCCTCGACGTCCACCGCAAACCCCTGCTCCTCCTCGACCCCGACGGCTTCTACGACGGCCTGGTCGACTGGCTCGGCACCCTCGTCGACCAGGGGTTCATCCGCCCCGCCGCGATGGATCTCCTGCTGGTCGCCCGCACCGTCCCGGAAGCCGTCGACCTGATCGAGAAAACCATGGCGGAAGGTCCGCGGCCCCCTTCCGGTGCGGCGTCGGGGACGGCGAGCCCGGCAGACCGATAGCTCGGGTACGCCTACCACTCCCGTCGATCCACACCTCCGGTGGCTACCCGCGAGGCAGGCCTCCGGTCACCACCGACCCGCGTCCGCCGGGCCGAATGCGGTGCTCCCGGACACCCGGCCCCGCCTACCGTGTGGTGACTCGCGGTGCGATCCGCGACACAGGTAGCCACCGGAAGGGCTGCCGGGGTGTGAATCCGGGGCCGGGGTGGCCGCGGGCCGGAAATAACGTCATACCGGCGTGCTCTCATAGATGCCGTGAGCACGCCGGTCCCACTTCCCCCGGTGCGCCGGCCGACGAACTATCGCCTGGTCCGGCGCCCCCGCCCGGTCCTGCCCGATCTGCCGGCCGACCCGGTCCAGCGCCGCGTCACCGCCCACACGTCGGGCCCGCTGCTGGTGCTCGGCGGCCCCGGCACCGGCAAGACCTCGGTGCTCGTCGAGTCGGTCGCCGCCCGCATCACCGAGGGCATCGACCCGGAGCGTGTCCTGGTCCTCACCTTCGGCCGCCGCAGCGCAGCCACACTCCGCGACCGGATCGAGGCCCGGGTCGCCGACGAGCCCGGCCGGATCGTCCACGAGCCATTGGTGCGGACCTTCCACGCCTACGCGTTCGGCCTGCTCCGCCGTGCCGCCGCCGAGCGCGGCGAGCCGTCCCCGCGCCTGCTCACCGGCCCCGAGCAGGACCTGATCATCCGAGAGTTGCTGTCCGCGGTCGGCGACCCGGAGACCCCCGACCTGATCGGCTGGCCGGACGCACTACGCCCGGCGCTGTCCACCCGGGCTTTCGCCCAGCAACTCCGCGACCTGATGCAGCGTGCCGCCGAGCGTGGTGTCGGCCCGGTCGAGCTGGCCCGGCACGGCGAGCGCCTGGGCCGCGACGACTGGCCGGCCGCAGCCCGTTTCCTCCGGGAGTACGTCGCGGTTCTGACACTGCGCGACGTCACCACCCGAGGTTCCACCGCCTACGACCCGGCCGAGCTGGTCCGGGCCGCCACCGGCCTGCTGGCCGACGACCCTCTCCTGCTGGAGGCCGAACGCCGCCGGCTGGCCCACGTCTACGTCGACGAACTCGCTGAGACCGATCCCGCCCAGATCGAACTCCTCAGCCTGGTGACCGGCGGCGGCAAGCCGCTTGTCGCTTTCGCCGACCCCGACTCCTCCATCTACGCCTTCCGAGGCGCCGACCCGACCGCGACTACCACGTTCCCGACCAGGTTCCGCTCCGCTTCCGGAGCCCCCGCCGAAACCGTCGTCCTGCACACCAACTACCGAGCGGCCCCACCCCTGCTCCTGGCCACCACCAGGGTCTCCCGCCGGATGCGCGGCCCCATCACCAACCGCACCATGCACCCACCCACCCCGGCCCAGCCGGTTCCTACCGCGCCGCCTGCCACCCAGCCGGTTCCTACCGCGCCGCCTGCCGAGCAGCCCATCGCCGCACCCACCCTTCAAGGACCCACGCCGGCGGCGCCCGCTCCGGTTGCTCCACGGCCCGCGCCGGTTCCCGCATCCGACGCTCCCGCGCCTGCTGACGCTCCCGCGCCTGCTCCTCAGCAGTCCGCTCCCGCGCAGGCTTCCGTGTCTGACGCTCCCTCGCCAGCGCCTGCCGCTCTCGTTGTTCCCGGCGCTCCCACTGCTCCCGCTTCACTCGACTTCACTGGGACAGGCCGTCCTCACCCCGTCTCCGCCCCGACCGTTCGCAACCAGCCCGCCCGGGACTCGTCCGAGCCGGTTCCCCCGGATTCCGGTGGCCCGACAGCGGATGGAGCCTCATCCACCACCGAGGCCGATGTTTCGGAGCCCGCGCGGCCACCGCACGGTGGAGAGGGCTCCGGGGGTGCCGGGGACCCGTTCGGGTTGGTGCCGGACGCGGTGGTGCGGACGTTCCGGTCGACTGCCGCGGAGGCCGCCTACATCGCGCACGTGTTGCGCGAGGCTCACCTGTTGTATGGCGTGCCCTGGTCCCGGATGGCGGTGCTGATGCGTTCCGCCACGTTGCAGCAGCCGTCGGTGTTGCGGGCACTGGCCGCCGCGGGCGTGCCGACGGTGATCCATCCCGAGGATCTGCCGTTGCACCTACAGCCGGCGGTGGCGCCGTTCCTGCTGCTGCTCCGATGCGCGATCGACCCGGATGCGTTGAACGAGGAAACGGCGGTCGCCCTGTTGCACTCACCGCTCGGCGGCGCCGACCCGCTGGCCGAACGACGGCTCCGGCAGGGTCTGCGGGCGCTCGCCGTGGCCGCCGGTGATCGTCGCCCGTCCGGTGATCTGCTGGTCGACGCGGTTCGTGACCCGTCCGGCCTGGATCTGGTGGAACGCCGCTGGGCCCGTCCCGCGCAAACGGTCGCCCGGCTGATCACGGTGACCCGGGAGGCGGCCGCGCTGCCGGGTGCGTCGGCTGAACAGGTGCTGTGGACGGTCTGGCAGGAGAGCGGCCTGCACGACCGTTGGTTCGCGATGAGCACCGGAAACGTCCCGATGCCGGATCAGCGGGATTCGGGCCGGGCCCGGGAGTGGCGGTCCGAGGCCGCCGACCGTGATCTGGATGCCATGGTGGTCCTGTTCGACGCGGCGGCCCGTTTCACCGACCGGCTTCCGGGTGCCGGGGTCGGCGTCTTCCTCGATCACGTGCTGGGTCAGGAGCTTCCCGCCGACTCGATCGCCCCGAGCGCCGACCGCGGTGAGGCGGTCCGCCTGCTGACCGCACACGCCGCGAAGGGCCTGGAGTGGGATGTGGTCGTCCTGGCCGGAGTCCAGGAGGGCATCTGGCCCGACCTGCGCCTCCGCGGAAGCCTTCTCGGCTCGGAACGCCTGGTCGACGTCCTGGCCGGCCGTCCGGCATCCGGCCCGGAAGCGATCATCGCCGAGACCTCGGCCCTGCTCGACGAGGAGCGCCGCCTCTTCTACGTGGCGGTGACCCGAGCCCGCCGCCGCTTGGTGGCCACAGCGGTCGCGTCGTCCGGTGCCGGCGGCCAGGTGGGCGAGGAACAGCCCAGCCGCTTCCTGACCGAACTGTCCACCCCGATCCGCCGCCCTGGCGACGGCCCCGGCGGTCTCCCCCCGGCCCCGGGCCCCGACCCGTGGGACAACGGCCCACCCGACTCCCCAACCGGCCCGCAGGAGACCGGCCCGCGCGAGGCCGCCCCGCAGGAGACCGCCCCGCAGGAGGCCGCCCCGCAGGAGACCGGCCCGCAGGAGACCGGCCCGCAGGAGACCGGCCCGCACGAGGCCGGGCCGCGTGACGCCGACCTACACGAGGTCGGCTCGCGTGACGGTGGCCCGCACGAGGTTGGGTCCCGAGACGGAGGCACCTACGGGGTCGGCCCACACGAGATCGGGCCGCGCGATGTCGCAGATCACGGCGCTGAACTGCGCGGCGGCGAGAACAGCGCAGGCCCCGCCATCACCAGTAGCGACGCTGGCGGTGGTACCCGTGGTGACGCCAGCGACGTCAGCCGTGGTGCGAGCGGCGCCGGGCAGAACAAGGCCGGTGGATTCGCTGGTCGGGGCGGACCTGACGAGCCAGCCGGAGTCGAGGGGGCTGCCGGGGTCGGTGCCCCGGACGGAGCCGCGGAAGGTGCCGAGGCCGACAAGCCGGAGGTGACCGCCGCGAGTGACGGGGCGGACGGGCCGCAGGAGGGCGCGGGCCGCCACGAACCCGGCGGGCGAGGAGACAGCGCCGAAGGCCGGCACGATGAGGCCGCACCGGGTGACGGCCGGGACGAGGCGGAGCTTCCGGTCGGGAGGCCGCCTCGGGCGTTGACGTTGGCGTCGCTGGTGGCCGAGTTGCGTACCGTCGTGATCGGTGGTGCGGAGACGCCGAGCCGGCGGCGGGCTGCGGCGGCCGAGCTGGCGCGGCTGGCGGCTGCCGGGGTGCCGGGGGCCCATCCGGATGAGTGGTGGGGTTTGCGGCCGCTCTCCGACGACCGGCCGCTCGTCGACGAGGGGCAGCCGGTGAAGGTGACTCCGTCATCGATGGAGAGTGCGTTGCGATGCAGTCTGCGCTGGCTGTTGGAGCGGCACGGTGGTGCCGGCCCGGCTGGTCCGGCGCAGGGGATCGGCAATCTGGTACATGCGGCCGCGATGCTGGCGGAGGATGCGAACGCGGACCGGGAGAAGCTGGTGGAGTACGTGTCGGCCCGGTTCGATTCGATCGAGTTGGCCGCACAGTGGCTGGCGGGTCCGGAGCATGATCGGGCTCAGGCGATGGTCGACAAGCTGTTGCGCTGGCTGGCGGTGAATCCGCGGCGGCTGCTGGCGATCGAGCACGAGTTCACGGTGATGTTGGAGGACGAGCGGAATCCGATCCAGTTGACCGGCCGGGTGGATCGGCTGGAGGTGGATGAGGAGGGCCGGCTTGTCGTCATCGATTTGAAGACGGGGAAGACGACTGCGGTGTCGGCTGCCGACGTGGCGGAGAACGCGCAGTTGGGTGGCTATCAGGCGGCGGTGGACGCGGGCGCGTTCGACGATTGGGGCCGGGAGCCGGGCGGTGCGGCGCTGGTGCAGTTGGGGCCGGGGAAGGATGCCCGGGAGCAGATGCAGTTGCCGTTGACGGAGGTGCCGGATCCGCAGTGGGCGGACGGGATGGTGCGCCGGACGGCGGCGGCGATGGCGGCGTCCACGTTTTCGGCGGTGGCGAACAGCCGGTGCCGGGTCTGCCCGGTCCGCACGAGTTGCCCGATCTCCGGTAAGGGCCGTCAGGTGGTGGAGCCGTCATGAAGGGTCCCCGGTTCACTCCGCGCGAGCTGGCCGTGATGCTGCGGCTGCCGGCGCCGACTCCGGAGCAGGAGTCGATCATCGCAGCGCCGGTGGAGCCGCTGCTGGTGGTGGCGGGTGCCGGTTCGGGTAAGACGGAGACGATGGCGTCCCGGGTGGTGTGGCTGGTGGCGAACGGTTACGCGCATCCCGGTGAGATTCTCGGGTTGACGTTCACCCGGAAGGCGGCCGGCGAGTTGTCGCATCGGATCCGGACCCGGTTGAGCCAGTTGGCGTCCCGGCTGGGGCGGGACGATGCGCTGGCCGGTGAGGCGACGGTGTCGACCTATCACGCTTATGCCGCCCGAGTCGTCACCGAGCACGGTCTGCGGGCCGGGTTCGAGCCGTCGGCACGCCTGTTGACCGAGGCGGCCCGCTGGCAGATCGTGGATTCGCTGGTGCGGGCGTACACCGGGGAGATGACCGGGGTGAACCGCGCGCCGGGCACGGTGACCGATGACGTGCTGGCGCTCTCCGCCGAGCTGGCCGAGCATCTGGTCGGCCCGGATGAGCTGGCCGCCTGGACGGGACGGTTCTTCGCGGAGGTGCAGGAGTTCCCGGGCCGGGTCTACAAGGATGTCGCCGAGGTGTTGCGCCGGCAGCAGGCCCGGCTGACGCTGCTGCCTCTGGTGCGCCACTACGAGCAGCGCAAACTCGACCTGGAGGCGATGGATTTCGGGGATCAGATGGCTCGGGCGGCGCTGGTGGCCCGGGATCATCCGCAGGTGGGCGCGATCGAGCGGAGCCGGTTCCGGATCGTGTTGCTCGACGAGTACCAGGACACCAGTCACGCCCAGGTGACGATGCTGAACAACCTGTTCGGCGGTGGCCATCCGGTGACCGCTGTCGGTGACCCGTGTCAGTCGATCTACGGCTGGCGGGGTGCGTCGGCGGGCACCTTGGAGCGGTTCCCGGTGGAGTTCCGGGACAGTTCGGGCCGTCCGGCGTGGGTGCGGACGCTGAGCCGGAGCTGGCGGAACCGTCCGGAGATCCTGCGGGTGGCGAACGTCGTCTCGGCCACGTTGCGGGCCGGTGCTCAGGTGATCGAGTTGGAGGCGGCACCGCGGGTGGCGGCCCCGGTGGGCGGGCGCACGGTGTCATGCGCACTGCTCCCCACGTACGCCGAAGAGGCTGATTGGATCGCCGACAGCATGCTGACCGCCTGGCGTCTGGTCGCCGGGATGCCGTCGGCGCAGCCGGGGGAGATCCCGCTGGAACGCCGTCCGACAAGCGCGGTCCTGATCCGGGTGCGCAGTCAGATCCCGGTGATCGAGGAGGCGTTGCGGGCCCGGGGCCTGCCGGTGGAGGTGGTCGGCCTGGGTGGGCTGCTGGACACCCCGGAGGTGCGGGATGTGATCTGCACGCTGCGGGTGCTCGCCGATCCGGCGGACGGTGCGTCGCTGTTGCGGTTGTTGACCGGGGCTCGCTGGCGGATCGGCCCGCGTGATCTGGTGGCCCTGCACCGGCGGGCGCGGCAGCTCGCCGCGGCCCGGGTGCCGGCCGGTGCGGACGAGGAGGCGGTGACCACCGACCGTCTGGATGACGCGACTCTGGTGGAGGCGATGGCCGATCTGGGCCCGCCGGGTCTGTATTCGCCGGACGGCCACCGTCGGCTGCTGGAGTTCGCCCGGGAGCTGGCCGCCTTGCGGCGTCGCCTGGACCAGCAGCTCCCGGACCTGCTCGCGGACATCGAGCGGACCATCGGCCTGGACGTCGAGGTGGCGGTCCGGGGCTGGGCGGCCGGGGACGCCGGTCTGGCCCGCGGCCATCTGGACGCGCTCGGTGAGGCGGCGACCCGGTACATCGGTGAGAACGAGACGGGCACCGTCGCCGGGTTCCTGGCGTTCCTGACCGCGGCCGAGGAGGAGGAACGTGGTCTGGAACCGGGTCAGGTCGACGTGGTGGAGGGCGCGGTGCAGATCCTGACCGCGCACGCCGCGAAGGGCCTGGAGTGGGACGTGGTGTCGGCGGCCGGTCTGTGCCGGGGTGTCTGGCCTGGTCAGGCTCGGTCTTCGGATCATTACCTGGGTGGGATCGGGGTGCTGCCGTTTCCGTTGCGCGGGGACGCGGACGGCCTGCCGGTGCTGGATCTGTCGGATGCCCTGGAGCAGAAGGACGTCGCGGGCGCGGTGGCGACGTTCACCCGGTCCTGGCGGGAGCACGACGAGCGGGAGGAGCGGCGGCTGGCCTATGTCGCGGTGACCCGTCCGCGGCGGCTGCTGCTCTGTTCCGGCTACTGGTGGGGGGACGGGGTGAAGCGCCCGCGTGGCCCGTCGGTGTTCCTGGAGGAGGTCCGGGCGGCGTGTGCCGAGGGGGCCGGGGTGGTCGCGGCCTGGGCGCCGGAGCCGGCTCCCGGTGACACGAACCCGAGTGATCAGGTGGTGGCGACCGCCGAGTGGCCGGCCGACCCGCTGGGTCTGCGCCGTCCGGCGATGGCGGCGGCGGCCGACCTGATCCGCCGCATGATCGAGGACCCGGACGCGTCGGCGGCGCAGGCGTTCGCCGATCTGGCAGCGGCCGATCCGGAGGTCGCGGTGAAGGCCGGGCTGGCCGCCGATCTGGTCGGTCTGGCCGGTCCGCCGGACGTTGCCGATGGTCCGGGTGGGGACACCCCGATTGCTGCGGTACGCGGGACCGAACGCCTCAGTGGCCCGCAGTCCGGCGACCTCGGTGGCACGCAACCGGAGCGTCCCGAGGTGCCGGACTCCGGTGGTGTGCCGTCGCCCCGTCAGGTGACAGCGACGGTGGAGGCTGCGGATCGGGCCGCCGAGGCTGATGATCCGGACATCGCCCGCTGGCGCCGGGAGGCGAAGCTGCTGCTGGCCGAGCGGGCGGAGCGTTCCCGCCGGGACGGCCCGATCGAGGTGGTGGTGCCCGCGCACCTGTCGGTGTCGCAGCTGGTGGTGTTGCGCCGGGACCCGCAGGCGCTGGCGAGGGCGTTGCGCCGTCCGTTGCCGCAGCGCCCGGCACCACAGGCCCGCCGGGGTACGGCGTTCCACGCCTGGCTGGAGCATCGGTACGGCGCGGTCCGGCTGATCGACATCGACGAGCTGCCTGGTGCGGCTGACGACGGCGCGGCCGAGGACGAGGAGTTGCAGGCGTTGCAGGAGGCGTTCCTGGCCGGCGAATGGGCGGACCGGACACCGGTGGAGGTGGAGGTCCCGTTCGCGACGACGGTGGCGGGGGTGGTGGTCCGGGGGCGGATGGACGCGGTGTTCGCCGACCCGGACGGCCGGTTCGACGTGATCGACTGGAAGACCGGGCGGCGGCCGGAGGGTATGGAGGCGGAGGCCGCGGCGGTTCAGCTGTCGGCGTACCGGATCGCCTGGGCCTCCCTGGCCGGAGTGCCGGTGCGGAAGGTGCGTGCCGGTTTCCATTACGTGCGGGAGCAGGTGACGGTCCGTCCCACCGACCTGATGGACGCGGCTGGGCTGGCGGCGCTGATCGAGGACATCCCGGTCGAATCATGACATTCGGCCAGTCGCCAGCGGGGGTGACGGAAATCGACGTGATCGAGCGGCCATCCCGGCATCCAGCTGTGGTTTTCAGGTCGGTCAGGGGGCTTGAGCAGCTTCGCCACTTGTCCTTCGAGCACCTCCCCACGCCGTTCATCGTGTTAGGCTTCACCACGTTGTCAGATTTGGTTCCCAAGTACTCAGGAGCGCCTGTGGGGAAGTCGACCCCAGGTGCTCTTTGTCGTAACCCGGGCTTGTCCGGTGCGGGCGATCAGTACGACAGCACGAGACCCACAGAACGCGGGTCTTATTACTTCGTTCCCGCCCATAGTGGTCGGGGATGATCGATCGTCGAGGAGACGAGCATGGTTACCGGTGTTGTGAAGTGGTTCAACGCTGACAAGGGCTTCGGGTTCATCACCCCGGACGACGGCGGCGCCGACGTTTTCGCCCACTTCTCCGCGATCCAGATGTCCGGTTACCGGGCTCTGGAGGAGAACCAGCGGGTCGAGTTCGAGGTGACCCAGGGCCAGAAGGGCCCGCAGGCCGCGAACATCCAGGCCATCTGATTCACATCTGATCTTCGGCCGTCTCGAGCGGCCGGCAGCGTGTGACATCGGCGCCGCACTCCTCTGGGGTGCGGCGCCGATGCATTTCTCCAGCAAGCCGACGGACTTCTCCAGAGCCGGTGCTCTGCTCCGGAGAGCCGCGGTGCACTTTCCGCGATAAGTGATCGGGTTCGGTCAGAGTGTGCTGGCGGAGCTGGGTGGGAGCGGCGCCGAACCGCCCAGGTGCGCGGGCAGCCACCAGGTGTCGTCCGGCCCGGCGGGCTTGTCCGGGTACTCCTGCTGGGCCTCGTCGAGCAGGGCGGTCAGCCGGTCCTTCAGGGTCACGGTGATCGCCTCGGGGGTGGTGTCCGCGGGCACCGGGATCGGCTCCCCGATCTTGATGATGACCGGGATGTGCCGCTTGGTCAGCTCCTTCTTCCGGCCCTTGGTCCAGAGCCGGTGCGGGCCCCAGACGGCCATCGGGATCAGCGGGACCCCGGCTTCGAGGGCCATCCGGGCGGAGCCCGACTTCAGCGACTTGATCGTGAAGGACTCGCTGATCGTCGCCTCGGGGAACACACCGACGATCTCCCCGGCGCGCAGCGAGTCGATGGCGTGCTTGAAGGCGGCGGTGCCGGCTTTCCGGTCGACCGGGATGTGCCGCATGCCGCGCATCAGCGGACCACTGATCTTGTGGTCGAAGACCTGCTTCTTCGCCATGAACCGGACCAGCCGCTTGGCCGGCTGGGCACCGAACCCGCAGTAGATGAAGTCGAGGTAGCTCGAGTGGTTGCTGGCCAGCACCGCCCCGCCGCGGGCGGGGATGTGCTCGGCACCCTCCACCACGATCTTGTTGTCGAGGGCGCGGAACATCGTCTTGCAGAAGGCGACGACCGGGGGATACACCAGTTCCATGGCAGCACGGTAGCCGAAGTTCCTGGAAACGGCGTGGTACGTGCGGACGAGACGGGCACGACAGCGCTCCCGGCACGGGTGGTGTTCACTGGGGGCATGTCCGAACCGAACCCCTGGCGACGGCCGGGCGGGAACTGGTCGTCGGGAACGGTCACGTCGTACGGCGTACCGCAGCAATCGCCGCACCCCCCGGCATCTCCGGAGCCGCCCCCGCCGGACCGCCCACCGCATCGCCGGCGGCAGTTGATGATCTTCGGTGGAGTGGCCGGAGCGATCGTCGCGACCGGATTGACAGTGCTGTTGATCGTGCTCCTCGGTGGGGACGGCGACCCGTTCGGCGACAAGGCGTCCGGCCCGGCCGACCTGCGGCCCCCGCTGGCGCAGGCGTGCCCGGCGCCGAGCGGCTCGCCCGGCGGCACCTCGTCGGGTGCCCCCGCGCCGGTCTCCGGAGCCCGGACCGTCGACGAGGCCGCAGGCATCTCCTACCGGCAGTACGGCGCGCCCTGGACGCCGTGGACCCAGGAGTGGAACGCGGGCGAGCTGCAGGTGCCCTACCGGGTCGGCCAGCACTTCGTCACCGAGGTCTACGCCGGTGGCACCTACCACGCCTCGATCCTGTCGGCGGCGGTCCCGGCAGCCGACAACGACGCCTTCACCCTGGACCTGGAGTGTGTCGGCCAGCAGGTGGCGGCGGACGTCCGCGCCGAGTACTACCCGCAGCCGAACCGGCTGGAGCCGCTGCGGGACGAGCTGACCACGCTCGGCGGGCGGCCGGCCTGGGTGAGTGAGTTCCGGCTGCACTTCGCCGAACCCGGACTGACCGCCACCTCGGAATACTCCGCGGTGGCGGTCATCGACGTCGGAAAACCCACGGCGGCGGTGCTGTACGTCTCCATCCCCAGCACCCACCGGCAGTTCGACAGTGTGGTGAACGAGGTGCTGGAGTCGGTTCGCCCGCTCTGATCAGCTGGCGGTCAGGCCCCAGCGCTTGCGCAGCGCCCGGTCGGCGCTGTTGAAGAACTGGTCGACCAGGATGCCGATGACAAGCACCACGATGATGCAGGCGATCACCGAGACCGCGTCGCTCAGGTCCCGGGCGGTCTGCATCCGGACCCCGATCGACACCGTGCCCGGCACGATGACCAGCAGCTCACCGGCCATCAGGCTGCGCCAGGAGAAGGCCCAGCCCTGCTTGAGCCCGGAGACGAAGGACGGCAGCGACGCGGGCAGGATCAGATGCCGGTATTTCGCGATGCCCCGCATACCCATCACCTGGCCCACCCGCAGCCAGGTCCGCGGCACGTAGTCGATTCCGCTGATCAGGCCGTTCGCCACCGACGGTGCGGCGCCGATGACGACCACGAAGAGGATCGCCTCCTCGCCGAGCTGGAAGAGCAGGATGGCCAGCGGGAACCACATGATCGACGGCATCGTCTGCAAACCGGTGATCAGTGAGCCGATCGCCGCGCGCAGCGGCTTGAACTGGGAGACCAGCGCCCCGATCAGGGTGCCGATCGCCACCGCCAGCGCGAAGCCGGTGATGGCCCGGGTCATGGTCAGGCGGACACCGTCCCAGAACTTCGGCTCGGTGACCAGCTCACCGAGTTCGGTGAAGACCTCCAGCGGCGCGGGCAGGACGTAGACCGGTCGCCACTCGGACAGGTAGACCAGTTGCCAGACACCGATCACGATCGCGATGGCCAGCACCTTCGGCCAGGTGGTCGCCCAGATCCGCTTGCCGAGGTTGCCCTTGTCCTTCTTCGGGCCGAGCTCCAGCGCGTCCAGGCCGCTGACCCGGTCGGCGGCGCCCAGGTCCGGGTCCTTCGGCTTCTCCGCCATCGGTGGGATCTCCGGCTGGAGGATGCCTTCCAGGCCGGCCCGGGTGCCGGGGAGTTCAGTTGGCATGGCGGGCGACCTCCGCGCGGAGCCGGTCGGTGATCTCGGCGGCCTGGCCGGAGACCTCGGGGGAGTCGATGCGCCGGGGGCGCGGGTGATCGATCTTGAAGTCTTCGATGACGCGGCCCGGGCGGCTGCTCAGCAGCACCACCCGGTCACCGAGCCGGACCGCCTCACGGACGTTGTGGGTCACGAAGAGGACGGTGAGTTCCTGCTCGCGCCAGATCCGCTCCAGCTCGTCGTGCAGGATGTCCCGGGTCATCGCGTCGAGGGCGCCGAACGGCTCGTCCATCAGGAGTACGTCGGCGTTCTGGGCCAGGGCCCGGGCCAGCGCGACCCGCTGGCGCATGCCACCGGACAGCTCATGCGGGCGCTTGCCGCCGAAATCGTCCAGCCGGACGATCTCGAGCAGCTCCTGGGCGCGCTTCTTACGCTCGGCGCGGCCCACCCCCTGGAGTTTCAGC
>DATMVU010000592.1:0-3699 GCA_035562875.1 Actinoplanes sp. | reverse complement strand
GTTCGTGCAGCAGTACCGCGACGGCGGCTGGATCTCCCGCTGGTCCTCGCCGGGATACGCGAACCTGATGGTCGGCACCAGTTCGGACGTGGCCTTCGCTGACGCGTACCTCAAGGGTGTGAAGGGTTTCGACCTGGAGGACGCCTATGCGGCCGCCGTCAAGAACGCCTCGGTCGCGCCGCCGAACGACAACGTCGGGCGTAAGGGCCTGACCACCTCGATCTTCAAGGGGTACACGCCGTCGGACGCCACCGGTGAGGCGATGTCCTGGGCGGTGGACGGGTACATCAACGACTACGGCATCGCGAACATGGCCCGAGCTCTCGGGCACACCGAGGAGGCCACCTACTACCGGCAGCGCGCCCTCAACTACGTCAACCACTTCGACACGTCGACCGGCTTCTTCCAGGGTAGGAACTCCGCCGGACAGTGGCGGTGGACACCCGATCAGTACGACCCGGAGGTGTGGGGCTACGACTACACCGAGACGAACGGCTGGAACATGGCGTTCCACGTGCCGCAGGACGGTCAGGGGCTGGCCAACCTGTACGGTGGGCGGGACGCGCTCGCGGACAAGCTGGACACGTTCTTCGCGACGCCGGAGACCGGGCTCAAGTCCGGTTCCTACGGTGGTGTCATCCACGAGATGACCGAGGCCCGGGACGTACGGATGGGCCAGTACGGTCACAGCAACCAGCCGTCACACCACATCCCGTGGATGTACACCTTCACCGGGCAGCCGTCCAAGACCCAGGCCTTGACCAGGGAGATCGTCGACCGGCTCTACCTGGGCAGCGAGATCGGCCAGGGCTACCCGGGCGACGAGGACAACGGCGAGATGTCCGCCTGGTACGTGTTCGCCGCGCTCGGTTTCTACCCGCTGCAGATGGGCAGCGGCAACTATGTGATCGGCTCGCCGCTGTTCACCAAGGCCACCATCAACCTGGAGAACGGCCGGAAGGTCGTCATCCGGGCACCGGGCAACTCGCCGGAGAACGTCTACGTCCAGTCCCTGAAGGTCAACGGCCAGGCGTGGAACTCCACGAACCTGCCACACTCGGTCCTCGCCGGCGGCGCCACCCTCGACTTCACCATGGGCTCGAAGCCGTCGCAGTGGGCCACCGGGACGAAGGCCGTGCCGCCGTCGCTGACCTCCGGTTCCGAGCCGGCCCGTCCACAGAGGGACGTGACCGGCACGGTGACCACTGCCGCCCTCGCCGACGACTCCTCGGCGACCCCGGCGACAGTCACGGCACAGGAGTGGACGCTGCCCGCGGCAGCCGAGGCCGGCCAGTACACGATCACCTCCGCGGCGGCGGCCGGCGCCGACCCGGCCGGCTGGCGACTGCTCGGTTCGGCCGACGGCACCACCTGGACCACCCTCGACACCCGGTCCGGGCAGGCCTTCGAGTGGCGGCGGCAGACCCGGCCGTTCACGGTCGCGGCACCCGGCGCGTACACCCGCTACCGCCTGGAGTTCACCGGCCCGGTCACCGTGTCCGAGCTGGAGCTGCTGGCTTCCTGACGGCGTGATCCGGCCCGGTGACCTGCACCGGGCCGGATCTCATCCGGGGTCAGCGGCGCCGCAGGAGAACCGCGCTCGGGTTCTCCGCAACCACCGTGTACCGGCACAGGGCACCGATGTCGTCACGTTCAATCATGGCTTCGCCGTCGTACGGAATCTGCGGTGCAGTGAACATCCATGATCGACGGCAATGCCTTCCCCCGCTGCGGACACCGTCCATTCAGGCCGGGGTGCGTTGCCGCACCCTGGATCGGCGGGGTCAGATGCGGTCGAGGATCCAGGCGGCCAGGGGTTCCGTGACGAAGCCGTGGGTGCCGTTGGTGGTGTCGCAGCGGAAGTCGTCCAGCTGGAAGCGGTCCGGGGACTCGTTGTCGACGGCGGCGTCCGGGGCGACGTTCCAGGTGATCGGGTCGGAGCCCTTGGCCGGCTGGAACCGGGAGGTGGCGCTGGCGACCCCGATCTGCCAGTCGAACGCCTTCTCGCCGGGCGGCAGCGGGCGGCCGATGCCGTCGCCGGTGCCGTTGGCGACACCGAGCAGGCGCGGGATCCGCGGGAAGTTCCCCATCCGGCGGAGTTCCTCGACGAACTCCCGGCGCAGGTCACTGGCGGTGGCCACGTCGCCGGAGTACTTCGAGTCCGGCACCCGGGCCCAGAGCAGCTGCTGCGCCGCGTCGCTGCGGATCAGTGCGGCCTGGGACGGCTCGGCCTTCGGGTTCAGGCTCTCGAAGAAGTAGGCGAGCTGCTGCAGGATCAGCGGGATCCAGGCGCCGTTGTGCGGCGAGTCGACCGAGATGTAGGTGCCGGTCTGGTGGTCCATCCGCTGGTGTTCCATCTTGAGCAGCGCGTAGCGGGTGATGATGCCGCCCCTGCTGACGCCACCGACGGTCATCCGCTCGTCGCCCAGGCGTTCGGCCATGGCGCGCATGATCGCCACCTGGACCGCTTCGGCGTTCTTCTGGATGCGGGCGTGCCGCTCGTCGAAGCCGATCAGGATGACGTCGTGGCCGCGTTCGCGGGCCTGGTCCAGGAAGCCGGACGCGTTGAGGTGGGCGTAGAGGCCGGGCATGTTGCTCGGGCCGTGGTTGAAGCCGTCGGCGAACAGGAACGGCTTCTGGATGCCCTGGTGGCCGGTGCCGTAGTGGACCGTCGCCGTGCCGCCGGGCAGCTGCCAGGTCTCATCGGGTGCCGGGGCGCTACCGGTGTCCGAGGTGGTGGCGAACAGGACGCCGGAGGGGATGGTCTTCACCAGGTCGGCCAGTTCCTGGCTGCCGGGTTCGGAGGCCTTCTCGCGCAGGGACGTGGAGACGTCGATACGGGGCGCCGAAGTCATGACATACCGCCTTGATCAGTGATCAAGAGTTACTGAAAGTAAGCATGTCATTACGGATAGATTCGGCGCCCGTACCGGCTCGGCGTTCTCTAGGCCTCTCCCCCGGACACCCCGGTGGTTCCGGCGTTCACGTCGGACAGCCGGTATGCCGCCGCCGCGCGAGCGGGTGCACCGGGGTCGGCCTCGCCGCGGCGGGCCAGCATGACCAGCGCCTGCACGACCAGGGAGTGCGAGTCGATGAGGAAGTGCCGGCGTACCGCCGGGCGGGTGTCGGAGAGCCCGAAACCGTCGGCGCCCAGCACCGCGTAGTCACCGGGCACCCAGGCCCGGACCTGGTCGGCGACCAGACGGTCGTAGTCGCTGGTGGCTACGAAGGGCCCGCCGGCACCGGACAGCCGCCGGGTCAGGTACGGCACCCGGGGCGGCGCCGACGGGTCCAGCAGGGCGGCCCGATCGGCCTCCACCGCGTCCCGGCGCAGTTCGTTCCAGCTGGTCACACTCCACACCCCGGCGGAGACTCCCCACTGGGCGGCCAGGATGTCGCGGGCCTGCAGCGCCCACGGCACCGCCACACCGGAGGCGAGCAGTTGCACATCGTCGCCGTCGGCCACCCGGTGGATGCCCCGCAGGATGCCCTCCACGTCGACGTCCGCGGGTTCGGCCGGTTGCAGCATCGGCTCGTTGTAGACGGTCAGGTAGTACATGACGTCCGGGTCACGGTCGGCGTTCAGCAGTCCACGCCCGCTCCGGTCGCCGTACATCCGCTCGATCCCGTCCCGCACGATGTGCCGGATCTCGTAGCCGTACGCCGGGTCGTACTGCACCACCGCCGGGTTCGTCCCGG
>DATMVU010000591.1:0-22944 GCA_035562875.1 Actinoplanes sp. | reverse complement strand
GTCACCGTCAGCATCGGGGTCGCCGCCGAGGTGCCCCGCCCCGACGCCCTGCCCGAGTTCCTGCTGAAAGCCGCCGACACCGCCTTGTACGACGCCAAACACGGCGGCCGGGACCGGGTCGCCCGCCACTCGGTTTAGCTGCCGTCTCGATCTCCGGCCCCCGTTCCAGCAGGCGATGAGAGGCCTGGCCCGTCGAGCCGGTGGACCGACACGATCAGGTGCGGCCGTCCCGTTCCTGTGCCTGGCGCAGCGACTTCTCGTACTTCACCCAGTCGGCCAGCCGCACCGGTAAGCCCTCCACCTTGAGCCGTTTCACCACCGCAGGATCGTCGTCGACGACCACCGCCACGCGACCCAGCCGGCGCAACTGCCCGACCTTGTAGTCCTGCGCGGGCCGGCGATCGTGGTCCGGCCGCATCAGCAGCCGACCGGCGGGCAGCCCGTGGTCGGCGAACCACTGCTCGGTGACCTTCCGGAGCCGTTCCGGTCGCCCGGTCAGCCAGACGATCCGATGGTCGGCCGCATACCGCTGCACCAGTGCGACCCCCTCGTCAAGGGGAGTGTCCCGCCCGGCCGCCGCGAAGAAGGCTACCCAGTCCTTGGGCCGCCGGGCCACGTGCCGCAGCCGATGCCGCACATCAGCGACCACCCCGTCCACGTCGAAGACGGCAATCGGTGTCTCAGGCATTCGGACAGTCGATCACGGAGTAGTCGAACTGGTGAACGTAGCCGCCACCAAAGGTCCTGGTGACCGCCGACTCCCTGACCGCGGCCTGACCGGAGTCGCCGGGACACCCGCCGCCACGGGTGTCCCGGCCCGGTCACGACGCCAGCGCGGCCGAGACGAACGGCTGGAGCCTGCCGGCCAGGACCTGGTGGCCGTAGTCGTTGGGGTGGGTGCCGTCGCCGCTCATGGTGGCGCCGTCCCACCAGCCGGTGGAGTCGACGTAGCTGATCCGGGAGTCGCCGGCCGCCTGCCGGTCGAGCACCGCCTGACGGGTCTCGGCGGCCCACGATCCCTTGAAGATCCGCAGAGCCAGGATGCGGGCGTTGGGGTTGCGCTCACGGATGATCCGGAGCAGGTTCGTGTACCCCGTACGGAAATCGGCGCTCTTGACCCCGTGTCCGGAGTCGTTGGTGCCGATGTTCACCACGACGACGGCCGGTTGGTAGCGGCTGAAGGTCCAGTCGGCCGCGTTGTCCTGGAACCCGATCTTCGTGTACCGGTTCTCCAGTCCGTAGCAGCGGATGCCGCGGGTGCTCTGCGCGGCGGTGAGTTCCCGCAGGCAGGCGCCGCTGAGTGCGATCTGGGTGTGTGACGTCCCCAGGTTCTCGCCGATGATCCACGGGTAGGCGGACAGCGACATGTTGGTGGCGGTGTACCCGGCGGTGATCGAGTCGCCGACGAACTCCACCCCCTTGGCCGGGGCGGTCAGCTTGTAGGTGCTCTGCCCGGAGCCGAGGGTGAGTCCCTGGAAGATCGCGTCACCGGTGTAACTGCCGGCCACGATCCGGTACGACACCAGCAGCGTGTGCCGCCCGTTGGCGAGCGGCACGGGTGTCAGGTTGACGGTCCCGCTGACATTGGTGGCCTTCTTGTACGCGCCACCGTCGATGCTGTACCAGAAGTCGATGGTGTTGCGCTGCTTGAGCGCCACGGTGGTGCCGGTGAACCCGACCCGCAGGTAGGCGCCCGCCCACTGCGGGACGTAACCGCTGGTCCAGCGGCCGACGTACTCGATGTTGGGGTCGGTGGGCTCACCCGCCGCGAGGGCGGGCGCCGGAACCGCGAGCACCCCGAGGGTGAGCAGCACCGATGCGAGGATCGTCCGTAGTCGCATGACTGCTCCTAGAGGAGGTAGGCGGCGAGGGGGATGTTCTGGGTGCGCAGCGCGCCGGCGACGAGACGGGCGATCTGCTGGGCGCCGTACGCCTCGAAGTGCGTGTGGTCGGCGCAGAAGTACTGTCCGACCAGGCCGGAGTTGTAGTCGCCGTTGTTGGGGCAGAGCTTGACCGCGTTGTAGTGGTTGACGCTGAGTGTCTGCAGGTCGATCAGCTTCGCCCCGGTCGCGGTGGCGGCCGCCTGGGTCTGGGTGACGAAGCCCCGGTTCTTGACCGCGGTGCTGCCCGAGCAGGTGATCGCGGCGACCGCGGTGAGCACGATCGGGGTG
This sequence comes from Actinoplanes sp., assembly GCA_035562875.1. Taxonomy (GTDB): domain Bacteria; phylum Actinomycetota; class Actinomycetes; order Mycobacteriales; family Micromonosporaceae; genus Actinoplanes. Next base: position 20,773 of record DATMVU010000591.1, on the reverse strand, counting down.
GCACCCTTGGCTTTGGCGGTGTTCGCCATGTAGGTCATCAGCGACTGGTAGCGGCTGGTGCCGACGTGCCGGGGGCAGGTGGTGGAGCCGTCGTTGATGCCGAACTGGATGAACAGATAGTCACCGGCCTTGATCCCGTTGAGCACCTGGGTCCAGCGTGACGAGTAGGCAGTCGAACTGAGCACACACTCGCCGTCCGAGCCGATGGTGGAGGTGACGTTGCCCTCGTACAGCCAGGTCTGGATGCTGCGGCCACCGATGGCCAGGTTGTTGACCACCACGTCGGCGTTGAACAGCGGGTCGAACCGGGCGCCCCAGCCGACCGGGCAGGTGGTGCCGGAGCTGGGGTTGGCCATCGTCGAGTCACCGGCGAGCCAGACCGTGGTGGTGGCCGCTGCCGCTGCGGCGTCTGCCGGTTTCACCCCGCAGCCGGGCAGGTCGGCGACGGCCGGGCCGGCGACCAGCAGGGGTATCGCGAGGGCGCTGGCGAGGAACAGGCGAAGCAGGCGCATGGGTCCTCCAGGGGGATTCGCGGCTACGACATTCCGCACGTTTCGGGGATGGAACGTTTCACAGCCGCCTGTTACCGCGAGATTAAGCATCGATTAACATCGAAGTCAAGGAGGGCTTTCGCGCCACCGGATCAGCGCGCCCGTAAGGTGGAAGGGTTGGCTGCGGTGTGAAGAGAGTGTGGGATTCGTGAGTCAGAACGAGCTGGCATCGTCAGGTGGCGTCGGTGGCGAGGCGGCCCGGCGGCGGACGTTCGCGGTGATCTCCCACCCCGACGCCGGAAAATCGACGATGACCGAGGCCCTGGCCCTGCACGCCCGGGTGATCGGCCAGGCCGGCGCGGTGCACGGCAAGGGCGACCGCAAGGGTGTGGTCTCCGACTGGATGGCCATGGAGCAGCAGCGTGGCATCTCGGTCACCTCGGCCGCCCTCCAGTTCTCCTTCGGCGACACCGTGGTCAACCTGCTCGACACCCCGGGCCACGCCGACTTCTCCGAGGACACCTACCGGGTGCTGACCGCCGTCGACAGCGCGGTCATGCTGCTGGACGCCGCGAAGGGCCTGGAACCGCAGACGCTGAAGCTGTTCGAGGTGTGCCGCCAGCGCAGCATCCCGGTGATCACCTTCATCAACAAGTGGGACCGGCCCGGCCTCGACGCGCTCGCCCTGATGGACGAGATCGAGCAGCGGATCGGCCTCAAGCCCACCCCGCTGACCTGGCCGGTCGGCATCGCCGGGCACTTCAAGGGCGTCGTCGACCGCCGCACCGGGCAGTTCATCCGGATGCAGCGCTCCCCCGGCGGCGCCGACCTGGCGATCGAGGAGGAGATGAGCGACGCGGAGGCCGCCGAGCAGTTCGGCGACGAGTGGACCACCGCCGGTGAGGAACTCGAACTGCTCACCATGACCGAGGCGGACCACGACCAGAAGACGTTCCTGGCCGCCACCAGCACCCCGGTGCTGTTCGGTGCCGCGGTCGCCAACCTGGGCGTCCGCCAGCTCCTGGACATCCTGGTCGAGATGGCCCCACCGGCCACCGCCCGGCCCACCGCGGGCGGTGGCGAGCAGCCGGTCGACGCCGGGTTCTCCGGTTTCGTCTTCAAGATCCAGGCGAACATGAACAAGGCGCACCGGGATCAGGTCGCGTTCATGCGGATCTGCTCCGGCCGGTTCGAGCGCGGCATGATCGTCACGCATGCCACCACCGGCAAGCCGTTCACCACCAAGTACGCCCAGCAGATCTTCGGCCAGGGCCGGGACACCATCGACGAGGCGTTCCCCGGCGACGTGGTCGGCCTGGTCAACGCCACCGCCCTGGGCATCGGTGACACGCTGTACGCGGACAAGAAGGTCCAGTACCCGCCGCTGCCGTCGTTCCCGCCGGAGCACTTCGCCGTGGTGCGCACCGACGACACCGGCGCCTTCAAACGGTTCCGCCGCGGCATCGAACAGCTCGACGGCGAGGGTGTCATCCAGGTGCTGCGCTCCGACACCCGCGGCGACGGCACCCCGGTGTTCGCGGCGGTCGGCCCGATGCAGTTCGAGGTGGCCAGCTACCGGCTCGAGGCCGAGTTCGGGGTGAAGGTCAGACTCGAGTTCCTGCCGTACGAGATCGCCGCGGTCACCGACGCCGCCGGCAAGGAGATCCTGCGCTCCGAGTCGAACGTCGAGGTGATGACCCGGGTCCGGGACGGCGCCCTGCTGGCGGTCTTCCCGCACCGCTGGCGGATGCGCACCATCGCCGGCCGGCACCCCGACCTGTACCTGGAGACCCCGATCGACATCACTTCGTAGTGACCGGCCGCGGCGCCCGGAAGGCGCCCTGACCGGCGAGGTGTGAATATGGTCAGAACCCGCTCCGCGCGCTCGCCCACGCCCTTGGCGCCCACCGTGTCCCGGTCATCGTTCCCGCTCCGAGATGCCGGTCTCCACGACACGGACGCGTGCCGGTGACCGGCTTGCCCGCCTTCGCAGCGCGGTGGTGAGCCGGCCCTCGGGCCGGTCATCGACGGCACCGTCACCGACTGATGCACAGGGTGTGCCCGGTTGTCCCGGGCTAACCCGATCAGTGACCACCGTTACTGAATCCTCGCAGGTGGAAGAAGCTCGGCGCGAGGTGACTTGGCGAAGACGTGGCTTCCACTCGTACCGAAACCCCGCCCGCCGACGACCTCTCCCCCGGCGAGCTGCTGCCCCTGGGCCGCCGCTTCCGGATCGTCCTGGTGCTGGGCCTGCTGACCGCGCTCGGCCCGCTCACCATCGACATGTACCTGCCGTCGCTCCCGGCGATCACCGGCGACCTGCAGACCACCGCCGCGTCGGTGCAGCTCACCCTCACCGGCACACTGGTCGGCCTGGCCCTGGGTCAGCTCCTGGTCGGGCCGCTGTCAGACGCGTTCGGGCGCCGGTGGCCGCTGCTCGGCGGCATCGCGGTGCACGTGCTGGCCTCGGTGTTCTGCGTGATCGCCCCGAACGTGGCGGTGCTCGGCGCGCTCCGGGTGCTGCAGGGGCTGGGCGCCGCCGCCGCGGCGGTCGTCGCGATGGCGATGGTGCGTGACCTGTTCTCCAACAACGCCGCGGCCCGGCTCTTCTCCCGGCTGATGCTGGTCGTCGGTGTCGCCCCGATCCTCGCCCCGACCATCGGCGGCCTGGTGCTGAACTGGACGTCCTGGCGGGGCGTGTTCGTGGTGCTCACCGTCATCGCGGTGGTCATCATGGCGGTGTCCGCGCTGGTGCTGCCGGAGACCCTGCCGCCCGCGCGGCGCCGCAACGGTGGTGTGCTCGGCACCGCCCGGGATTACGGCCGGCTGCTCACCGACCGGGTGTACGTGGGCCTGATCCTGGTTGCCGGCCTGGCCATGGCGGCGCTGTTCGCGTACGTCAGCGGCTCGTCGTACGTGTTCCAGGACGAGTACGGGATGACCGAGCAGCAGTTCGCGCTGATCTTCGCGGGCGGCGCGGTCGGCCTGATCGGGGCCACCCAGTTCAACGTGCGGCTGCTGCAACGGTGGAAGCCGCAGCAGATCATGACCGCCGCGCTGATCGCCGGCCTCGGTTTCGGCCTGGTGCTGCTGGTGCTCGCCGCCACCGGCATCGGCGGCCTGGTCGGCGTGCTGATCCCGCTCTGGCTGGTACTGGCCATGGTCGGCCTGGTCATGCCGAACGCGCCCGCGCTGGCGCTGTCCCGGCACGGTGAGGCAGCCGGCACCGCTGCCGCCCTGCTCGGTGCGGTGCAGAACGGTGTCGGCGCCCTGGCCGCCCCGCTGGTCGGCCTGTTCGGCGTCGGTTCGGCCGCGATGGCCGCCGTCGTCTTCGGCAGCATGCTGTCCGCGCTGGCCGTCTGCTTCCTGGTGGTCCGCCCGCACCGCCTCGTCTCGCACGAACCGGTGAAGGTGGTCGCCGTCGCCCACTGACGACGGCCACCTCGTGTTCAGGTGATGGACATCTCGTCAGGCGGGTAATAGCAGGTGACGAGGCCTGTGCGAGCCGCCGCCCGGGTTCCGGGCGGCGGCTCGTTCACCTTTGTGACATAGCGTCGTCGGCGATGCACAGCGACGTACTGAACCTCCTCGACGCCCACCTAGCCGAGCTCCAAGCGCTCCGGGACCACCTGGAATCACCCCGCCAGGTCAAGCCGGGCGCCCGTCACGACACCGCCACCGCGACCCTGCAGTCCGCCCAGGTGTTCGCCTCCCGGCTGAGCCGGGTCCTCGCCGAGCCCTGAGCGCCTCATCTGAGCGTGCGGCGGCCGTTCACCACACCCAGCACGAGAGCGGCCACCAGAGCCACCGCGCCCAGGATGAGCAACCACTTGACCGCCTTCAGGAACAGGCCGAGCAGCATCAGGATCACTGCGAAGACCACCAGGGTGGTCACCAGGGAACGCATGTCGATCTCCTTAAAGCCGGGTTACCAGGGGCATGCCCCGGGCGGGCCCGGCTCAACCGCCGGTGGTGATCGTCACGGCGTGAAGCGTTCCTCGATCGCGGTGACGACACCGTCCTCGACTGTGACATCGGCCAGGCCCTCCGCGCCGATCCGCTGAGCCAGCACGGCGGCGGAGACCTTGCAGATGCCGACGGTCACCGGGTCGCCGGCGCACTTGCCCGGGTCGTCGAGCCAGCTCCGCAGCTTCGGGCTCGCGGCGATCGGCAGGGTGACCGTCATCTTGCTGTCCTCGGTCACCCAGGCCCGCTCGCACGGGTTGTCCGCCGTCACTTCCAGGCCGAACGTCTCGCAGTATTCGGGGCCGGTCATGAACAGCACCGGCTCCACCACCATCGACCGCAGTTTCGGGTGGTAGGCGTGGACGATCACGGTCGACGTGCTGGAGCCATCGCGGACGTCGGTGAACGGCGGGATGTTCTCGGCGGGGGTGCTCGGCAGATCCCCGGCCGGCCGGATCTCGATGCCCGCGATGAGCACCTCGACTTCGGGCGAGTCGTTGCGGTACTGGTCGATCGGGGCGGCGCCGAGGGCCACCGTGCCGGCCACCAGGTTCGGATCGGTCAGGGTGGCGGTGAGGACGACAGTGCCGTCGATCCGGACCTCGGCGGAGTCCTCGTACAGGCCGAGAAGCACCTCCCGCTGCTGGCCGGGTGTGAGGACATCGGTCTCGACCACCTCCAGCGTCTCGATGCGGGTGGCGCCCTGGTGCCGGATCCGGACCAGCCCCGGGCACAGGTCCAGCCAGTAGTGGATCTCCTTGACCGCCCGGAACTTCACCTCGGCACAGGATTTGGCGTTGCCGAGCGTGAAACTGGCCTCGATCGTCTGGTCGCCGGCGAAGATCTGGGCCGGGCCGGTGCAGAGCGTGTCCGGGATCACGGTCTGGATGAGCAGGCCACCCTTGAAGTCGCAGACGCCGCCGTAGTCCTCCGACACGCCGGTCCACTGGCCGCGCCGCTGCAGGCTGTCCACCACCCACGGACCGCGGACCGCACCGGGCACCGGCATGGTGGCCGGGGTGGGCACGTCGTTGAAGGGCTCCGGTCCGGCGCTGCCGGAGTCGCGGCTGTACAGACCGGCGGCGGTGGCGAGCAGAGTGGCCGCCGCGGTGACCGCGATCACCGTACGCAGCCGGCCCTTCTTCCCGGGTTTGCCGGATGTAACCGGCCGGCCGAGCCGGGGCCCGCTGCCGGAGACGTGGTGGCCGGAGAGCTGGGCGGCCTCGGCGGCCTCGCGCAGCCGCGGGTCGATGGCGATCGGGCGCCGGGCCATGCCCGGATCGGTGTTCTGGGCCAGCAGCATGTCGAGCAGTTCGTGCGCGGTGGGCCGGTCGGCCGGGTCCTTGGCCAGGGTGAGCTGCACCAGGTCGGCGAGCGGACCGGTCATGCCGTGCAGATTGGGCGGCTGGGTGAGGATGCGGGCGGCGGTCGCGGTCGGCGAGTCGGCCCGGAACGGGGTGCGGCCGGTGCCGGCGTAGGTGACCACCGCGCCCCAGGCGAACACGTCGGCGGCCGGGGTGATGTCCCGGTGGATGTTGTCGAAGCGTTCCGGCGCCATGTAGGACACCGTGCCCACCATCTGGTCCGGGCGGGTGTGCTGGCTGGTCATCTCCAGTGCCCGGGCGATACCGAAATCGATCACCTTCGGCGAACCGAGCCCGAACAGCACGTTGCGGGGCTTGAGGTCGCGGTGGATCACCCCCGCGCCGTGGATGGCGGTCAGTGCGGTGGCCACCCCGATCGCGACGCTCTGCAGGTTGCTGTCGGTGAGCGGGCCCTGTTTCGCCACCACCTCGTCCAGGCTGGGGCCGTCGACGTACTCCACGACCAGGTACGGCGTCCGGTGCTCGGGGTCGGCGTCGAGGACCGCGGCGGTGCAGAACGGCGGCACCTGACGGGCGCGTTTGACCTCGCTGCGGAACCGGCCCCGGAACTCCTCCTCGTGGGCGTACTCCGGCTTGATGATTTTGACGGCGACCAGCGGGCCGTCGGCATGGCGTCCGAGGTAGACGGCCCCCATGCCACCCTCGCCGAGCCGCTCCAACAGCTGGTAGCCGCCGATTGACACCGGGTCACCGGGGCGAAGCGGGCTTTTCACCGGGCATACAGTACGCAGTTGGATCGCATTCGACGCCAGGAGGGGCCGTGGACTTCGAGAGCGCACTGACGTCACTGTTCACACCGGAGGGCCGGCGGGACCCGTACCCGGCCTATGACGTGCTTCGATCACATGCGCCGGCCTTCAGCGCCCTGGACGGGCGCTGGTTCGTCACCACCCACGAGCTGGCCGGCCGGTTGCTGCGCGACCCGGCGCTGCGGGTCAGTGACGCCGCCGTCTACGACCAGGTCTGGCCGAACTGGCGGGACAACCGCGGAGTCGGCCCGATCGTCGAGTCGATGCTGATGACCAACCCACCCGACCACACCCGGATCCGCCGGGCGGCCGCCGCCACCTTCACCCCGCGCCGGGTCGCCGGGCTCCGCGACGTGATCACCGCCCAGGCCGTCGAGCTGATCGAGGCGATGCCCGAGCGGACCGACTTCGTGACCGCTTTCGCCTACCCGCTGCCGATCGCGGTGATCTGCGCGCTGCTCGGCGTCCCGGACACCGACCGGCACTGGTTCCGGCAGCGGGCCGCCGACCTGACAGTGGTCCTCGAACCGATCAGCAGCGAGGAGGAGATGGACCGGGCCGACGTCGCCGGGCGCGAGCTGGAGGACTATTTCACCGCTCTGATCGCCGAGCGCCGCAGGTCGCCCCGGGAGGACCTGACCAGCGCCCTCGCCGCCGACGGCTCCGGCCTGACCGGCACCGAGCTGCTGGCCAACCTGGTGCTGCTCCTGGTCGCCGGATTCGAGACCACGACCAACCTGTTGGGTACGGGTATCAAGGTCCTGCTGGACCACCCGGACCAGGCGTCCCGTCTGCGCGCCGACCCGGAGCTGGCGCCGGCGTTCGTCGAGGAGATCCTGCGCTACGACTCGCCGGTGCAGATGGCGGCCCGGACCGCCGGTGAGACCCTGAGCCTCGGCGACGGCCTGCACCTGGCCGCCGGGGCCGAGTTCATGCTGCTGCTCGGCTCGGCCAACCGGGACCCGGCCCGCTACCCCGAGCCGCACCGGTTCGACCCGGACCGCCCGAACATCCAGCCGGTGTCGTTCGGCGGCGGCGCCCACTACTGCCTGGGCGCCCCACTGGCCCGGCTGGAGGCGCAGGTCGCGTTCCCGCTCCTACTGACGATGCTGCCGGACCTGGCCCTGTCCGGCGACCCGGTGCTGCGCGACCGCCTGGTCCTGCGCGGCTTCGCCGAACTCCCGATCACCACCGTCACGAGACGGGTGTGACACGGAGCAGGCGTCCCTGAAGGATTGTCGTTCCGGGACGGGAATCCGTGCCCGGTCGCCGAAGAGCGCGGCGGCGCCCGTGCGTTCCCAGGCCCAGATCGCCGGGCCGCAGGCGCGCCCGGCGGCTGCGCAGGAACTCGCCGAGCTCCGCGCCGTGACCTGTCGCCGGTACCTGTCTTCCCACGTCAGCGAGTATCGCCCGAGGCCGGCGCGGCTGCCTGCACCTGTCAGGTGCAGGCAGGATCCCGGCTATTCGAGGATCTCCACGTAACCGGCGGTGCCGTGCACCCGGATCCGGTCGCCGTCGCCGATCCGGGTGGTGGCGCCGTCCACCCCGACGACGGCGGGCAGGCCGTACTCGCGGGCGATCACCGCGCCGTGGGTCATCTGGCCGCCCACCTCGGTGACCAGGCCGGCCACCCCGACCAGGGCCGGGGTCCAGCTCGGGTCGGTGAACGGGGTGACCAGGATGTCGCCGGGGGCGAACACGGCGCCGGTCAGGTCCCGGACCACCCGGGCCCGGCCCTCCACCACACCGGCCGAGACGGCGACGCCGACCAGGGCGCCGTCCGGGGCGTCACCCCGCTGATAGCCGCCGTTGATCATCTCGCCGTCGCCGGTGAGGACGCGGGGCGGGGTGAGCGTCCGGAAGTGCCGGAACTCGTCCTTGCGGCGGGCGATCAGCTCCTCGTCGACGGTGCCGGACCGGACCGCCTGGTGGAACTCCTGGAACGTCAGGTGGAAGACGTCCTCCGGGTCGGCCAGTGGGAGCCGCGCCGCCTCGGCCAGCAGCGCCTTCTTGTAGAGGTGGTAGCGGCTGACGATGACGTACTTCGGGTACTCGCGGTAGCCGATGAAGGTGCGCAGACGGTCGATCATCACCTCGGTCTCGGCGGCCTTGGCCTCGCCGCCGGGCAGGGCACGGAGGCGTTCCAGGATCTCCTGGATCTTCGCCGCCGCCACCCGGGCGCCGTGCTCGAAACGGCGCCGGGCCTCACCGGGCGGCAGGTTCCGGACGTTGTCCAGGATGACCGGCAGGAGGGTGCCGGGACGCTCGGCCCAGCGCGGGCGGGTGATGTCGATCTCGCCGACGCAACGCATGCCGTACCGGTCGAGGTAGTCGTCGACGGCCTTGCGGACGGCGGGCGGCAGCAGGTCGCGGAAGTCGTCGCCGGCCGTCTCCAGGGCCGTCACGGTGGCCGGATGCTCCCGGATCAGGTCGGCGATGTCGAGCAGGTCGAGGCCCATCTGCGAGGTGATGTTGCCAGGCGCGGAGAGGGTGAGGGTGTCGGCGGCGTTCTTCTCCCCCAGCCACTCCTCGAGCCGGTCGTTGAGCCACCAGTTGGCGCCCATGCCGGCCATGATCGCCTGGATGCTGAGGGGGTCGCTGAGAACCCGTTTGTGCTCCTCGAAGGCCTCCAGCAGAAAGTCGAACAGTGCAACACCCGACTTGTCGGCTATATCGCTCTTCAGGGTGGCGACGGATGCCTCACCGCGCGTGATCAACTCAGCGACGATTCCCGGATCGGGATCGAGCATCGGTGGCGCGGCCTGCTTCGGAGCCTCCCCGGCCGGGCCGTAGTCCCCCCGCTCCAGGACGGTCTCCAGAGCGGCACGGATCGCCGGATCGCCCTTGCCCATCATGTCCAGCAGCCCGGTACGGATCGCCGGATCGGCCAGCCGCGCGGCGATGTCGACGAACAGCCGCCCACCGGCCTGGCGCATCGGCGCCATCGCCGTCAGCTGCCACATCGACCAGCCGAGCGGCTTCATCGCGTCGGTCATCATCTGCTGGTGACCGACCGAGACGTAGACGTGCCGCTCCTCGTCGCCGGCGGCCGGAACCGGGAACAGTGTGGTGATCGGCCGGCTCTGCACGATCCAGAACTCGTCCCCGGCCAGACACCACTCGATGTCCTGCGGACTGCCGAAATGCGCTTCGATCCGCCTTCCGAACGCGGCCAGCCGGATCGTCTGCTCCGGGCTCAGCAGCCCACTCGTCCCGGAGATCTCGCTGCCACGAACCGTCACCGACTCCGGATCGGCCCGTCCGGAGACCAGCGCCTCCCCCAGCCCGGGAACGGCCTCCAGCACCATCGCCCGCCGATCCCCGGTCAACGGGTCAGCGGTGAAGAGCACCCCGCTGACCTCCGGAACCACCATCTCCTGTACGACGACAGCCATCCGCACGTCCCGATGGTCGATGCCGTGGTGTTCCCGGTAGGCCACCGCCCGTTCGGTGCACAATGACGCCCAGCACCGGCGGACGTGCTCGACCACCGCTGCCGCGCCGGTGACGTTCAGGAACGAGTCCTGCTGCCCGGCGAACGAGGCGGTCGGCAAGTCCTCGGCGGTCGCACTGGACCGGACCGCGTAAGCCCCGTCCCCGACCCGCTCGGTGATCGCCGCTACGAGATCATCGGGAAGGGGGATCCGCTCGATCGTGTCCCGGTCCCGCACCGCACCGACGACCCGCTGGAACGCCTCGGTGGTCACCACGAATCCGGCAGGGACCCGCACCCCGGCGAGGCGGGACAGCTCCCCCAGGTTCGCGCCCTTGCCACCGGCGAGCGCGCCCCGGGTCCGGTCGAGATCAGCCAGATTCACCACAGGATCGGTCATCACGGACCTGATTCTTCGGCACCGGCCGGGTCTTGCCGCAAGCCCCCCGGTGGGTTATACGTTGGGAGTGGCGGAAGTGATCGCGCGGGCCTGCTCGGCGAGTTCCGGCCACAGGCCCGGGGCCGCGCCGATGGTCAGCTCGGTGGTGTAGCCGGCTTCCCGGCCGCCCAGGGTGACTCCCGCCTCACGGGCGATCAGCGCCCCGGCGGCGATGTCCCACAGGAACGTGTCGAAGGCCAGGCCACCGTCGAGACGGCCGGACGCCTGGTAGACGAGGTTGATCGCGGCCGGCACCCGGCGGATGTCACCACAGAGCGGAAGCAGCTCGCTCAGTGCCCGGCCGACCCGGGCCTTGGTCGTCACGTTGGGCTGGAAACTCACGCCGATCAGGGCCTTCGCGAGGGGCGGGCCGCCGGACGCGGTGATCGGCTCACCGTTGAGGAAGGCGCCACCGCCGTCGATCGCGGTGAAGGTCTCACCGGCTGCCGGATCGTGGACGACCGCCATCCGGGGCTGATCACCCTGGTAGAGGGCGATGCACACCGACCACGGCCCGGTGCGGCTGATGTAGTTGCGGGTGCCGTCGAGCGGGTCGATGATCCAGGACCAGCCGCTCGTACCGCCGCAACCGTTGCCCTCCTCAGCCTGCATCTCGTCGTCCGGCCAGGCCGCGTGGATGCCGTCGACGATCAGGCGCTCGCTGGCGACGTCGACGTCCGAGACGACGTCGTTGGCGTGTGCCTTGGGCGCGCCCACCTGCAGGGTGTCGCGGCGTTCGAGCTGGAGACGGCCGGCGCGGACGGCCAGATCGGCGGCGAGGTCACGGGCGGTGAGAAGGTCACGAGTCATCACCGCCCACGTTATCTCACTACTACGTGCCAGATTTCGCTCACAGAAAGTGATCATTGTCGAACCGGCTCACGGTGACGACATGAAGACATTGACCGGCATCACCGCTGCCGTCGCCACGGTGGCCATCACAGCCCTCGTCCCCTCCTCCGCCTCCGCCGCGGCGCCGACCTGCGTCTCGACCACCCCGGCCCGGGACTTCTACGCCGGGGGCCGGATCGTCTCCAAGCCGATCACCGACAACAACAGCAGGTGCACCACCATCTCGGTCTCCGACATCCGGGACGCCGCGAACCCGGCCGACACCTGCCAGACCTTCCTGGTGACGGTCGGCAGCCTCTACTCCGACCTGGTCGAGGCGTGCGCCGGAACCCGGACGGTACTCGCGTACGACATCCCGGCCGGCACCACGTTCCGGGTCCTGTACCAGGTGGACTACATCGACCCCGCGCCGCAGGTGGTCAACTACAAGGTCTGGTACTGAACACCGCCGGGTCCGGTGCCGCACGGGGGCACCGGACTCCCCGGTAGGTCAAGATGGATCTCGGCCGACTGACGTCATCTCCGAAAGGCGCCGCGCGTGGCACGAGACCTGAACCCCGTACCGGCAGTCATCGATCTTGATCTTCCCGGCCCGACGATCAACCGGCATGTGTACGGGCACTTCGCCGAACACCTGGGCCGGTGCATCTACGGCGGCTTCTTCGTCGGCGAGGACTCCGGCATCCCGCACGAGGGCGGCATCCGCCTCGACGTGGTACAGGCGCTGCGCGAACTGGCGATCCCGAATCTGCGCTGGCCGGGCGGCTGTTTCGCGGACGAGTACCACTGGCGGGACGGCATCGGGCCGCGTTCCTCCCGCCCGCGCATGATCAACAGTCACTGGGGTGACGTGGTCGAGGACAACAGCTTCGGCACTCACGAGTTCATGGCCCTGTGCGAGATGCTCGGCGCGGAACCGTACATCTCGGTCAACGTCGGCAGTGGCACCGTCCGGGACGCCGGCGAATGGGCCGAGTACCTGACCCGCGGCGACGACAGCCCGATGGCCGCCCTGCGCCGCGCCAACGGCCGCGACGAACCGTGGCCGGTGCAGTTCTGGGGTCTCGGCAACGAGCCGTGGGGCTGCGGCGGTGGCATGAGCGCCCAGCACTACGCCGACCTGGCCCGCACCTTCGGCACCTACAGTCGCGACCACGGCGGCAACAAGCTGTACCGGATCGCGGCCGGCGCCAACAGCGACGACTACCTGTGGACCGAAGTCCTGATGAAGGCGCTCGGCCGGGGACTCGGCGGCGCGTCGACCGGGGCCGGGGCGTTCCAGGCGATCTCGCTGCACCACTACACGCTCACCGGCTCCACCTGGGAACACAAGGGCAGCGCCACCGACTTCGACACCGACGAGTACTACTGGACGATGGCCAAAGCGGCCCGGATCGGCGACCTCCTCGACGGGCACGCCCGGATCATGGACGTCTACGACCCGGAGAAGACCGTCGGGCTCGTCCTCGACGAGTGGGGCACCTGGTTCGACGTGGAGCCCGGCACCGATCCCGGCTTCCTGTTCCAGCAGAACACCCTGCGCGACGCGCTGGTCGCCGGCGTCCACTTCGACGCCTTCCACCGGCACGCCGGGCGGCTCACCATGGCGAACATCGCGCAGACGGTCAACGTGCTGCAGGCGGTCCTCCTGACCGACGGCGAATCCCTTGTCCGTACGCCCACCTATCACGTCTTCGCGATGAACCGGGCACACCAGGACGCCGCCTCACTGCCGGTCCGGTTCCCCGGGGCGATCCCCCGGCGCCGCATCGCCACCGAGGACCTGGCGACGGTGTCCGCCTCCGCCAGCCGCGCCGGCGGCCACGTGCTGATCTCCCTGACCAACCTGGACGCGTCCGAACCGGCCACGATCGCCCTGGACCTCCGCGGCGGCCGGGTCACCGGCCCGGTGACCACCCTGCTGACGGCCCCGGCACTGAACGACCACAACACCGCCGAGAGCCCGGGCACCGTCCAGCCCCGCATCACCGACGACGCCGTACTCGACGGCACCACGCTGCGCCTCACCCTTCCCCCGCACACCTTCGCCACGGTCCGCCTCACCCTGACCGGCGAGTAGAAGACCCTTCGAGCGGACCCGGCCGGCGGATCACCGTTCCGGTGGCCCATCGGCCGGGATCCGTGGGGCCGGAAGCCCTGTCCGGGAGCAGGCCAGGACCGCTCCGGCCCCGGCCAGGGCCACTGCCATGCCGGTGGGTGCCGGGTCACCCAGCGCGCCGGTGACCAGGAACGCGAACATTCCGGTGCCGATCATCACGGCCAGCGTGATCAGCATCCGCACCGCGGACCAGGGGATCGCGGTGCGCACCGCGAGCACGATCGGCACCAGGATCACGATCGCCCCGCCGGCGGCGATCAGCCCGTAGAGGCTTCCGTAGATCACCGCGGCCGTCGCGGCCTCGCCGATCTGACCGGCGTCTCCGGGCCGGAAGTCGAGGTGGGGAAGCACCTGCACCGCGGTGATCAGCAGGGTGCCGGCCGCGGTGGCGCCGGCGATCCACCGGACCGGCGGAGCGGAGCCGGCCACCAGCCGCCAGCCGATCAGGGCGACGAGCAGCACCGGAACCACGTACGCCAGGAACGCCGCGGCGGGGACGACGTCGGCGCCGCCCATGATCAGGGCCAGTCCGGCGGTGCAGGTCCCGCCGACGACTCCGGTGGCGAGGGCGGCGGCGGTCAGCCGCCACATCGAGACGCCACGGTCCACATCCAGCACGGTCATCGCTTCCCCCACCTTGTTGAGCGGTCGCTCAAACACGACGATAGTCGATTTGAGCAACCGCTCAACAGCTGATGGCGGAGACGTGGGTCACGCCCGGGCGGGCACCGGTTCCGGAAGACGGCGGGTGATCACCCACATCAGCAGGGCGGCGAGCGACGCGAGACCGGCCAGCAACGCCCACGGCGCGATCGACTGATGTTCCAGCAGCCGGCCGACCACCGGGCTGGTCACCAGCACGCCGGCACCGCCGGCCGTGGCGAGGGCGCCGAGATGTGCGCCCAGGTGCCGTTCACCGGCGAGTTTCGCGGCGACGTCCCCGGCGACCGGCAGGATCAGCATCTGGCCCGCGGTCAGCAGCACCACCAGAGCCACCGCGGGGACCAGCCCGGCCACCGACCGCAGCCCGAGGCCGGGGGCGATCGCCGCGACCGCGAAGGCCAGGGCGGTGAGGGTGAAGCCGAGGGTCAGCGCCCACCGCGGCCCCATCCGCCGGGCACCGCCGGTGACCGGCATCTGCCCGAGCACCACCTGCACCGAGGCCAGCGCGAACAGCCATCCCAGCGCACCCGCGTTGCCCGAGCGCTCCAATTCCGCCGGCAGAGCGAGATACAACTGGTTGTACGCCACCAGCCCGGCGCTGTAGGCCGCCGCGAACAGCAGGAACAGCCGCCCGGACAGCACCCGCCGCAGCCCGGCCCCGAGTGGCTCGGTGGTCCGGTCCGGTGCGGCTGAGGGCAGCAGCCGGGCGTGCATGCCCAGGATCAGCGTGAAGACCACGGCGGCGGCCAGGCAGGTGGCCTGGAATCCGGCGAACAGCAGCAGCGTCCCGAGGACCGGCCCGGTGACCGCGCCGACCTCTCCGGCGACGGCGAACATCGCGAACAACCGGGTCCGGGGCACTCCCCCGGCGGCTTCGGACCGGCCGCCCTCAAGGGCGAGAGCCGATTCGACGGCCGGGGAGAACATCGCCGCGGCCACCCCGACGAGCACCACCCCGATCAGGACGGTGGCCAGGCCGCCGGCGAAGGCGAGGACCACGAACCCGGCGATCCGCACGGCACACCCGGTCAGCACCAGCGGCCGGGGCCCGAACCGGTCGGCGAGCATCCCGCCGAGGAGGAACAGACCCTGCTGACTGAACGTGCGCACCCCGAGGACCAGCCCGATCATCGCCCCGGTCAGGCCCAGATCGTCGCCGAGATGGGTGGCGAGGAACGGCAGGACCAGGTAGAAGCCGACGTTGAAGGCCAGTTGGGTGAGCACCAGCAGGCGCGGCACCGGTGGCAGGTCCAGGATGCCGGAGAGCAGGCTCCACCGGCGCAGGGCGGTCAGCATGCCGTCGATCTTGCGGGACGGGTGCCCGCTACCCGAAGATGCGGTCCGCGGAGATGCCGAACATCTCAGGTGCAAGGTCGCGACGGGACATCGACCTCCATTCCGGGCGTCCGACTACGATGGTCGGCGCCGTGACCACAGCCCGGCGGGCGGGTGTCCCTGACCTTGACCGGCCTCTCCCCCGGAGTGAGTGACTCTCCTTGAACGACGACGGCAACGACGGCAACGGCTGGGCCGGGTACCACCAACCCCGCGAGTACGTGCCGTCGGACGACCTCGGCAGCTTCCGCCCGGAGACGGTGGATGTCGCCGAGGCCGGCGGGCGCACGGTGGCCCTGTTCGGTGGCCGGTCCGACGACCGGCTCCCGCTCCGCGCCCTGGATCTGGAGACCGGTGTGCTGCTGCCGGACCGTGCCGGGCTGCACGGGCTGTGCAGGCCCCGGGCGGCCGGTGGCGGTGCTGGCCGGTGACGAGCTGACGGTCTGGGACGTCACCGACGGCCGCCCGGTCACCCGGATCACCTCCGGGGTCGACCTGCACACGATGGCACTCGACGATCGGGGTACCGCGGCTCTGGTGTACCCCATCGAGGGCGAGAAGCCCCGGCTGCGGATCGTCGACCTGGCCGACGGCACGGTACGCACCGACATGGCACTGCCCCTGCGGAACGTCAACCTGGTCCAGGCCCCGGTGTGGACCGAGCACGCCGGGCGCCGGGTGCTGGTGGTCAACGACGACGAGGGCGGGTTCGTGCTGTACGACCCGGACACCGGCGACCAGCTCCCGGTCCTCTTCGGTGAGCATCGGGTCGAGGGCTTCGCCCCGTGGTTCTCGGCCGGGGTGCTCGCCGCCCGCCGGGTCGGTGACCGGCACCTGCTGGCCACCGGCAGCAGCCTCGGCAGTGAGGTGCGGGTCTGGGACGCGGGCACCGGTGAACCGCTGGCCCGGATGTCCTGTGCAGGGCTCGGGGTGAGCGCGCTGGCGTTCGGTGACGACGACGGCCGGCCGGTCCTGGCGACCGCCACCCGGACCTACCCGAGGCTCCAGCTGTGGGACGCGGTCACCGGCACGGAGTGGTGCAAGGGTGTCGACATGAGCCAGCGGGTGAATCCGATGGAGGCGACAGCGCTGCAGGTCACCCGATGGCGGGGGAAGGTCGCGGTGCTCGCCGTGGGCAACGGCTGGCCGCCCTTCCTGTGGGCCGCCGGACAGGACGGACAGGACTGAGGGGCCACCCTTCCCGGGCTGATCAACACCCACTCAGCCCGTCGGCGCAGGTGCCGAACAGAGGGGCGTGACCCCCGTGCTCGCCTCCGCGCGCACCGGCACCGAGCAGCCCGCGGCACCCGGGGGCCCGGACCGGCTCGGCCGCCGCGGCCGGGCCGTCTCGTGGCGCCTGGTCGTCGCGGCCGTACTGGTCAACGCCGTGATGCCGGTCCTGCCGGCCCCGTTGCAGGCGCTGCTGGCGCTGGTCGTGGTGCTGGGCGGGGTGGCCACCATCGGGTACGCAGCCCGGACCGCGTCACCGGGCGGCCGCATGCCGTTGCGGCACCTGTACGTGTCCGGGCTGCTGATCGTGTCCGGCCTGCTGTTGCGGATGGTGCTGCTCGGTGACGAACGGTCACCGCCGTCGGTGTCGTCGCTGGCCCTGGACGCCGTGGTGATCGCCGGTTATCTGCTGGCGGCCTTCGCGGCGGCCCGCATCCTGCTGCAGCGCCGGGCCGACCCGGAGGACCCGGCGTGGATCGACGCGGTGCTGGTCGGGGCCACGTTCGCCTGCATGGTGTGGACGTTCCTGGTCGCTCCGGCCATCGAACGGACCGGGGAGCCGGTGGCCCAGTTCACCCACGCGTTCTTCCCGATCGTCGACGTGGTGCTGCTGGCACTGGTGGCCCAGCTCGGGCTCTCCGGCGGGTATCGGGCGCCCGCCCTGTGGATGGCCGTCCTCGGCACGGCCACCCTGTTCGGCGGCGACATGGTGCATCTGATCCGGGACGGCGGGCTGACCGGCGTACCCGCAGGCCTGGATGTGCAGTTGCACACCACCGCGATGCTGCTGGTCGGCGCGGCCACCCTGCATCCGTCCCGGCTGGTGCTGACCACTCCGCAGCAGCGGCTGGTGCGCAAACTGTCGAAACGGCGGATGCTGGTGATCGGCCTGGTGCTGCTGATCCCGGTGGTGGTGGCCACGGTGCAGCCGGCGGACGGCGATCTCGACCAGAACGTACGCGGCGTGCTGGTCCTGATCCTGGTGATGGTGGTGCTGTTCCGGGTGGCGTGGTCCAGCAACTCGCGGGCCCGGGCCGAGGACGCGATCCGGCGGCGGGCCACCCACGACGCGCTCACCGACCTGCCGAACCGGGAACTGCTCAGCGACACCATCACCGCGTGGGGAGATGACGCGACCGCCGGACGGCAGGAGATCAGTCTGCTCTTCATCGACCTCGACCGGTTCAAGATGATCAACGATCACTGGGGGCACCGGGTCGGGGACGAACTGCTGTGCGCCGTGGCCGCGCGACTCAGCTCCCACGTACGCAGCAAGGATCTGGTCTGCCGGATCGGTGGTGACGAGTTCGTGATCGCCCTCTCCAGCCCGTCGCACAGCATCCTCGCCGAAGCGGTCGCCGGCCGGGTCCTGGACCTGTTCACCAGGCCGTTCGAACTGACGGTCGGGGATGTGGTGGTGTCCGCGTCGATCGGGGTGGCGAAAGCCGACGGTAGCGCCGAGGCGGTCGAGCTGATCCGGGACGCCGACACCGCGATGTACCAGGCGAAAGAGTCCGGGCGGAACACCTACGCCCTGTTCGACGACTCGCTGCGCGACGGGCTGCACGACCGGATCACCCTGGAGCAGGCGCTGCGCGGGGCGCTGCGGCGCGGCGAACTGTACGCCACCTACCAGCCGATCATCGACCTGGCCACCGGCGAACTGGACGGCTTCGAAACCCTGATGCGCTGGGAACATCCAACGCTGGGCGCGATCCCACCACTGCGGTTCATCCCGGTCGCCGAGGAGACCGGCATGATCGTCGAGGCGGGTGCGTGGCTGCTGCGCGAGGCGGCCGGCCGGCTCGCCCAGTGGCGTGCCGAACGCGGCCCGGACGCGCACCCGCTGCACATGTCAGTGAACGTGTCGGTACGCCAGCTCCGCGACCGCAAACTGGTGGCAGTGGTCCGCGAGGTGCTCGCCTCGACCGGGCTGCCACCGTCCGCACTGTGGCTGGAGATCACCGAATCCGGCGTGATGGAGGACATCGACACCGCATTGAGTACGTTGAACGCGCTCCACGACCTGGGAGTCGTCCTGGCCATCGACGATTTCGGGACCGGCTACTCGTCGCTGAGCTACCTCAACCGGCTGCCCGTCGGCATCGTGAAACTGGACCGCTCGTTCGTCTCCGAGGTCGGCCGGCAGGGCGCCAACGAGCAGATCGTCCGCGCGGTGCTCGCCATGACCAGCGCGCTGGATCTGCGGGTGGTGGCCGAGGGCGTGGAGACCGAGGCACAACGCGACTGGCTCCGCGAGCAGGGCTGCGACCTGGCCCAGGGCTGGCTGTTCGGCAGGCCACAGCGGGCCGAGGACACCCGTATCCCCTGACTCCCCGCTGACGGACACCGGGCGACCGGGTGCTCGGCGAGTAGGTCTTCGAGGTGGTCGCCCCCTGGCCGGTCGTCGGGAGGTGACCGATGACCGGCTCACCGGCCTGGTCGCCCTGGTCACCGGAGGGGAACCGAGGCCACCCCACGAGCCGGGCCGACCGCCGGCTTGATCCGCTTCACGAACGGCGAGATCCGCGGACGGCGGCGGGCGGCCACGTCCTCGACCCAGCCGAGCGCCAGCACCGCCGCCGCCAGCAGCACCATCGCGATGCTGAAGTCGGCCACGTACTCCAGGCCCTGGGTCGGGATCTTCCACAGTTGCAACGGGTCGAAGAGCGCCACGGCGATCGTGATGGCGACGTTGTGCCACAGGTAGATGGTCACCGCACGGTTGTTGACCATCGACACGAACCCGTCCAGCGGCCGGGACCGGGCCAGCCAGCCCATCGGCGGCGACCAGCGCATCAGCAGCAGGACGAAGCCGATCGCGTAGAGCGAGTACGCCACCGGGATGCTGGTCAGGTCCATGTGGTTCTCGATCGGATGGGTGTACGCCCAGGCCAGCGCCCCGCCCACACACGCCGCACCGAGGCTGATCACCACTGCCGGGTGCAGTTTCGCCAGGTCACCCTCGCGGTGCGCCATGCCGAGGATCCAGCAGGACGCGTACGCCAGCACGTTCTGCAGCACCCAGCCGACGGTCTCGCCGAACACGTCCGGGTACATGGTCAGCGCCACCAGCCCGGCCAGCGGCAGCAGTACCGTCACCAGATGCGCCCGCCGATAGAGGGCCAGGAGCACCGGCGAAAGCAGAACCAGCCACAGGTACGTCACCAGGTACCAGAGCACACCGGCAGCCGAGTATCCGAACTCGCTCGACGGCGGATCCGCGATCGGCACGATCCACAGCAGCAGCTTCGGCCAGGACGGATGATCCGGCCAGCCGTAGTGGAACATCAGCGGGACCAGGATCAGCCCCATCGCCCACAGCGCGGGCAGCAGCCGCCGGATCCGGTTCCGCACCGCCCCCACCGCGCTACGGTCGAGCGACTTCACCATCAGCGAGCCGCCGAGCGCGAACATCACCCCCATCGACGGGAAGATCAGTTCCAATGTGGCGAACGGAAACGCGTGGAACAACACCACCCGGATGATCGCCAGCGCACGGAGCGCATCGAAGTACCGGTCCCGGTTCGGCTGCACGGTTTCCCCCTCGGCTAGGCCGCCCCACAACGTAATCCCTGGTAGGAGGCTTGTCCTACACCGAACGGCCGCACTTGATCACCCTTCGGTTCGCCCACGCTGCGTGATCGTCCACCTTCCGCCGACTCGACCCGCGTCAGGCAGACACCTGTCGGATCGTCGCTGGACCGCCACGGGTGAAGCCCGCAGACGTCATGTCTGCGGGCTTCATGTCACCTCGGGGTCAGGCGGGGTCGAGGGACCTGCCGGGGCGGGTGGCGCGCAGGCTGGTCAGGATCGAGATGGTGATCGTGACGACGATGACACCGAGGGTCAGCGGGATGGGGAGTTTGCCGACCGGAGTCTCGGACAGGATCAGCTTCGCGCCGGCGAACGCCAGCAGCACCGCCAGGCCGTAGTGCAGGTGGACGAAGCGGCGCAGCAGGCCGGCCAGGCAGAAGTACAGGCTGCGCAGGCCGAGGATGGCGAACGCGTTGGCGGTCCACACGATGAACGTGCTGGTGGTGATGGCCAGGATGGCGGCGACCGAGTCGATCGCGAAGATCAGGTCGGTGGCTTCGACGGCGATCAGGAC
>DATMVU010000590.1:0-3143 GCA_035562875.1 Actinoplanes sp. | reverse complement strand
GGCGGCGAACCCGGCCCGAACGCCAGTGGGGCGCCGGATCAGTTCCAGCGCCCCACTGGGTGTTCGTTCAGGCCTCGGTCAGGACCGGCTCGGGCTTCGCAGCCGGTGCCGCCGGCCTGCTGCCGCGCAGCGCCACCTGCTTGATGAACAGGGCGACGATCACCCCGGCAGACGGTCCTGCCTATCGACGCCGGACTCACGGTGTTTAGCCGACCACTCAGGGTTGTCTCTGTCGTGCGCCGCGGGAAAACGACGTGCCCCCGTGCACGACTCCGGGCCGGGCGGCCAGCACCGCAACAAGGTGGGGACCGCCATCCTGCTCACCCACCGGCCGACCCGGGATCGTGGTGACCGCCGCCAGCACGAGAACCGCCGGGTCGCCTGGCAGCGCCTGCAGCCGGTCGTCGACACCCGGGAAGCCGGCCGCCGCCACACCACCCGCAACGCCGAACGGGCCCTGGTGTTCGACGGCGGCCGCTCGTTCACCTGCACCGCCTGGCGTGATCAGGTCAAAACCTACGGCGGTGCCCGTACGAGCATGGAGAGGCCCTGCCCGGTTGTCTCGGCCCGCTGCTCGACGGCTGACCGGTGTCCCGCCCGGGTCGAGTCCACGGGTTTCGCGTGATTCGGCCCGGGTGAGGCCCGGCCTCGGTGATCATTTGTGGGTGAGAGCGCCGGCCGTCGTCCCGTCAGGCGTCGAGCGGACCTTCGGCGAGAACGAGACGATCGTCACCAAGACCGACACCAAAGGCATTCTGACGTACGCCAACAAGGTCTTCCTCCGGGTCTCGGCTCTGAGCGAGGCGGAAGCGATCGGTAGGCCGCACAACCTGATCCGGCACCCGGAGATGCCGCGCGCCGTGTTCAAACTGCTCTGGGACACCCTCCACGATCGGCAGGAACTGTTCGCCTACGTGGTGAACCTGGCCGCCGACGGCGCCCACTACTGGGTCCTCGCCCACGTCACACCGTCGATCGACGACCGCGGGCAGGTGATCGGATACCACTCGAGCCGTCGCAGACCGGGCCGGTCCGCTGTCGCTGCGGTGCAGGACCTCTACCGGCGGCTGCACGCCGAGGAACGACGGCACTCCGGCGCCAAGGAGGCCCTCGACGCGTCCTGGTCGATGCTGCAGTCGCTGCTGCGGGAACGGGGCCAGACCTACGACCAGTTCGTGTGGGAACTGACGAATACGGGCCCGGCGTGATCCGGCGCGGTACTACCGAGCCGGCGGGGCCGGATCCGATGGAACAGATAGCGCTGGTGTGCGAGGCAGCGTCCGCCGGCGACTTCGAACAGCGGGTACCGTGGATCGGCGCCGATCCACGGATGGAGCGGGCCCGGGACGCGGTGAACGGCCTCCTCGACGTGACCGACGGTTTTGTCCGGGAGTCCTCGGCGGTGCTGGCCGCGGCCGCCGAAGGGCGCTTCCACCGGCGATTCCTGACCGGGGGCATGCAGGGGGCGTACCGGACCGCGGCCGTACAGATCTCCCAGTCCAGCGGCAAGATGAGCGAGTCGGCGGACCGTGTCGAACAGGCGGCGGAGGCCCGGGTCGCGCTCGCCGACGAACTGGAGTCAGCGGTTCTCACCGTGGCCGAACAGGTGGCGACCGCGGCCACCGAGATGGGCTCGTCGGCCAACGGCCTGGCCGACTTCGCGCGGGCCGCCGTCGGCAGCGCCGAACAGGGCCTGACCACCGTGACCGAACTGCGCAGCTCGTCCGACCAGATCCGCAAGGCTGTCGACCTGATCACCGCGGTGGCGGCACAGACCCGGCTGCTGGCCCTCAACGCGACGATCGAGGCCGCCCGCGCCGGGGAGGCGGGCCTCGGGTTCAGTGTCGTCGCCAACGAGGTGAAGACCCTCGCCACCGAGACCGGCGAATCCAGCTCGGAGATCCTCACCCAGGTCAACACCGTCCAGGAGTCGGTCGTCGACGCGGTCCGGGTGCTGGAGGAGGTGACCGCCAGCTTGCGGGAGATGAGCCGCCTGGTGGACGGCATCGCCGACGCCGTGGACGGCCGGACCGGCGACCGGACCGGTCTCACCCAGCTCGCCGAAGTGCTCCGGGGCGAGGTGAACCGGTTCGTCAGCACCGCCCGGCAGCAGTGACCACCTGTTGAATGCTCAGGTCGCCGCAGTTCGCTCCGATGCTGTGCCCCGAGAAGACCAGGTCTTCGGGACGGCGGGGGAGCGGACGTGGTGAGCGACAACCTGACGATGGTGCAGAATCGGCCGGACAGCACCACGGATGCGGACTTCCGTGCCGTTTTCGACCATGCATCCACCGGGATGACACTCGTCGACGATTCCGGGCGTTACGTGCGGGTCAACCGGGCCTTCGCCGATCTGCTGGGTGTTCCCGCCGAGGAGCTGACCGGCAGGTATTTCGGCGACTTCACCTTCACCTCCGACCACGACACCGATGTCGCGCTGGTCGGTGAGCTGATCTCCGGTGCCCGCCGGGTGGTGGTGCGGGAGAAACGCTACCGGCACCGGGACGGCACCCCGTGGTCGGCGATGGTGTCCAGTTCGATCATCCGCCCGGTCGACGGCGGGCCGTGGCAGCTGCTCAACACCATCGAGTCGCTCGTCGACCGCCGGGCCGCCCGGCAGCGGCTGGCGGAGCTGGACTCCGCTGTCGACGGCATCATCACCGTCGACGACGGTGGGCTCGTGGTGGCCTGGAATCACGGCGCCGAACGGCTGCTCGGCCGTACCGGCGCCGTGATGATCGGCATGCCGCTGCGGGTGGTCATCCCGGAACGGGCCCGCCCGCAATACGACATCGCGATGGCCGGTCTCGTCGCCGGCGGAAGCCCGCTGCTCGGCTCCACCGTCGAGGTCCCGGCCGTGCACGCCGACGGCCGGGAACTGCTCACCGAACTCACGCTGTCGACGTGGGCGCACGACGGGCACCCGCGGTACACCGCCATCGTGCGGGACGTGACGGTGCAACGGCGCGCCGAACGGGCCGCCGCCCTGATCCGGCATGCCGCGGTCACCGCCAACAGCGCCGACACGTTCGCCGCGGCGGCAGCCGACGTGCTCCGGGAGGTCTGCACCCGGCTGGGCTGGACCGCCGGGCACGCCTTGACCAGCGACCACGAACCGGCGGTCTGGCACATCGGTGATCACC
>DATMVU010000589.1:0-8029 GCA_035562875.1 Actinoplanes sp. | reverse complement strand
GCCTGATTCGCAAACCCCTATGAATTACCGGTGCCCTTGAGCGACGATGCGATAGCAATCGGCGATCAGAGGACCTGATGTCACACGACCGAAACGTCGACAACGTGACCGATCAGCGGCTTCGGCTGCTCATCGGTCTCGTCGTCGTTCTGGGGGTCTGCACCGCCGCCGGATTCGCCGCGTACGCGCTCCGCGACCCGGTCACCACACCGCACCCGCTGGTCTTCGCCGGACTCTGCGGCGCCCTGATCATCGCCAAGCGGGTCCGGGTCTACGTCCGGGTGCAGTCCAACGTCGACAGCAACACCTGGGGTGAGGTTCCGGTCCTGATCGGGCTCACTCTCCTGCCGGCACCCTGGGTGGTGTTCGGCGCGATCATCGCCACTCTGGCGGTCCGCCTGCTGAACTGGGTCGGTGTGCAGAAGACGGTGTTCGCCGTCGCCAAGGACACGCTGACCGCCGGCGCAGCGGCCCTGATCTTCCTGATCTTCGGGGTCCGGGCCGGCCTGACCTCGCCGTCCTTCCCGATGGTCGCGATCGTGGCGGCCCTCGTCGTCTTCATCGTGGTCGACCACCTGGCCTTCGTGACGGTGGTGTCCGCCGCCACCGGGGTCCCCCTGGTCCAGGTGGCGCTGCACGACTGGCCCAGCAAGGTCATCCTGTACCTCGGTGAGCTGGTCGCCGTCCTGCTCGTCGTCGGTGTGCTCGCCACCGGCACGAACCCGCTGCTCCTGCTGGGCGTCCCGCTCGTTGTGGTGTGCATGCACCTGTGGCAGTCCCGCAGTGTCCGGACCCGTGAGGAACGCGAGTCCTGGCAGCGTCTGGCCAAAGCGACCGACGAGCTGAACGCCGTCGACCTCACCCAGGTTCTGCACTCGGCGACCACCCGGGCGGCTCAGATCTTCTCCGCCGCCGAAGCCTCGATCGACCTGGCCACCCGCACGGTACGGGCCACCGAGTCGCACGTGCTCACCGATGGCCCGGCACCGGCCGTGAGCACCGGGCCGGCCGACGAGACCACCGTCGACCTGATCGCCCACGACGGCAGCGTCCGGGTCGGGGTCCTCCGGCTGCGGTTCGGCGGGACGGTCCGGCTCACCGAGGTCGAGCAGTACAAGCTGCGCACCTTCGCCTCAGCGGTCTGCACGGCCATCCGCAACGCCCAGGCGTACGCCGAACTCGCCCGCATCGCCGCCGAGAACGCGCACGCCGCCACCCATGACCCGCTCACCGGCCTGGCCAACCGGCGGCGCCTCTACGAACACGCGGAACGCCTCTTCCGGGCCCCGTCCCACTCCGGCCTGTTCGCCCTGCTGCTGATCGACCTGAACCACTTCAAAGAAGTGAACGACACCCTCGGGCACGCCGCCGGTGACGAGGTGCTGCGGCAGGTGGCCACCCGGCTGCGCGACTCGGCAGCCACCGGGGACCTGGTCGCCCGGCTCGGCGGCGACGAGTTCGCGGTCCTGCTCACCGGGCTGCCCACCCCGGCACTCGCCGGGCACCGGGCCACCGGCATGCTCGCCGCGCTGGCCGCCGACATCGAGGTCGAAGGCATGCGGATCACCGTCGAAGCAGCCGGGGGCATCGCCCTGGCCGCCGGAACCGGCGGTGTCGAAGAACTGATGCGCCGCGCCGACATCGCCATGTACCAGGCGAAACGGTCCGGCGAACAGACCTTCGTCTACGCGCACGCCCGGGACACCGCCGACCT
This sequence comes from Actinoplanes sp., assembly GCA_035562875.1. GTDB lineage: Bacteria > Actinomycetota > Actinomycetes > Mycobacteriales > Micromonosporaceae > Actinoplanes. Next base: position 6,315 of record DATMVU010000589.1, on the reverse strand, counting down.
CGGCCGGCTGATGCTCACCGGCGAACTCCGGCGAGCGGTCGCCGAACACGAGTTCATCGTCGACTTCCAGCCGATCGTCGACCTGGGCAGCGGTGAAGTGGTGGCGGCCGAAGCCCTGGCCCGCTGGCACCACCCGGAACAGGGCAGTCTCAGCCCACTCCAGTTCCTGGAGACGGTGGAACGCTCCGGGCAACTGCCGGCCTTCGCCGACGCGGTACTGGAACAGTCGCTGATCGCCCGGCAGAGTTGGCGGGACGCCGGATTCGATCTCCCGGTCGCGGTGAACGTGTCGCCACGGAGCCTGCTCGATCCCACGTTCCCCGGAGCCGTGCTGGCGATGCTGGGCCGGCACGACGTACCGGCGAATCGTCTGGTCCTGGAACTCACCGAGACGCTCACCGTCAGTCAACTCGACGTGGTCGAACGCACCCTCGCCGAACTGCGTGACGCCGGGATCCGGCTGGCCATCGATGACTTCGGAACCGGCGTCTCGTCACTGTCGGTGCTGTCCAGGATCCGGGTGCACCAACTCAAGATCGACCGGGAGTTCGTGGCCGGGGTGGAGACCTCGGCGGAGGCGGCGGCCGTCGTCCGGACGACAGTGGACCTGGCCCGCAACCTCGACCTCACGGTTGTCGCCGAGGGTGTGCAGAGCGAACCGCAACGACGCGCCCTGTGGGCGCTGGGCTGTCTCGCCGGGCAGGGCCACCTGTTCGCCCGGCCCTACTCCGCCGCCCGATTCCTGACGATCCTGCAGCGCGGCTCCGGCAATCTGGCCGAAGCGCTGCACGGCGAAGGCGCCGTCGTCCGCCTGCCTACCCGCCGTCTGCCAAACTTGCCCGCGTGATCAAGCTGCCGGACCGGGCCGTCGACCTGCTCCTCTACACACTGTCGGCGGTCTTCGCGCTGATCACCGCACTGACTTCGACACTCCTGCCACACCGGGCGTGGGGCGCGGTCGCGGCCGGCGGCTATCTCGCCGCCGCGGTGCTCGTCTATCTGGTACGCCGCCGCGACCTCCTGACCTGGGCAGCCTGGGGTGCCGTCGCGCTGCTGCCGATGGTGATCCAGGCGGTACAACGGGCCGGCGGGCGCACCGACCGGGCCCAGGAGGAAGTGCTCGTCGTGGAGCACATGGGCGAATCCCTGCTGCGGCACGGAACGCCCTACCTGAGCCGCACCGAGATCGCCGCCATCCCCCTCGACGAGCGCCTGCTCGGCTACCGGCCCTACCAGCCCGGCATGTCGATCTTCGGCCTGCCGCGGGCGATCGCCGGTGACTTCTGGTGGACCGACGCCCGGATCTGGTTCGCGGTGGTCACTGCCGGGGCTTTGATTGCGACATTTCATTTTGTACGTGGGAAAACGGTCCACGCACTACAGGCCGCCACCGTTCTGCCCGTGACAGCGCTGACCCTCGCCACCGGTGGCGACGACATCCCCGTCATGGCCCTGTGCCTGCTCGCGCTGGCCCTGGTCAGCGCCCGGCACTTCGGGTGGGCCGGAGTAGCGGTCGGGTTCGCCGCCGCCTGCAAACTGTTCGCACTACCGGTCGTTGCGGTGCTGGTGATCCTCGCGCTGTTCACCAGATCCTGGCGGCTGCTCCCCGGCGCCCTCGGACTGCCACTGCTCGCCCTCGTACCGCCGCTGCTCGCCGACCCGGACGCACTGATCGAGAACGTGCTCCGGTTCCCGCTCGGACACGGCCTCGTCACCAGCCCCGCCCAGTCCCCGTTCCCCGGCTACCTGATCTCCCAGGTCGAACCCGGCGGCCGCTACCTGGCGATGGGGCTGCTCGGACTCGCCGCCGCTGTCATCGGGGTGCTCCTGCTCCGACAGCCCCCACGCACCGCCCGGACCGCCGCGTTCTTCTGCGGATACGGGCTTCTCACCGCCATCCTGTTGATGCCGACGACACGATTCGGATACCTGCTCTATCCGGCCGCACTAGTGCTTTTCGCCCTGGCACTCAGCAAGGACACAGCCACTTCGCCCGGTTCTTCGGCTGCACCGGAAGACACGGCCTTGTACCGTCATTGAAATGCATATGACCTGTCCCAAGTGTCACGGCGAGATGCGGGTCTACGAGCGCAGCGGCGTCACGATCGATCAGTGCACCGAGTGCCGGGGGATCTTCCTGGACCGTGGCGAGTTGGAGAAACTCTTCGCCGCCGAAGCCACCTTCAACCGCTCCCAGGGTGGTCAGGTCCCGCCTCCCCCGCCGCCGCCGGCCCCGCACCAGCCGCCCACCCACCACCAGCCGGGCTACGCGCCGCCGCCCCCGCCGCCCGCCTACGGCGCTCCCCGGCCGCACGCCTACCCGCCGCCCGCCCCGGCATACGGTCACCACGGCCACTACCGGCACGGTCACCACGGCCACTACCGCCGCCGCAGCTTCCTGCACGGCCTGTTCGACTGAGCCGACCCCTCGCGTGAGCGGCCACCCCACCGGGGCCCGGCCGCTCCGCCCAGGCCCGCCTGACTCCCCCGGCTCCACCCCGCTTACCGTTCGCTCCCGGCTTGATTCCGCTTGCTTGTCTCTCCCCCGCTTACTCCGCTTGGCCCCGCTTGCCATCGCTTGACCGGCGCGCCTCGGTTGCCATCGCTTAACCCCGCTTGGCCTCGCGTGGCACCTTCGCGCCCTCACTCCACCCGGTCTGCGGCCTTTCTCGCCCGGCCCTGCCAAGCGGCTTCTTCCGGCCACGACCGCGACCCAGCCTTTCGTTGGGATGCCGCCAGGCGGAAAGCCACGAGGTGAGACGCCAGCAGGTGGGAGGCCGGACAGTGGAGAGCCGCGAGGTGAGACGCCGGATGGCGGGACTCCCCGAGGTGACACCATGCCCAGACCTCCTGCTCCACCCGGTCTGCGGCCCTTCCCACCTCAACCCTCACCGCTGGCGGCCCTTCCGCCCTCGCCCGCCCAGTTGCCTCCTGCCTCATCACAACGGCCCCTTCTCGCCCCACGACGGCCGGTCTCTTCGCTGTCCCGTCCAGGCTCCGTCCGGGCCTTCTCGCTCAACCGCAGCCGGGTCCCTTCGGCCCGGCCCGCCTCTTCACCTCACGATCTCGCGCCTTCACCATGCGCCCCGGCCCCGCCCGCCCGCGTAGGCCTTCACCTGGGCAGGGGCCACCTCTCCCTCCCATGAGCGGCCATCCACCGCGGCCCATTCAGCTCCGCGGGCGTATGTCTTGCCGAAGCTCTTTCGTCTCGTCCCACTCCGGCAGCGACCTCCGGCCTGCTCCTAGATCTGCTCCCTGGCCTGCTCATCGATTTCCCTTACCGAAGTCGGCGGACCCCTTTCGTCAACCGCGTGGCAGCTTCGCCTGCGAGGCCGGCCCGTCGGCTCGGGCACAACGGTTCGCTTTCAGCGGTCCAGCGCTGGAGGCGTCGGCGCGGGAAGCATCGGGACGGGAAGCATCGGGACGGGACGGCACCTACGGGCGGGGCGTCGGGGCGAGACGGCGCCTGCGGGCGCAGACCTTCGCCGACTGTCCGGGAAGTCGCTACCGCCGCCCGCATGGCCGCTGCTGTTCCGGGTCGGCTGGTGCTGTGTCGGATCACACCGGCACGTGTTCGTGCAGTGGTTTTCGTGTCGCCGGTACGGTTTCGGCGCTTCCGATTACGTACTCACAGTGATCCGGAGATACCTCACTGGACAATCCACAGTGCCGGTTTCCGCCCTAGTGAACACGGCAGTTTTCACGCCTGTAATCAAAAGACGAACGTGGCATTGATCACTCTGCGTGATAACGAAACGGAGTCGTGTCGTCACTTTAAAGAGAGATATTTCGATAAGGCTCTCTTTTCGTTTGCGTTACGAAGTCGCCGGAATACGCAACGTCGCCGATCTTGGGTATTGTCACGTCGCCCCCTGTCACGGCGAACGGAGGAAGAACCGTGACTGATACTGCCGACCAATCCCTGCTTCGCAACGATCTGGAAGACACTTACGGGCGCTATGAGGAGCTTCGTTCCGGTGTGGACGAACTTCAGCGCAGCCTGGCGACCATGAAGGTCAGCGCCGAGTCCGAGAACGGTCAGGTGCACGCCACTGTGGATGCTTCGGGCTGCCTTGTCGGGCTTCGCCTGGATCAGCAGGCCTGCCGGGAATGGAATCCGGACACCCTGGCCCGGGTGATCGTGGAAACCGTGCGAAACGCCTCGTCCGGCAAAACCCGACAGATCGAACAGCTCGTCACCAACCACCGCACCACCGAAGCGGCCTGAGTCCCCGGACGTTCTTCTCGACAGCCTGCCAATCCCACTATTCCGGGCTTCGCATTCTTGTTTCCGCTCAGCCCGGAACTCGGCCCCGAACCAGTCGACGCCCACCCCCCGCGCCGACTGACGGGCCGATCCGGTGCCTGTGCCGGGCCGCCCGTTCCCACCCACGAACTCAGCGACCCGGCGCTCACTCCCGAACACGCACTCCCGAATATGCCCCGGCACGACGACGGCCGGAAGATCCCGGCACGGCCGCCGTCAAAGAGCCGTTCAGGTAGCCGTGTCAGATCGCCATGTCGACGAAGCGCGACAGGTGCAGTTGAGCAGCGACAGTGATCGTGTCGGTCGGCCCGTTACGGTGTTTGGCCACGATGAAGTCGGCCTCTCCCGCCCGTGGCGACTCCTTGTCGTAGTAGTCGTCACGATGCAGCAGGATCACCACGTCGGCGTCCTGCTCGATCGAGCCGGACTCACGTAGGTCGGACAGCTGGGGTCGTTTGTCGGTCCGCTGTTCGGGGCCACGGTTCAGCTGGCTCACCCCGATCACCGGGCACTCGATCTCCTTGGCCAGCAGCTTCAGACCACGGGAGAGTTCCGAGACCTCCTGCTGACGGCTCTCGGTCTTCTTCGGTGAGGACATCAGCTGGAGATAGTCGATCACCAGCATCCGCAGGTTGTGCCGCTGCTTGAGACGCCGCGCCTTGGCCCGGATCTCCATCAGGTTCATGTTCGGCGTGTCGTCGACGAAGATCGGCGCCTGACTGATCTCGCCCATCCGCCGGGCCAGTTTTGTCCAGTCGTCGTCGGAGAGCTGCCCCGATCGAAGTGTGTGCAGTGGCACTCGCGCCTCGGCGGAGAGCAGCCGCATCACCATCTCGATCTTGCTCATTTCGAGCGAGAAGATGGCGCTGGCGTGCCCGTGCTGAATCGCCGCGTTACGGGCGAAGTCCATGCTCGCTGTCGACTTACCGAGACCGGGACGACCGGCCACGATGATCAGCTGGCCGGCGTGCAGCCCGTTCAGCAGGCGGTCCAGGTCCGCGAAGCCGGTCGGCACCCCGGTCATCACACCACCGGACGCACCCACCGCCTCGATCTCGTCGAGGGTCGGCTGCAGCATGTCACCGAGGGCCGCGAAGTCCTCGCTGACCCGCTTCTCGGTGACGTCGTAGATGGCCTGCTGAGCAAGGTCGACGATGTCGTCGACGTCACGGCCGCCGTTCCCACCCGTACCGTAACCGAGTTGAACGATCTTGGTCCCGGCCTCCACGAGGCGGCGCAGGATGGCACGCTCGGAGACGATGCGCGCGTAGTACGAGGCGTTCGCCGCGGTCGGCACGCTCTCGATCAGCGTGTGCAGGTAGGGCACACCGCCGATGCGCTGCAACTCTCCGGAGTCGGCCAGAGCGGCCGCCACGGTCAGTGCGTCGGCCGGCTCGCCACGCCCGTACAGATCAAGAATGACGTCGTAGATCGTGGCGTGCACCGGCCGGTAGAAGTCGTTGACCTTGAGGATCTCGACGACGTCGGCGATCGCGTCCTTGGAGAGCAACATGCCGCCGAGCACGCCCTGCTCGGCCGCGACATCCTGCGGTGGCGCCTTGTCGAACCCGCCACCACCCCCGCCGCCGCCGTCCTGCGGGCCTCTGCCCTTGCCGCCGCCCCCGTTGAAGGAGCCGCCCCCGCCCCCGGCCGCGGCAGGCGGTCGTGACTCTGGCCTCGCGTCGTCGGTGATCGACACCTGGACTCCCCCTTCACTCGGCCACGCCGCTCGCTTGATCGAACCGCCTCGGTACAACCCCTTCGACTGATCCCGCCCGGGATTCAGCGCTTCGATCCGTTCCGGTTCAATCCGATCAAGTCCGCATGTGAGGCTGGACCACTCTACGAATCCGGCAGCCCGCGGCCCAACTGCCGCGGTGGACGAGTTTCGGGACAACCTGTGGACAGCCCCGGCGGCGCCTGTGGGTAGCCCTGTGAATACCGTGTGGATAACTTTTGGGGACGACAGACTCGACCAGGTGTTTCGTTATCCACACCTGTGGAGGGCAGAAAAGCTTCCGGATCTGCTGAAATACCGACTCGAGTGA
>DATMVU010000588.1:0-9965 GCA_035562875.1 Actinoplanes sp. | reverse complement strand
ACCCTGCCCGCCCCGCCCGAGGTGCCCGAGGAGGGCCCGGACTCGGGGGTCTGGACGCTGGTGCTGCCGCTGCTGTCGAGCGTGGGCATGGCCGCCTACATGGTGACCTTCGGCCGTCCGGCGCTGATCATCATCGGCGTGCTGTTCTTCCTCACCTCCACCGGTGTGGTGGTGGCGATGCGGATGCGCCAGCGCAGCGCCACCGGTAAAACCCTGCGCAAGCACCGCATCCGGTACCGGGCCCACCTGCGGATCGCCCGGGACCGGGCCAAGGAGGTGGCCGGCGCGCAACGGCAGGTGGCCGCCCTGTCCCATCCGGAACCGGTGCGGCTCTGGTCGATCAGCGTCAACCGGCACCGGGTGTGGGAACGCCGCCGCACCGACCCGGACTTCCTGCGCGCCCGGCTGGGCCGCGGCCTGGTGCAGCTGGCCGCACCGATCGAGCTGGACCCCAAGATCGACCCGGTGAACGACTACGACTGGGAGTCGATGCGCGCCGCCCGACGGCTCGTCGACGGCCTGGGCCGGGTCGCCGACCAGCCGATGGTGGTCGACCTGGACAACGCCGGGGTGGTCAGCCTGCTCGGCCCGCCCCGCGACACCGAGACGATGGCCCGGGCGCTGCTCTGCCAGGTGGCCACCCTGCACGCCCCGGACGACGTGCTGATCGCCGTGGAGACCTCGGGTGAGGACGGCGCCGACGGCGGGGAGCGCTGGCAGTGGGCCAAATGGCTGCCGCACACCATCCAGCCGGGCGCCCGCGGCACGGCCGGGGTGGTCTCCCTGGTGGCCCAGGACCCGGCCGGGCTGTCCGACTTCTTCGAAGCTGACCTGCGCAAACGGGTCGAGCTGGCGAACACCCGGCGCACCGCGCTCAGCGACCGGCAGGCCGCCCCGGAACAACCCCGGCTGCTGGTGGTCTTCACCGGATTCGCGCCGGTCTCCGAATGGGGCCGGTCCGATCTGCTCGGCGCACTGGTCGCGGCGGCCGGCCCGAAGACCGGACTGACACTGATCTTCCTGGTGGAGAAGGAGGCGGACGAACCGAGCCGGGTGGACCTGCGGATCCGGGTCGCCCCGGACGGGCGACTCCAACCGGAGGGCCGGCTCGACCTGGTGGCCACCCCGGCCGCCGACTGCGTCCCGGACCCGGTGACACCGGGACTGGCCGAACTGATCGCCCGGCAACTGGCGCCGCTGCGGCTCTCCGACGAACGCGAGCAGGTACTGGCCCGGATCACCTCGCTCACCGAGACGGTCCTCGGCGGCGACCCGCTCACCGTCGACCTCACCTCCCGCTGGGTACCGGCCGGTGACGCCCGGATGCTGCGCGCGCCGATCGGCACCGACGGCGACGGGCAGTCGGTGGTGCTCGACATCAAGGAGTCCGCGCAGGGCGGGTCCGGGCCGCACGGCCTGATCGTCGGCGCCACCGGCTCCGGCAAGAGCGAATTGCTGCGTACGCTCGTCACCGGTCTCGCCCTGACCCACTCGCCGGAACTGCTCAGCTTCGTCCTCGTCGACTTCAAGGGCGGTGCGGCGTTCGCCCCGCTCACCGGCCTGCCGCACGTGGCCGGCCTGATCACCAACCTGGCCGACGACGCCGCGATGATCGACCGGGTGCTCGCCGCGCTGATGGGTGAACAGCAGCGCCGCCAGCGGATGCTGCGCGACGCCGGCAACATCGACACCGTCCGGGAGTACCAGAGCCGGCGGGCGGCCGGCGCCACCGGGGAGGACGGCGAATCCCGCGAACCGCTGCCGTACCTGCTGATCGTGGTGGACGAGTTCGGTGAACTACTCTCCGGGCGGCCCGACTTCACCGAGCTGTTCGTGCAGATCGGCCGGGTCGGCCGCAGCCTCGGCATGCACCTGCTGCTGGCCACCCAGCGCCTGGAGGAGGGCCGGCTGCGCGGACTCGACTCGCACCTGTCGTACCGGATCTGCCTGCGCACCTTCTCCGCGGCGGAGAGCCGGACCGTGATCGGCACGGCCGACGCGTACAAACTGCCGTCGATCCCCGGTTCGGCCTACCTGAAGGTGGACGAGTCGATCTACCAGCGGCTGCGGGTCGCGCACGTGTCCGCCCCGTACGTGTCGGCCGAACAGCGCCGCTCGGCCGAGCTGGAGGTGGACGACTCGGTGGTCCCGTTCGAGTTGCGGACCACCGGCGGAGCAGCCGACGCCGAGCCGGAGGAGCCGCCGATGCCGACCGGGGACGGCCCGACGGAGCTGCAGGTGGTGGTGGACCGGCTGCGGTCGGTGCTGACCCCCGTACACCAGGTGTGGTTGCCGCCGTTGCCGAAGGCGCTGGCGCTGGACCATCTGCTGGGGGCTCAGGCCGCGACCCCGGACCGCGGGTACGTGGCCCGGCACTGGCCGCTGGCCGGCACCCTCACCGTGCCGCTCGGCCTGGTCGACCTGCCACTGAAACAGGACCAGGAACCGCTGCTGATGGACTTCGGCGGCGCCCACGGGCACCTCGCGGTGGTGGGCGCGCCCCGCACCGGCCGGAGCATGCTGCTGCGCACCATCATGATGTCGGCGATGCTCACCCACACCCCGGACGAGGTGCAGTTCTACTGCCTCGACTTCGGCGGCGGCACCCTGCTGCCGTACACGGCGGCACCGCACGTCGGCGGGGTCGCCAACCGCACCGACACCGAACTGGTCGGCCGGCTGTGCACCGAGATCCGCAACCTGGTGGCCGAACGCGAGCAGCTGTTCCAGCAGCTCGGCGTGGAGTCGGTGGAGGACTTCCGGGAACGCCGCAGGCAGGGCCGGCTACCGGCCGGCACCCGGACCGCCGACGTGTTCCTGATGATCGACAACTGGGGTGCGGTCCGCGGCGAACACGACTGGGCCGACCCGGTGATCACCGAGATCGCCGCCCGCGGCCTCGGTGCCGGAGTGCACCTGGTGCTGACCACGGGCCGGTGGAGCGAGATCCGCCCGGCCCTGCGCGACAGCATCGGCACCCGCCTCGAACTGCGCCTCAACGACCCGACCGAGTCGGAGGTGAACCGGCGGGCCGCCGCCCGGGTGCCGGCCGGTGTCCCCGGCCGCGGCCTGATGGCACCCGGCGCGTACTGCCAGTTCATGCTGCCCCGGCTGGACGGTGAGGACACCGACACCGACCTGCGGGAGGCCCAGGACACCGTGCTCGCCCGGATCGCCGCGAGCTGGCCGGGACGCCCGGCCCCGGCGGTGCGCCGGCTGCCGACCCACATCGGGGTCAACCGGCTGGGCATCGACCGGAAGCTGCCGTCCACCGCCGTCCTGATCGGGGTGGCCGAGGAGGACCTGCGCCCGGTCACCGTCGACCTGTCCGCCGAAGACCCGCACCTGCTGGTGCTCGGTGACGCCGGATCAGGCAAGTCGGCGTTCCTGCGCACCTTCCTGACCGGGCTGACCACCCGGCAGTCACCGTGGGACGTGCGGGTGGTGCTGTTCGACTACCGGCGTTCGCTGCTCGACGTGGTGCCCAAGGACCACCTCGGCGCGTACGCCGGCGACGCGAACACCGCCAAGGCGTACATCCAGCAGGTCGTCAAGAAGCTCGAAGAGCGCCTGCCCCCGGCGGGCGTGACCCCGCAGCAGCTCAAGGACCGATCCTGGTGGGACGGGCCGCAGATCTACGTGGTCGCCGACGACTACGACCTGATGGGCGGCGGAATGAACGCGGTACTGACCCCGTTCGCGGCGTTCATCCCACAGGCCCGCGAGATCGGCCTGCACATGGTCCTGGCCCGCCGGGTGGGTGGTGTCGCCCGGGCGATGACCGACCAGGTGTTCAGCCGGATCAAGGACATGGGCGCCAGCGGCCTCGTGCTGTCCGGTGACCCCCGCGAAGGTGTGGTCCTCGGTGACCAGCGGGCCGCGAACCGCCCGCCCGGCCGGGGCATGCTGGTCAGCCGCGGCCGGCCCAGCCGCCTGATCCAGGTCGCGGTCACCGAGGAACAGGAGCAGGACCAGGAGAAGAAGGAGACATGAGCGAACAGAGCCGGATCACGGTGGTCGGTACCCGCCGCCGGGTGGACATCGCGGTGCCGTCGTGGACACCGATCGGGGAGTACGCGGGCCGCCTCGCCGCCATCTGCGGTCAGGACCAGGCCGACGTGATGCCACCGGCCTGGTCACTCGCGGTGGCCGGTGAGGCGGCGTTCCCGCTCGACACCTGCCTCGCCGACCTGGGCGTGGTCGACGGCCAGGTCCTCTACCTGCGGGACACCGCCGTGGAACCGGCCCAGTCACCGGTGATCGACGAGGTGGACGAGGTGGTGGCCGAGGAGACCCGGCGCCTGCGCCGGGAACGTCTGCACGGCGGCCCGGCCATGATCAGCGCGGGTCTGCTGTGGCTGTTCGCCACCGCCGCGCTCGCCGCCTGGTCGGGTGCCGCCGGAGTCGGGACGACGGTGGTGCTGATCCTGGCCGGGCTGGTACTGGTCGGCGCGGGCTGGGCCCTGGCCCAGCAACGGGACACGGTGCCCCTGCCGGTACGCCTGGGTGTGGCGCTCACCGCCATCCCCTGCATGGCCGCCGCCGGGGTGCTCGCCGACCGGATCCTGACCGGTGGGTTCCCCTGGGAGGGCGGCCTGATCGGCGCCAACCTGGGTGCCCTGCTGGCCCTGGCCGCCCTGCCCGGACCGGTGCTGTTCACCGTCCAGTTCCAGCTGCTCGTGGCGTTGTCGGCGGCGGTACTGGTCCGCGGCCTGGAGGGCGGCGCGTCGGGTGCGGCAGCCGTCGCGGCGGTGGTCGCGATGGGGATGCTGGCGGTCTCCCGGCGGATCGCGGCGTTCGTGTCCTCCTGGGCCGGCCGGCGCACCGACGACCGGTCCGGCAAACCCGGCGACCTCACCGTGCAACTCGTCGACAGGTCCCGGCACCTGCTCGCCGCGGTGGTGTTCGGCCCGGCCCTGGCCCTGGTGGTCGCGCTGCCGGTGCTGTCGTTCGGCGGCGGCCCGTTCGGGCTGGCACTGACCGGCGTGGTCAGCGTGGTGCTGCTGGTCCGGATCAGGCAGGCCGCGTTCACCGCCGAGACCCTCGCCTTCGGGCTCGCCGCGGCGATCGGCTGTTTCAGCCTGCTGACCGCGCTGGTCCTCGGCTGGGGGCTGACGATGCCCGGCCTGATCGTGGTCCTGGTGTTCACCGGCGTGCTGGTGATCGGTGGGGGAGTGGCACTCAGCGTGCTGAGCACCCCGCCCGGCATGGACCCGCCGGACGGACCGCGCCCGATCCGGCGCCGATCGGGCGTGGACATCATCGGCGTGATCGCGATCATGGCGATGACACCGCTCGCGGTGGGCGTCTTCGGCGTCTTCGGCCAGTTGCTGAACATGGGCCGGACGATGTTCTGACCGAACGGGTGAACGCACGTCCCGTGTGGATCGTCGTGCCGGAGGACAGGGCCACCGGATCGAGCGAAGAGTCGATGATGTCGAAACGAGGGAACGTGGCGCGCGTGTGGGGCCGGCTGACGGCCACCCGCCGAGGGCGCCTTGAACTGGCGGCGAGTGGTGTCGTGGTCGTCCTGCTGGGCGGAGTCGCCCTGAGCATGGGGCCGGCCATCGCGAACGCCGAGAAGATCACCGGGGAACCGGTGCCGGAGGAGTTGCTGCCGACGGTGGTGTCGGCGGCGTTGTCCTGCCCCGCGCTCACCCCGGCCCGGCTGGCCGGCCAGCTGATGGCCGAGTCCGGGTTCACCACCGCCGGTGACGGCTCCAAGATCGCCGGGATCTCCGACTCCGACTGGAAGTCTTGGAAGCCCAGCGACCAGGCACGGCGGGCCGACCCGGGTGACAACATCGTGGCGCTCGCCCACCACACCTGCCAGATGGTCGGTGTGCTGCGGTCCGCGAAGTTCGACGGCGACCTGTGGCAGCTCGCCGTCGCCGCCCAGCACGGCGGTCTCGAGGGTGTGCTGAACGCCAAGGGCATCCCCGAGTCGGAGAAGTCGCACGTCGACAAGGCTGCCGGATATGCCGCCTGGTATGCCGACAGCGACCAGTTCGCGGTCAAGCGGGCCTCCCCGGCCGCCGTTGCCGTGGCACCGGCGGACACCCCCGCCGACCTGCCGGCCGAACTGGTCAAATCCATCAACGAGGCCGGCCGGATCTGCCCCGAGGTCACCCCCGCCCGGGTCGCCGCCCAGCTGCGCGCCGCCTCCAACTTCAACGTCAACCTGCGCACCGACGCGGGCGAGGGCATCGCCCAGTTCAGCCCGAAGATGTGGCAGACGTACGCGGGCAAGAAGAAGTCGGTGTGGGACGCCAAGGACGCCATCTCCACACTCGGCACGGCGATGTGCGACCTGAGCAACCAGTTCTCGGCGTTCACCGGCGCCGACCCGTACGCGCTGGCGCTGGGCGCCCTGCAGTGGGGCCCGGACACCATCCGCCAGGCGGGTGGCCTCCCCGAGACCACGCTGCCGCAGCTGTCGGACGCCGCCGGGCAGTTCGTCGCCCTCTACCAGAAGGACGCCCGCCTGAACGGTGGGGTCGGCGTGCCGACCACACCGAAGCCGTCGGCGTCGGTCTCCGCGTCGGCTTCGGCGTCACCGAGCGTCTCGGCCGGCCCGTCACCGTCGAAGTCGGCGGACACCCCGGCCAGCCCGACCCCGTCGAAGACCACGAAGAAACCGCAGGCCGCGCCCAAGCTGTACGAGGAGGGCAAGGTCTACCAGATCCGCAACGGCCATGCCAGCGGGATCATCGAGGTACCCGGCGCCGACATCGCCTCGATGCCGTCCGGCACGCGGGTGCAGATGTACACCAGCGACGGCGGCAAGGACCAGCGGTGGCGGATCGTCGCCGCCCCGGAGGCCGGCTACGTGAACATCGTCAACCACTTCCTGCCGATGTCGCTGGCAGTGAAGGACTCCTCCAAGGAGAACCACGCCGCGCTGGTGGTGCAGACCACCAACCGGGCCGACCCGAACCAGCAGTGGAAGCTGTCCAGCGCCGGCAACGGCTACCTGATCATCACCAACCGCAACTCGGGCAAGGCGATCGACCTGCTCGGTGACGACCTGAAAGCCCCGAACGAGGACGGCACCTGGAACGCCTACTCGGTGCAGCAGTGGGACTACCAGGACTACGCCAAGGACCAGAGGTGGGCCCTGGTCGAGGGCTGAGACCCTCGTCCGCCGGAGCTGTCCCGATGCGTTCGGCATCGGGACAGCTCGCCCATCTGGCACCCGGCCGTCAGGACGACGGGATCGCCGGCCGGAGCCGCCTGCCGGACCCGGTCATGACGCGACGGCATCCGCCGGCGGCCGCAGATCCGGGTACCGCCGGAGAACCTCCGGATCCGCCGCCTGACGAGCGACCTCGTCGAGACATGTGTCGAGTTCGGCATGCGGCTGGTCGAGAGGGTCCACCTGGAGTCGCTCACACCAGTACCAGCCGGACACCTCGATCTTGCCGAGCGCGCCCACGTCATTGATCAGCGTGCCGCGCAACTCATCCCAACCCCACAATTCCCCATTGCCGTACGACGCCGAAGGCGAGCCTCCCGAACGAACGAGCTTCCAGGCGGTCACCCCGTCCTGGAAATCGCCCGCGGTCAGGTCCGCGCGCCCGATCTGCGGGTCGGTCCGAACCCATCGGGTGCCGTCCCAGTACTCGCTCACCCAGTGATCCAGCCAGATCCCCGCCACGAAATAGCCGGCGAACCCGCAGCGGGCTCGTGCCGGAATGCCCGCCGCCCGCAGCAGGGCACAGTGCAGCAATGCGAAGTGATAGCAGAACCCGACCATGCGCCGTTCGACCGTCCGAGCCTCCTGCAACGGAGCCGGATCGATATCGAGAACGTTGTCCAGAATCGCGTCGGCCCCGACGGTTCGCATATGTTCAGCGGAGATCGGCAGCCCCTGCACCTTCGCCGCATGGTCATGAACGAGCAGCCCTCGCACCACGGCGCCGAGCTTCTCCGGGTCGGCCGGAAGCCCTTTCAACCGATCCCGGTGCCGTTCCAGATCAGAGGTCCGACTCGCCTGCCGATAGAATTCCATGAATAGGCAGCCTACCAATTTCGCGGCTGCTCGTTCCTCATAGATCAGCTTGTCGACCAGGACCTTGCCGTCGATGCCGAGGGTGTGCTCCATCGCGGCGACGGGATGAAGAAGGTCTGCGGCACGAATCTCCGGACCGGCACCGCGATCAGGATCGGTGGTTCGCGCCAGAACGATCCACGACGCGCCGCGCCGGCGGATTTCTCAGTCGTCTGCGGAAAGGGCGCCGACGTAGAGTTCCGTCGTGCGTTCCACGCAGCGTTTCCGGGCGGGCGACCAGTCGTAGGGCATCTTCGTGACGGCTTCGGCGGCGCTCATCAGTGTCCCCTGCTCGCCGGTCAGTTCGTCGGCGTAGGTGTCGGCGAGCTTCTCCTCGGCCGCGGTCAGCCCGGCCTCGTCGACCGCCCGGTTCAGGGCCAGCTGGTAGGTGCATCGTTGTACGGCGATCTCCTCCACGATCGGGTCGTCGGGTTGCACGCTGTCGTCCAGTGCCTCCTCGGCCGCATCCAGGCGGTCCGCCTCGGTACGCAGGCCGGGATCGGTGGCGAGCACGATGAACACGCTGGCCTGGAGTGCGGCGCCCACCGGGCCGAAGATGCGTTCGGTGACCAGCAGGGTGTCCAGGTCGGCGGGGCGCAGTGCACCAGGCGGCAGGTGGTCGAGGCGGTCGGTGACCAGTTCGGAGAGTAGTCCCAGCGGGCTGCCGACGGCTTGGAGGCGCTGGACGGCGGCGCGCTGGCGTTTGATGCCGGCTTCCTTGGCGGCCAGGGTCTCCGCCAGCCGTCCGAGTGCCTCGCCGATGTCCCGGGTGTCCCCGAACGCGGCTCGCATGTCGTCGAGGCTGATGCCGGCCTCCGCCATCCTGCGGATCCACAGCAGCCGGATCATGTCGTCGTAGCCGTAGCGGCGGCGCCCGTCGGTGCCTCGCTCGGGCTCGGTTAGCAGGCCGATCTGGTGGTAGTGGCGGATGGCACGCGGCGTGGTCCCGGCGAAGGCGGCGGCCTCACCGATCTTGACCTGGCGGGGCGGCATGAAGGAGGAGAACGTCACCCGTTGAGGGGATCACATGCCGCTACGGCAGGTGCAACAACGCCTGCCCACTGAAGGGCGATGAGCGGGCGGGCGTTCGCATCCGCGCTCGCGTCGTTTCTGGCACTGAGTGCGGTCACCAGATCCAGCTCGCTCACGGCGGCGGATCCGGCCGGGTCGGGCTGGACATCGAGGCGCTCGGCCGGCTTCCGGGTGACCGCCGCCGGACGCGGCGATGCTGTCGCGTATCCGGGCAGTGCGAGGATCTGGTCGAGCACGCCGCCCCGTCGTACCAGGTGCTCGCCGGTGACCCGACGCGCCTCGCTGACCGCGTTCACCGCCGCCTTTCCGGTGACCGTCGCATTCGGCCCGGCGGTCGCGGGGTGGCCGCGGCCCCGTCGCCACCTTGCGGGGTGGCGACGGGGCGGGCCGGTGCGGTTGGCCGGCCCTTGTGACGTACCGGCGCGGGAAGGTTGTCGGGGTTGATCGTCAGTGAGTCACGGACGGTGTCAGTCGATGCGGAACGAGCGGATCGAGTTGCCGAACGTGATGCGGTTGATGGCGGAGGTCGCGGTCGTCGGGTCGTCGGCGGCGCCGATCGCGAGCAGCAGCGGCACGTAGTGGTCGGCGGTGGGGTGGGCGATGTCCGCGCCGGGCGCCCGGACGCGGTAGTCGGTGAGGGCGTCCACGTCACCGCGGGTGACCGCGTCGGCGGCCCACTCGTCGAACGCGGCGGTGTGCCCGGCCAGCCGCGGGTTACGCATCACGGCGAAGCTGTGCGTCATGAAGCCGGAGCCGATGACCAGCACACCCTCCTCGCGCAGGGCACGTAGCCGCCGGCCGAGGGCGAGCAGGGCCTGCGGTTCCAGGCTGGGCATGGAGACCTGGACGACCGGGACGTCCGCCGCCGGGTACATCGCCATCA
>DATMVU010000587.1:0-6523 GCA_035562875.1 Actinoplanes sp. | reverse complement strand
CGGATCGTGGTGGCGAAGCCGTGGCACCAGCCGCAGTAGGCGTCGAATACGTAGACGAGCCGCATGGGAAATCCTGACAGAGAGGGGGCTAGGGAATTCTTTGACTATACAGTATCTGACTTGTCAGGGGTTTAGATGCTCCACTGTCGGTGTTCGCACGCCGCAATCCGGTGGGATTGTCGCCGTCACCGCGCACCCGCCGCCGCCGGCACACTCCCGAACTGCGGCCCGCGGTGCTCCGGCTGCTGGACTCGATGGCCGGCGTGTCCGCGTTCCTGCGCGACCACCGGTTCGACATCCAGGCGGTCAACCCACTCGGCCGGGCCCTGTACGCGCCGATGTTCGCCACCCACCCGGACCTGCCGGTCAACTCGATGCGGTTCACCTGTCGACACCCCGATCGCCCGGGCCAGCCCTCGCCGTACAGCTTCTGCATCGCCCGCCACGAACTGTAGTAGTCGCCGAGCGGCTGGTGGATCAGGTACAGATCCAGATGGTCCAGGCCCAGCCGCTGCAGCGACTTGTCGAACTCGCGGCGGGCGGTTGTCCTCGCCGGTGTGCTGAATCCACATCTTGGTGGTGACGAACAGTTCCTCCCGCGGGATACCGCTGCTGGCGGTCGCCCGGCCGACGGCCTCCTCGTTGCCGTAGGAGGCGGCGGTGTCGATGGCCCGGTAGCCGGCGGCGAGCGCATCGGTGACGACCTGCTCGGTCTGTTCGCCGGGAACCTGGAAGACGCCGAACCCGAGAACCGGCATCGTGACGCCGTTGTTCAGAGTGACCAGGCGATTCTGTGCAGACATGGTGACTTCCTTCGGTGACGTGCGGTCCCATCAAGCAAACGGCAGATCACCGGCGGGAAGAAGACCCTGCGGTAAGGGGTACCGGCAGACACCCCTTCGCCCGGGTCCGGTCCCGTAGGCTCGGCGGCGTCGAGGCGGAAGCGGACCGGGGAGCTGTGGATGGCGAAGACAGCGGTTGATGTCGAGCACTACCTGACCGGCCTGCAGCACCCGCTCAAAGAAGGCGTGCTGCTGCTCAGGGCCACGATCCTGGCTTCGGACCCGGACATCACCGAGCACATCAAGTGGAATGCCCCCAGCTTCCGGTACGACGGCGAGGACCGGGTCACGTTCCGTCTGCAACCACACGGGCGGCTCCAGTTGATCTTCCACCGCGGGGCGAAGGCGCGTGCGGACAGCGCCGCGTTCACGTTCGACGACCCGTCGGGGCTGATGACGTGGCCGGCTCCCGATCGTGCCGTCGTCGACTTTCCCGACCTGGACAGCGTCACCGACCGCCGAGAGCAAGTCGGTGCGCTGGTCGCCCGGTGGGTGCGGGCCTGACCTCGCCCTTCACCGCGGGCGCCGGTCCGGTGAGCGGGCGGATCGGCAACGGGTACCCGTACCGGCAATGGATGGTTGTAGGGTTCGCCGCGTGTCCACAAGTGAGAAGGCGGACTCGTTGCCGTTGACCGGGTGGCGGGGGCTTGTGCTGGTGATCAGGTTCCTCACCGAGTTGGTGCTGTTCGGCGCGTTCGGCTTCGCGGGTGCGGTTCTGCCGGGGCCTCTCGTGGCGAAGATCGTGCTGGCGGTGGCTGTGCCCGCGGTGGCGATCGTGGTGTGGGCTCTGTTCCTGGCTCCGCGGGCGGGGCGACGGCTGCCGGAGCCGTGGCGGTTCCTGGCCGAGGTGGTGCTGTTCGTCGCCGCCGGGGCGGGAGTGGCCGCCGCCGGTCATCCGTCGACCGGGATCCTCCTGGTCGGCGTGGCCGGTGTCGGTGTCGCCGCACTGACCAGGGTCGCGGCTCCGGGCAAGTAGGCCTTCGTAGCTACTCCCGGATGGTGGCGGCGCGTTCTGCGTGTCAGATCTCCGCGAGTTCACGGAGAGCCGGGGCTGTCGGGGGCGAGGGTTCGGGCGAGTCGTTGGGCCTCGGTGGCGGTCCGGGTGCGGCCGCCTCGGGTTACGGCGTTGTCGAGTTCGGGGATGGTGTCGCGGGCGCCGATCGCTGAGGCGGCGGCGGTGGCGAGGGCCAGCAGGTCGGGGCCGCCCGCGCTGGCGGTGAGTGCGGCGGGTACGAGGGCGCGGGCCGCGGCCCACACCTCGGCTGCGGCGCCCGCGCGTAACGCGCCGGTCAGGGATTCCGCGACCCGGCGCAGTACGAGTACGCCGCACGTGTGCAGGGCGGCTAGTTCGTGACCTACCAGAGTTCCGAGGTCGGCATCGCCTAGGTCGTCGCGGGCGGCGGTGAGCACGAACGCGTCGGTGGCGGCGAGGCGTTCGGCGGGGCGGCCGGCGGTGAGGCCGTAGGCGAGGCAGAGTGCGAACGCCGGACCGAGCGGCCCGGATGCGCAGGCCAGGGCTGGTAGGAGGCCGCGGCCGCCCCGTACGTTGCCGTCGGCGGCCGGTGCCAGCAGCGGCTGGAGGTGTGCGGCGGCCAGCTCACGATGGCTGGGGAAGGCCAGCGGCCAGAAATCCTGGTTCAGGACGTAGTGGTGGTAGCCGTACGCCTGGTTGAAAGCCTGTTGCGGTGGTCGGCTGAGGAGTTCGGGACTGAGCGTTAGATCGGGGTGCGCCAGCGGGGGAAACGTGACGGTACGCCGGTGTGCGGCTGTGGAGGCGCACGAGCAGGGCTCGTAACCGCCGTTGGGATGGTAGCCGTGACTGCATCTGCTCTTCGGTACGCCCACCACGGTGACGTCGGGGTCGGCGAGCATCCCACCGGTGACCCAGCGTGCGAATGCCCGGCTGGCAGGGGATTTGAGGCGGGCGGCATCCGCGGCGATCTCAGGGCTGATCGTGCGGGGCAGGCGTAGCAAAGCCTGCGTCAGATCGTACGGGCCGGGCTGGGTGCCGGCGGCCTCGGCGGCGGTGAGCAGGTCGAGCACGCGCGCCGGGTCGACGTGGCCGTCGACTGTCGCGGGGGTGGCGAGCAGCGCGGCCGGGGGATCGGCGGCGAGCTGCCCGGCCAGCTCCACACAGCGTTGGGCGATCAGGAGCGATGGGCGGTCCGGGTCGCGCTCGTACTCGTTGAACTCGTAAACCGGTCGGCGGCCGGTGACCGCGGATTCCATCATCAGAACGAACGAATCGGTCCAGTGCCCTGGGACGAGGCGTGTCAGGGCGGCCGCCACTGCGGTCCGGTCAGCCCGGACCAGCACCGGCAGGGCTGCGACGAACTGTTCGAACAGCAGCGGATCCTCACGGGAGCGCATGAGGGCCGCTCCCGCGGCGGCCAACTCGGCGACCGTCGTGATCGGCGGTGGCATGGGCGCCGGCTGCGGCAATGGAGCGGGCCGGGGCGGGCCCGCCGCTGTCGTGGTATCGGCGGTGACGAGCACAGCGTCGGCCTGGCGGCGTAGGTCGCCGTCGAGGGTGCCGGTGGCGTTGCGCAGTACCGCACGGCCCTCGTCGCCGAACTCCGGCAGATGCCGAACGGTCAGCTTGAGCGTCTGCTCGGCTAGGTCGACCGCGTCGTTGCTCAGCCCGGCGGTCAGCGCGGTGAACAGCCGGATGTCGTGGTGGCGTGGCAGGACGGTGCCGATCCAGTGGAGCATCGCCCGGACCAGCTTCTTCTCGGGACGCGGGAGCACCGCGTAGGCGGCGTCCGCGAGCGCGCCAGTGGGTAGCCCGCCGGTGTCGTCGACGGCCCGCAGCGCGGTGAGGGCCAGGTCGGCGACGGCGATGTGGGGCGAGGACAGCATGCCCAGGTATTCCTGGTGGTGTGCGGCGTACTCGGCGGTGGTGGGCGCCAGCAGCCGATGCAGGTGGACGACGACCCGGATGGCGCCGGGCCGGTCGCCGGCATGCAGGCGCAGCTGGACGTCGGCGAGCAGTTCGGCCCGCGGGTAGTCACCGGCCGCGACCAGCCGGGCCAGCTCGGGCGGCCACCCCTCGCCCAGGTCGGCGGCCACCCGCGGGATACGGAACACGTGCGGCAGCAACAGGGCGGTGTGGGGGTGAGCGCGCAGACGTGCGGCGACATGAGCCCAGCCGATCTCCCGGACCCAGCCCCGGACCACCGCCTCGGTGGTGGGCGGTGCCAGCCCGGCCGCGGCCAGCAACCCGCTGACCATCGGCCACTGCCGGTCGGTCTGTGCCGGCCGCAACCGGTCGGCGAGTTGCCGGGCGACACTCGCCAGTGCCGGGCGGCCCGGGGCGGACAGCACCAGCACCAGGGCTTTCACCACCGCGGGTGGTGGCGTCTCCCAGAACCGGTCGGAGCGCAGCCAGGTCACCACGTCGGCGGCGCGCGGTAGGCACGCCGCTCCGGCCACCCGCAGGGCTCCCTCCCGGTTGCGGGTCAGAGTCTCGTACCGCTGCACATCCTGAAGGTGATGTCCGTACGCCGCCATGGGGTCACCGGACCGGAACGAGGGGAAGGCCACCTGCGTCGGCTGGTACTCCTTCAGCTGCGGGCCGAGCGCGCGCCGGGCGGGCTCGGCCGCGGCCAGCAACGCGGTCGTCACCTGCTCGACGTCACCGGCCTCGATCCAGGCGATCAACTGCTCGAAGGTGGGTGTGCTCATGCCGGACCACCGGTTTCGGGCAGGGACACGGCGGCGAGTGCAAGGGCCGCCGGGTGCGGGGGCTGCGGGTGGGCGAGATTCTGCACTCCGGTGGTCATGGGCGGGACGCTACCGGCTACCTCCGACATAAATGCGGGGGGTCAGCAGTACCGGCGAAGGATCTGTGTCGTGATCTGCCGGATGTGGTCGCGGGCCTCCGCGGGGCGGTGACGGTGACGCTGTCGCCGAATTGCAGCAGCGTGCGTACGTCCTCGACGTCCCGGCAGGCGACCGTGATGCTCACCTGTCGCGTTCCGGTGGTGGCCTGGACGGTCAGCCGGCGGCCGAGGATGCGCCTCGCCCGGTCGAGCTGGTTCGTGTCGAGTTCGGCGTGGACGGTGAAGGTCTCCGGGTTCTCCCAGTGTGCGGTCAGTTCGGCGGCGACGCTGTCCAGGGTCACGTCCGGGCGCAGCCGGCGGGCCGCCCGCATCGGTTCCCAGCCGGTGATCCGTTCGAGCGCGTGCAGTCGCGGCCGGCGGGCGGAGTCCGCTACCAGGTACCACCTGCCGGCTTTGGCCAGCAGGCCGTACGGGTCGACGGTCCGCCAGGTGGCCTCGGCCTTCTCGGAGCGGCGGTAGTGGATGCGCAGTCGTACGCCGCGTCGCAGGTCACCCACCAGTGCCGCCGGGGGGCAGGCCCTCGGTGTCCCGGGAGAACCACGGTCTGTTGTCGGTGGTGACGACCGCGCTCAACGGCAGCACGCCGGCGTTCGGCAGGCGGACTTTCCGGTCCGCCCGGCGAGTGTCGGCGGTGGCTCCCGACTGCTCGCGTTGTGTGTCGTCGAGGCCGTAGAGCGCGAGGTGGTTCCGTTCCCCGGGAGTGAGCCGGGACGTGTCGAGCGACCCTCCGGGCAGGAGTGTCACCCCGCCCCAGCGGCCACGCCGGATCAGCAGTGGGAAGCATGTCAACGACGCGACCTCAGCCGCATCGAGTCCAGCCTCGAAACGCCTGGATACGTGTCGTTCGATCTCGGCGGTGGTGCGGGGCTGTCGCTGTGGAGCGGGCAGTTCGACGGGCTGACTCCGGGGGTGCCACGTACCAGCGAAGTCTGTCTTGCCTTGCCCGGAGGATCCGATGCGGCGATCGATCGACAGTACGAGCGGTGGGTGGCCAAAGGGGTGCGGGTGGTCAGTGAGCCCCGCACCGAGTCGTTCGGGCGCACGTTCGTCGTCGGGGACCCGGACGGCAATCTGATCCGGGTCGCCCTCATCGACTGAGGGGCGCCGACCAGGACGTCGGACTCTGCTCGCCCGCTGGGGGCGAATCCGGCCTTCGGTGTGGGTCGTGGCGGCAGGATGGATCACATGGCGGACGAGACCGTTGATCATGTGCCCGACCTCGTCGAGGGCTGGCGGAACCTGTCACGCTGGGAACAGCAGGGATACCCGGGCGTACGGCAGTGGAATAAGCTTGTCGATCGGTTGAATCGGCTTGCTGAGGTGGCTGTTCACGATCCGGGGCAGGTGCGGGAGCTGCAGCGGGTGGCGGAGCACGACCCGGATCGGGCTGTCCGGTTGCGTGCCCGGCAGGTGGCCTGGCCGTTCGTTCCCCGTCCGGATTCGGTGGCCGATCTTGATCGCTGGCTGAACAATCCTCTCGTCGGTCTGGGTGGTCTGGATCTGCGGCCGGAGCCGGGGCTGGCGGTCGTGCCTGATGCGTTCGACGGCGGGGCGACCTGGTTCTGCGGTGAACCCGCCGCCAGCCTCGCCGAGTGGCCGAGGCGCGCCGACGGCATCCCGCTGGCCCATCTGCTCCAGGTCGAGTTGCAGGATCATCCGCCGCTGTCGAAACGGCATCCGGGCATACCGACCGAGGGGGTTCTGCAGTTCTTCCACGATTTCGAGACCGTCGGCGACGAACCGGCCGACGGCCGTGACGGTGGCTGGCTGGTCCATCACGGCCCGTTCGCCGAGGCGGCGGTGCTGGACCGGCCCGACGACCTGACCGAGGACGCCTTC
>DATMVU010000586.1:0-11250 GCA_035562875.1 Actinoplanes sp. | reverse complement strand
CTCGACCATGGCTTTCACCTGCGCGGCCATGCTGGCGCTGGACCGGTCGGTGAACTCCTCCGGCTTGGTCCGGGCGTACTCCGCGGCGTCGTTGAGGTCGACACCGATCGGCAGGTAGCTGAGCGGGTCGTGGGCGCTGGTCTGGTCGGTGACGATGTCGATCGCCACACCCCGGCGCAGCAGCTCGGGGAAGACCTCGGCGGCGTTGCCGACGACGCCGATGGAGACGGCCGATCTGTCGGACTTGGCTTTCAGGGCCTTCTCGACCGCCTCGTCCAGACTGTCGGCGATCACGTCCAGGTAGCGGGTGTCGACCCGCCGCTGCAACCGGGTGCGGTCCACGTCGACGATCAGGCAGACGCCGCCGTTCATGGTCACCGACAGCGGCTGTGCCCCGCCCATGCCGCCGCAGCCGCCGGTCAGGGTGAGCGTCCCGGCCAGGTCACCACCGAACCGCTTGGCGGCCACCGCGGCGAACGTCTCGTACGTGCCCTGCAGGATGCCCTGCGTGCCGATGTAGATCCACGAACCGGCGGTCATCTGCCCGTACATGGTCAGGCCCAACTGCTCCAGCCGGCGGAACTCCGGCCAGTTCGCCCAGTCGCCGACCAGGTTCGAGTTCGCGATCAGCACCCGCGGCGCCCACTCGTGGGTACGCAGCACCCCGACCGGCTTGCCGGACTGCACCAGCAGCGTCTCGTCACCCTTCAGCACGTCCAGTTCCCGCACGATCGCGTGGAACGACTGCCAGTTCCGGGCGGCGCGACCGGTCCCGCCGTACACCACCAGATCCTCCGGGCGCTCGGCCACGTCCGGGTCCAGGTTGTTCATCAACATCCGCTTGGCGGCCTCCTGGGGCCAACCCTGAGCGGTGTACGCGGTACCACGCGGTGACCTGATCTCCGACATGTGTCCTCCTCCTACGCCAGGAAAATGTGCCGTCGCGCGGCAGTCGCCTCGAACTCCTCCAGGCGGCGCTGCACCGGCTCCGGGGCCGCGTCACACATCGCCTGGAGCAGCACCATCGCCATCGTCATCGGGCCGGTGTGCAGGTCGAACACGAGCTGGGTGCCGACCGCGGCGGGCAGCACCACGTCGGCGTGCTCGGCCACTGGACTGACCGGCGAGTCGGTGATCGCCACCACGGCCAGCCCGGCCGCCTTCGCCTCCCGGACGGCCTCCACCGACTCACGCGGATAGCGGGGGAGCACGATCGCCAGCATCGCACCGGCACCGTCCGCGCGGGCCTGATCCAGGCGGTCCAGCAGGCTCGTCCCGCCACCGTCCAGCACCCGGACGCCGGGGAACACCTTCGCTGCGAAGTACCCGAAATAGGCGGCCAGGGGTGCCGCGGCCCGCAATCCCAGGATCGGCAACGGCCGACTGCGGATCAACAGGGCCGCGGCCCGGCGTACGTCAGCAAGCTCGTGAAGTTGCTCGCCCACCCGCCGCAGGTGCTCGGTCTCACCCTGCACCGCGCGCTGCATCGCGTTCTGTTCGGCCGGCTCGGCCGGCGCGTCGCCGGTCAGCGCGCGCAGCTCCCGCCGCAATGCCGGATAACCCGCGTGCCCGAGCGCCATCGCGAACCGGGTCACCGACGGCTGACTCACCCCGGCCAGCTCGGCGACCTCGGCCGCGGACAGGTAGGCGGCCTTGGCCGCGTGCTCGACCAGGGTCTGCGCGATCCGCCGCTGGGTGGGCGTGAGCCGCGCACCCTGAAAGAGGTCCAGCACCCGCCCGGCCGCCTTGACGCGCCCATCATTCACCCTGGCAGCTTATGCATAAAAGATTTCAGAAAGCCAGCGCCGGGGTGCGGGCCTCTGCTGATCGTTTCGGGTGGTGCTTCGAGGATTCGGGTTGGCGTCGAGTGACTTTTCGATCTTGAAGCGAGCTTTCCGTGTCTTCGCATCTCCGGCTGGATGGCGGCAACGCGGTGAAAGGTGGGTACCCTGAAGCCGTGGGCGAGGTTTCTGAGCACATGGATGCGGATATGGCCCGGCCGCCAACGGGTTACCTTCCATACGGCGAGCGGAAACCGTATGTCGTGGCTGACTCGCTCGCCACATTGACAGGGCCGACCCGAGGCGTGGTTTCTCTGCCACGTCATCTGGACTGGTCAGGCAGCGCAGAATATGACTTGAGCAGACCCGCTCGTCTGGCCGGCATGTACAAGGTGGTGCTCAGCGAGGCGGGCAGCGTCGACGATCTCTGCGCCTGGCTCGATGGTGGCACGCTTCGTCGATTGTGGCCCACGCTATGGTTACCGCCACACCTGCGGCGGCGCTGGGAAGAGCGTTTCCCGGAGCTGACGGCCACCCGTCCGGCTGCCGCGTAGGTGGATCCGTTTCACGAGCGACTCGCTCGGCTCGGGCTTGAAGCCGCCGGACGGTACGGGTTCGCACTTGCCGGTGGTTACGCGGTCCAGGCAGCTGGTCTCCTGGAACGTCCGAGCGAGGACGTCGACCTGTTCACCGCCTGGGACCGGCGCGACGAGTTCAACACGGCCGTCACCGCCGTCGTCCAGGCGTACCGGGATGTCAGCGTCTCGGTTGAGGTCGAACGGCGTTACGACACCTTCGCGCGGCTGATGGTGACCGAGGACGGCCGAACCGCGAAGGTGGAGCTCGGCGTGGACTGGCGCGCCAACGATCCGATCCTGATGTCCATCGGCCCGGTACTGCATCCTGACGACGCGGTGGCGAACAAGATGAGCGCACTGTATGGCCGGGCGTTCGCCCGCGACTTCATCGACATCGATGCAACTCTGTGCTCGGGCAGATACTCCGGTGAAGATCTCCTACGTCTTGCGGAGCGGGCCGATTCCGGCTTCGACCGGCGCATCTTCGCCGCCGCCCTCGGACAGGCCAGCCTGCTGGACCCGGCGGATTTCGCCCAGTACGGGATCGCCGGCCAAGATCTCGACGAGATGCGAACCCGGTTCGCGGCGTGGCGTCGCGATCTACTCACCAAGTCATCGCCGGAATAGCCGCACGGCGGGCCTGCGCCCGGCTGTGGGTGGCCACCCGACGAGCACCGGCACCTGCGACATCGGGCCGTCCCGTCAACGAGCGGCTGGCCGCATCTCGGCCTCCGACCCTTGTTCAGGTTCCGCCGGGCGACGACGATTATGCTGCAAGCAAGGTGGGTCCTCCTGCAGCTCCCGTGTCGTACACCCTGTGATCCGCTGCGTCTACCACCGGTGATCTTTGGTAGCCGACAGCCTTCCATGGACCGAAACCACGTTCCATCTATTGTGGACTTTTTGCATGGCCTTGACTGAATATTCGACCTCAGCAGTTTTTGTGAGCGTTCGTCTCGGTGTAGTGGCCGTCGTCGCCCACGCTGACTGGCAGCATCCAGGTCAGCACATCCGCTGCGGTGGGTGCGTCGGCGTTCCATCGTTGCCCCGACATCGTTCGGGCGATCGGCAACGTCCCGGCCCGCAGGCGGTATGAGCGGCGACCGCCCACGATCCACAGATCGCCGCCCGGGCCGGAGGCGGGGCTGGTGACTGATCCGACCGCGCCGTCGATCCGGCTACCGGCCACCTGTCTCACCATGGCGTCCGGTGAGACAGCGACCGTCAACTGGTAGTGAGCAGCGAACCACCATCGCCGTAAGGATTCCGGTCGGGGCGGGGAGCGAGGCGGCATGAAGGTATCTGACCTATTACACTCTCCTTGATGCTTCGCCCTGTCTGGTGAAGCGGGCGGAAGTGGCGAAATAGGCATACGCGCGGGTTTTAGGTACCCGTGCCCGAGAGGGCGTGAGGGTTCAAGTCCCTTCTTCCGCACCTGGAGAACGAAACGGCCCGGCTCACGCGAAGTGAGCCGGGCCGTTCGTCCTGACGGGCGTCAGCAGGAGGATTCGGCTGCCTGATCGGCGGCGGCCAGATCGACCAGCGGCTGGTCGGCGGCGGCCGGGGCCGGGGCGGACGCCTTCGCGGCGGAGGCCGGCGAGGAGCTGGTCGCGGCGGTGGCCGTGGCTGACGGGCCGGTGGTGGACTTCTTGGTGGCGGGAGCCGTCGACGTCGTCTTCTTCGCGGCGGGGGTCGTCGGAGCCGCGGTCTTCTCGGTGATGGCGGTGGTGGAGCCGCCGGTGATGCGGGTGGATGTCTTCTGGACGGTGCCCGGGGACATCGTGATGCCGGAGACGGTGGCGGTGTTGCCGTACACGTCGGTGATCTTCAGCTTGTACGGGCCGGAGCCGGCGCCCGCGTCGATGATCCAGTAGTTGAAGTCGGTGCGGTACGTGGACTTGAACGATCCACCACCACTGGACACCTTCACCGAGGACAGCAGGTTGGCGTGGTTGTCGATGCGGGCCGCGAACCAGTACTGGGACGCGCCCTCCTTGATCCGCACCGAGATGCCGGCCGGGGTGGACGGGTTGGTGACCAGCTTGTACTTGATCGGGATGATGCCGTCGATCTCGGCGCCGATCTTCTTGTACGCGGTGCGGCTGAGGTCGAGGTGACCGGCCGCACACTCGGGGCACTTGTCGAAGACCTTGACCCGCACCTTGCCCTTGGGGCCGGTGACGTCGAGGTAGGCGCCGCACGCGGCACCTTCGGAGTACTCGGACGGCCCGAGGGCGACGTACAGATCGTCGGCCGGGGTCTCCAGCGAGCAGTTTCCGGACGTACCGGCAAGGTCGTAGAAGGTCGCCTTGCCGCTTTTGACGGTGGTGCTCGGTGGCGCGGCGCAGGCCGCTCCGGTGTTGGTCAGGAGCATGGCGATACCGAGGATGCCGGCGAATGCGGCGGCACCTCCGGCGGCGAGCAACCGGACGCTGGGTTTCCTTCGATGAGCACTCACGAGCAGGCATCCTGCTCGCCGTCACGGCCGGTCGGCAACTCTCCTAAGACTCTCCTAAGGCGTCGTCACCCGCTGTGATGACGATGTCATGGGAGCGCGCACATTGACGAACGGCACGACCGCGGCGACGGCGACGGCCAGCCAGACCCGGGCATTGCCGATGATCAGTTCGTCGGAGAGGCCGGCGCCGATCCAGAGCACCGGCAGGATCATGATCGCCAGGACGAGGCCGGTCCACAGGTGATTGACGGCGGTCCGGTGGCTGACGGCCAGGAAGGCGGCGGCCACGAGCCAGATCTGGTGGTGTGTCCAGGAGACCGGGGACAGGACCAGGCCGGCCGCACCGACCAGGATCACCGCGGTCAGGTCGTCACCGGCCCGGTGGGCGCGGGTGGCCCGCCAGAGGGCGAGGACGACCACGATGGCCCCGACCAAGGCGACGATCGGGGTCCGGAAGTGATCGGCGACGTCCCACCGGAGGAGAACCCCGTTCAGGGACTGGTTGCCGCCGGTGCTGATGTTGCCGACCCGGTTCACGTTGAAGAGGGTGGTGAACCAGTAGCGGGTGGATTCGGCGGGCAGCACGATCCACCCGACGGCGGTGGTGGTGACGAACGACACCATCGAGGTGACGGCGGTCCGGCGCTGGCCGGAGAACCAGTAGTAGGGCACGAAGATCAGCGGGGTGAGTTTGACCGCCCCGGCGATACCGGTGACGATGCCGCGGTACCGCTCGGGGACCACCCGCAGGGCGTCGAGCAGGACCAGGAGCACCAGGAAGACGCTGATCTGCCCATACCGCAGATTGCTGGAGACCGGTGCGGAGGCGATCAGTGCGAGGGCGGCGAACGCCGCGCCGGCCGGGTTGACCAGGCGCGCGATGGCGACGACGGCGGCCAGTGTGCCGGCCGTCCACAGGATGGCGACGACGGCGAACGGGAGCAGCGGCAGTGGGGCGAAGATCAGGGCGGCGAACGGTGGGTACGTGAACGGCGCGCCGGTCCGGGGCGCGGCGTAGTCGTAGAGGGCCCCACCGGCGTGCAGGGTCTCCAGCGATCCGAGGTAGACCCGCAGGTCGGCGAGGCTGACCCCGGAGGTGAGGTGGAGTCCGCCCCAGACCTGGACGGCGGCGACGAGCGCGGCGGCTGCCCAGAGGGCACGACTGAGCCCGGTGCGCCGTTCGGCAACTGGCAAGACGGTGTCCCTTCAAAGGACGGATGCCCTGCGCAGGTTAGTCGAGAAGTGCCACCGGGTCGCCCACCCGAACGTGCCCGGTCTGCCCGGCCGTCAGGTCGGGGATCAGGTTGACGGCGAAGAGGAGCCCGGTGCCGAACCGCCGGTACCGGCCGAGGACGTGCAGTGGCTGCCGCCCGGTCTCACCGGACTCCTGGTCGATGGTGGTGACCCGGCACCGATCGCACGGTTTGGCGACCCGGTGCACGGTGTCGCCGATGCGCAGCCGCCGCCCGATCCAGTCGTCCTCGGCCCAGGCCGGGGCACCGTCGAGCACCAGGTTGGGCCGGAACCGGTGGATCGGGACGGGGTCGTCGCCGGCTTCGGCGAGCCAGTCGTTCACCGCGTCCAGCGAGGCCGTGCTGGCCAGCAGGATCGGGTAGCCGTCGGCGAAACTGACCCGGTCGCCGGGTTCGGCGAAGGCGGCGACCGTGCGGGTGGCCGGGTCGGCCTGCCAGGTCAGCCGGGCGTCCCGGCCGAGGAACGTGGAGATCCACTCGGTCTCGGCGAGGCGGGCCGGGACCGGCTGCCTGCTGCGGAAGACCCGGACCTGGATCTTGGTGCCGTCGCCCGGCTCGTCCAGGTCCAGATCGGGCTGCCCCGCGGCGCTCAGCCGCAGGCCGCCGGGCCGGGGCCGGGCGGTGAGCCGGGTGAGGCGGGGTGTCTCCCGCTGGGTGATCCCGACGCCGTCGGCGTCCACGATCATCCAGCGCCGGTCGTGGGCCAGGCCCCAGGGTTCGACACGGGATTCGTCGTGGTCCAGGCGATGACAACCCTTGACCGGGTACGTGTGGAGTCCCGTGATCCGCATGCCGTCCAGCCTGCCACAACGCCGGGATCACCCGGCTGCTGATGCTGCCCGCCGCGACGTACGCCCGGCTGTGGGCGACCCCGGCGGCCTGATCGCCGTCCACAGCATCTGAACCCGGTTTCCACTGTGGCGAGTGATCCGTATCGTGGCTCTTGCGCACCGCTGGGTGGTGATCACCGACGGTAACGGGAGGTCGCATGGGGGACACATCGGTCAGCATCGTCGTGGTCGGGGCCGGCCTGCGCGGCGGCTCCTATGCCCGGGTGGCAGCCGCCACCGGACGCTGCCGGATCGTCGCGGTCGCCGAGCCCGACGAAGGCCGCCGCTCCCGGTTCGCCGCCGAGCACGAGCTGCCGCCGGAGCGGCTGTTCACCGACTGGCGGGAGCTGCTCACCGGCCCGCCGGTCGCCGACGCGGTGATCGTGGCCACCCAGGACCACCTGCACGAGGAGCCGGCCGTCGCCCTGCTCCGGCACGGCTACGACGTGCTGCTGGAGAAACCGATGGCGCCCACCGAGGAGTCCGCGGCCCGGATCGCGGCGGCGGCCGAGGCGAGCGGCCGGGTCTTCGGCGTCTGCCACGTGCTGCGCTACACCCCGTACACCCGGGCCGTCCGTGACCTGCTCCGGTCCGGCCTGATCGGGCGGCTGATCAGCGTGCAGCACCTGGAACCGGTCGGCTGGTGGCATCAGGCGCACTCGTACGTGCGCGGCAACTGGCGCAACGAGGCCGAGTCCGGGCCGATGCTGCTGACCAAGTCCTCCCACGACATCGACTGGCTGATGTACGTGGTGGGACAGCCGGTCACCCGGGTCTCGTCGTTCGGCGGGCTCGCCCACTTCCGCCCGGAGAACCACCCGCCCGGCGCCGGCACCCGCTGCGTGGACTGCTCCGTCGAGCCGGACTGCCCCTACTCGGCGACCCGGCTGTACCTGGGCTGCCTGGGCGACCCGAAACGGGAACGCTGGCCGTTGAGCGCCGTCACCGCCGAAGCGACCGAGGAGGCGGTGACCGCGGCCCTGACCACCGGGCCGTACGGGCGATGCGTCTACCTGTGCGACAACGACGTGGTCGACCACCAGGTCGTCAACCTGGAGTTCGCCGATGGGGTCACCGCCGCGTTCACGATGACCGCGTTCACCGCCGGCGACGGGCACCGGCGCACCCGGCTGTTCGGCAGCCACGGCTCGGTCGAG
Source organism: Actinoplanes sp. (assembly GCA_035562875.1). Classification (GTDB taxonomy): domain Bacteria; phylum Actinomycetota; class Actinomycetes; order Mycobacteriales; family Micromonosporaceae; genus Actinoplanes. The sequence goes on along the minus strand of DATMVU010000586.1, from coordinate 3,193 downwards.
GGCGACGGCCGGACCCTGACCCTCACCGACTTCCGGGACGGCAGCACCCGGGAGATCCCCACCACCGCGGGCGGGGACGGCACCGCCGCCGGCGGCCACGGTGGCGGCGACGCCGGCCTGATCGACAGCTTCCTCACCGCCGTCGCCACCCGCGACCCGTCCGCCGTCGGCTCGGACGGCGGCACCAGCCTGGACAGCCACCGGGTGGTGTGGGCCGCCGAGCGGGCCCGGACCACCGGCACCGTAGTCAGTCTCTGAACGAACAGGAGTCACGTGAGCGACGACGTATGGATCTCCCGCCCGGTCTACACCCTGGACGAGGACGGCAGACCCCAGAGCCATCTGATCTCGGTCACCCAGGAGATTATCGAAAAGCGCGAGGATCTGACCCATGAGGCGGAGGACACGACGTCCTTCGTGCTGCCCACCGTCCGGGGCCTGGTGCTCGCCTCGGTGCTCGACGAGGTCGCGGCCCGGTTCCGCCGCACCGGCGGCAGCAGCGACGAGCAGATCGCCGAACTCTGCGACGACATGGCCCGGGACCTGCGACAGCGTACCGGGATGAAGAGCTGATCATGGTGGAACGGGTTCTCAGTCTGGCGACCGGCTGGTCGGGGCACGGCGGACATACCTTCAACCGGCGGCTGTCCCTGGCGATGGCCGATGTGGGGTACGAGGTCACCGCCCGCGTTCTCGGCGAGACCCCGTCGGCACAGGAGCACGAACGGCTCACGGTCCAGGGCATCGAGCGGGTCCTCGGCATCGACGACCGTGGGCAGATGCTCCGCGCCGACAATCTGCCCCGCAATGTCGACATCATCCTCGGGCACGGGCGGTTCACCGGCGGCGCCGCCTCCTACCTGCGGGACCAGTTTTATCCGCAGGCCAAGGTGGTGCACGTGGTGCACGCGCTCGCCGACGAGCTGGACCGGTGGCGAGGCGACCCACAGCAGGCCACCGAGCACGCACGCACCGAACGGCTGCTCATCGGCAAGGCCGATCTGGCGGTCGGGGTCGGGCCGCTGCTGTTCGACGATGCGGCACGGATGGCCCAGATGAACGAGCGGCCGACAGCTGTCCACGAGATGATCCCGGGCGTCGACATCGGCCCGCCGCCGGTGTGGCGGGACGGCCAGGCCCGGGTCAACCTGCTGCTGTTCGGCCGGGTCGACGATCCGCTCAAGGGCGTCGAAATCGCCTCTGCGTCGGTCCGGCTGCTCTCCGAGAAGGGGTACAGCGTGCAGCTCACCGCCCTCGGCGCGAATGACCGGACCCTGCGGGAACAGGAGAGGGATGTCTCCAAGGAGGCTGGTTATCCGGTCAAACTCAAACCGTTCACGTCCGACCGGAGGGAGATCGAGGCCGAGCTGCGCGGTGCGGACGTCGTTCTGATGCCGTCGCGGGCGGAGGGGTTCGGCCTCGTCGCCACCGAGGCTGCCGGTCTCGGTGTTCCGGTGCTGGTGGCCAGTAGCAGCGGAGCGGGACTCTTCTTCAACGATCCGCGGCGGGTTCCCGAGCACCTCGGGAAACCCAGCGTGGTGCCGATGATCGGGACCGAGCCCGATCTGCCGCAGCGCTGGGCGAGCCGCATCGAGGGAATCCTGACGGACCTGCCCGCCGCCCGGCAGCGGGCCGCGGACCTGCGGACCCACCTGGGCGCGAACTACACCTGGGAACACGCCGCCCGGAACCTGGGTGAGGCGCTGGATCAGGTTCCCCGGCGGCAGGTGACCGGGTCGCAGCAGACCCGGGACCTGCGGCAGACCCGCACCGGGCCGGTCGCGGAACGACCGGCTGCCGCGCTGCGCCGGGCCGTGGAGGAGCGGGCGGCCGGTCGTGCGCCCGAGCCGAGACACCACGACCAGGTGCGGCCGCAGCCCCGGCCGCAGAGTCCTACGCTGGGCTGATCCGCCGCCGGGCCCGAGCGCGCCCGGTCATGTCGGCTTCGTCGTCCTCGTCGCCCGGTGTGTCGAGGTCGGCGAAGTCCTCCAGTTCCTGGAGCGCCCCGACGAGCGCTCCGGCGGTGAGGACGCCGAGTAGCTCGACGGGCTCGCTCGTGTCGCCGGGGTCGCCGAAGACGATGACGGCGCTGCCGCCGTCCGGGCCCAGCGGCACGACGACCCGCCGGTACCCGTCCAGGGACGGCTGACCGGGCTGCGACACCATCGCGGTGCCGGCCTGCCGTCCGTGGGCGACATCGGTCAGGACCGCGCCGATGGCGGTTCGGGCCGACTGCGCCTGCTGTTCACCGAGGCGCATCAGGTCGTCCAGGGCGGTCGGCCAGGCGGTGAACCGGCGGGCCGGCGGCCCGGCCTTGCGGGACCGGGCGGCTGCCGGTGCGGTGACACCGAGCAGTTCCACCACCCCGGTCAGGGCGATCTCGTCCGGCCCGCGCGGGTTACGGCGGCGGCGGTCCAGTTCGACAGCGTGCGACGCGTCTTCCAGGGCGTGCGCGGCGGCGCTCAACTGTTCGTAGAGCGGCCACGCGAGGATCACGGCTTCGGCCCGGTGGTGGCGGCCGAAGGCGAACAGGCCGCGTGGCCCGTGCAGTCGGAAGGCACGCAGCATCCCGGTCAACTGGCGGCGGGTCTGGACCAGCCCGCGAATGGTGGAGGGAATCACTGGGGGAACTCTCATCAGTGGCGGTCGGCAGTTGTCGTTACGTCGGCGCTTCCCCCGTGCCGGTGTGTCCTTGCCATCATCCAGGCGGGCCGGCGATGGCGGCTTCCGGGTCGGGGACCCATCGCCGCTGCACCCGGTCCTGGTGCCGGTTGTTGTCGGCACAGTTGCGCCAGCCGGCCCGGACCCGCAGCCGCTCGATCGTCGGCCACAGCCACCGGTCGTGCCAGGCCAGCAGATCCTCCCGTGGCGCGTCGGATTCGCCCTGGTAGGCGGCCTGCCAGGCGGCCATCAGTGCGGTCAGTTCCTCTACCGCGACCGGATGCCGGTACCAGCACGACGGGATGCTCGCCGCCTCGCCGGTCAGCTCGTACCGTGGCACCAGCCAGTCGACCCAGTCGATCAGTTCGGCCCACATCCGGGCCGCGGTGTCGGCGTCGGCGTGCCGCCACGACCAGCGGGACGCCCCGGTGTTCCGCCGCCGCTGCTCGTCGAGGAGCTGGGTGACCGCGTTGATCAGGTCGTCCACATCGGCCCGCAGCAGCTCTATCTCATCGCTCATGTGATCGCTTTC
>DATMVU010000585.1:0-4498 GCA_035562875.1 Actinoplanes sp. | reverse complement strand
CCACCACGGCGATGTCCGCGTCGCCGGGCTGCCACGGCACGAGCTTGTCGGTCTGCACGTCGTAAACTCCCCCGCTCCGGTCCGCGGTTCTGCCGCCGGACCCTCACTGTCGGTCGGGGAACCGCGATCCTGAAGATGTTCGCGGCGCACAAAGGGTGACCATGTGTGTATGAGACATCGCTGGCTGTTCGCCGATCAACTCGGTCCGCACTTTCTCGACGATCCCGGCCAACCGGTGCTGCTGGTCGAGTCGAAGGCGGTGTTCCGGCGGCGAGCGTTCCACCGGCAGAAGGCGCACCTGATCCTGTCGGCGCTGCGGCACCGGGCCCGGGAGGGCGACGTGCGCCTGGTGCGGGCCGAGACGTACCGGGAGGCGATCGGCGATCCGGTCACCGTGTGTCATCCGACGTCGCGGGCGGCCCGGGACCTGGTCCGGCGGCTGCCGCGGGTGGAGATGCTGCCGCCGCGCGGGTTCGTGACCGCGCCGCGCGACTTCACCACCTGGGCGGACGGGCGGGACCACCTGCGGATGGAGGACTTCTACCGGTTCGCCAGACTGCGGCACGACGTGCTGATGGACGGCCCGGAACCGGCCGGTGGCCGCTGGAACCTGGACGCCGACAACCGGGAGCCACCGCCGCGCGGGACGGATCGGCTCGGTGTCCCATCACCTCCGGAGATCATTGAAGACGAGATCGACGATGAGGTACGGGCGGAGCTGGATCGCTGGCAGCGGGACGGGGTGGAGTTCACCGGCCGGGACGGGCCCCGCCTGTTCCCGGTCACCCGGGACGAGGCTCTGGACCGGCTGCGTCATTTCATCGCGTACCGGCTGCCGGCGTTCGGCCCGCACGAGGACGCGATGCTCGCCGGGGACCCGTGGATGGCGCACAGTCTGCTCAGCCCGGCGATCAATCTCGGTCTGCTCGACCCGGTGGAGGTGATCGCCGCGGCCGAGGACGCCTACCGGGCCGGGCGGGTGCCGCTGGCCGGGGCCGAGGGGTTCATCCGGCAGATCCTCGGCTGGCGTGACTTCGTGTGGCACCTGTACTGGTATTTCGAACCCGGCTACCGATCGCGCAACGAGCTGGGCGCCGGCGGGCGGCTGCCGAAGTGGTTCGCGACGCTGGACGCGGACGCCGTCGAGGCCCGCTGCCTGTCCGACGTGCTGGCCGGGGTGCGCGACCGGGGCTGGGTGCATCACATCCCGCGATTGATGGTGCTGGGCAACTATGCGATGCAGCGGGGCTGGCGGCCGGCCGCGATGGCGGACTGGTTCCACCGCAACTTCGTGGACGGCTACGAGTGGGTCATGACGGCGAACGTGATCGGGATGAGCCAGTTCGCCGACGGCGGCCGGATGAGCACCAAGCCGTACGCGGCCGGCGGCGCCTACATCAACCGGATGAGTGATTACTGCTCCGGCTGCCGGTACGACCCGAAGTCCCGGGTCGGGGACAGCGCCTGCCCGTACACCGCCGGATATTGGCACTTCCTGGCCCGCAACGAACCGCGGCTGGCCGGGAACCACCGGATGGGCCGCCCGTTGCAGGGACTGCACCGGCTGGCCGACCTGGACGCCCTCGTCGAGCAGGAGACGGCCCGCGGGTCACGGGCGCCCTGACGGGGTGAGGGTGCGGGCGGCCTCGACGGCACGGGCGGCGATGTCGTCGACGCTGTGGTGGCCGCGGGTGAAGAAACCGTCGGCGAACAGCGCGATGTACCCGTGCGCGACGGCGATGGTGGCCTCGACCAGCAGCAGCGTCTCCCGGTAGCCGGCGGTGCCGGTCGCCCCGGCCAGGTCCATCAGGGTGACCATCAGGGTGCGGGTGTGCCGCTGGCGGTCGTCGTCCTCGATCCGGGACAGGCCGGCGGCGTAGATGACCGACAGGCCGGCACCGGTGCGGGAGACGTGGTGGACGTAGGCTCCGGCCGCCGCGGCGAGACGCTCACCCGGATCGGTGCCGGCCGAGTCGGCGGCGGCGAGGACCGCGACGTTCAGGTCGCGGGCGGCGACCCCGGAGACGGCGGCCAGCAGGTGGTCGCGGTCCGGGAAGTGCCGGTACGGCGCGGCCGAGCTGACTTTCAAGCGGCGGGCCACGGCGGCGACCGAGAACTTCTGCAACCCGCTCTCGGCGAGAAGCTCGAAACTGGCAGTGATCAGCGCGGCCCGCAGGTCACCGTGGTGGTAGGCCCGATTCGCCGACACGCTTGCCTCCATGTGAGTAGGCTCTTACATTAGCAAGTGATAGCCCTCTTACATCGAAGCCATCGGAGAAATCGTGACCATCAAGCTCGGTTACCAGATTCCGAATTTCACCTACCCGGGGCCGGTCGACACCCTGTTCGACACCGTCCTGGCGCAGGCCAAGGAGGCCGAGGCGTCCGGCTTCGACACCGTCCTCGTGATGGACCACTTCTACCAGCTACCCGGCCTCGGCCAGCCCGAGGACAACATGCTGGAGGCCTACACGCTGCTCGGCGCGCTGGCCGGCGGCACCTCCACGATCCAGCTGTCGACGCTGGTCACCGGCAACACATACCGCAACCCGACCCTGCTCGCGAAAACCGTCACCACCCTCGACGTGGTCTCGCACGGCCGGGCCGTCCTCGGCATCGGTGCCGGCTGGTTCGAACGCGAACACCACGACCTCGGCTTCGAGTTCGGCACCTTCACCGAGCGCTTCGAACGGCTCGACGAAGCCCTGCAGATCATCGCGCCGATGCTGAAGGGCGAGCCGGGCGTGCTGGACGGCAAGTGGTACACCGCCCGCGGCGCGATGAACAACCCGCGGATCCGGCCCGACATCCCGATCATGCTGGGCGGCAGCGGCGAACAGAAGACGTTCCGGTTGGCCGCCCGCTTCGCTGACCACATGAACATCATCGCGGAACACGACGTGCTGGCCCACAAGGTCGCGGTGCTGCGCCAGCGCTGCGAAGAGATCGGCCGCGACCCGGCCACCCTGGCCACCAGTTGCCTGGTGATGGGCATGATCGGCGAAGACGAGCAGGAGGTCAAGGCGCTCGCCGAACGGATCCCGGAGGACCGGCGCAACCGCACCTTCCTGGGTACGCCCGACCAGGTCGCCGAGCAGATCCACGAGAAGGTACTCGGCGCCGGCATCGACGGCATCACCATCAACCTGCCGGCCAACGGCCACCGCCCCGGCTTCGTCTCCCAGGTCGGCGCGGCCCTCAAGCCGCTGGTGTCGTAAAACCCCCCGGTGATCGTCAGCAACGCCCCCACCAGTTCCTCGCCGGTGGGGGCGTTCTCCGGGTCGACCAGCCACTGCGCGGCCAGGCCGCCGAGCATCGCCTGTATCAGCGTGCCGGTCGCCTCCACCCGGTCCGGCGGGACCGCCAGCTTGAAGAGTTCCAGCAGGCCGAGACGCGCCTGACGGTTCGCGGTGGTGAAGACCGAGCGCAATTCGGGCGTACGGTCGAGGTACGCGATGATCTCGAACTGCACCGCCCACAGCGCCTCGGTGCGCACGAACGACGCGATCACCTTGTCCCGGGCGGCCGCGAACCGGGCCGCCGGGTCGGCCGCCTCGTCGTGTTCGGCGCCGAGCACCCGGATCAGGTCGTCGCCCCACTCCTCGATGGCCTGCCGGAGCGCGGTCGCCAGAAGGGCCTCCTTCGAGCCGAAGTGGTAGCCGATCGCAGCGAGGCTGACCCCGGCGGCGCTGGCCACATCACGGGCGGTGGTGCGCCCCGCCAACGTCATCGATCGCTTCTGCGCTGTCCGTCACGACCGCCACAACGAGCACCGATAGGTGCCAGGTGCGCCCATCCGTACCGGATGCCGCGAGGTCGCCGTCGGCCAGACCGGAGGGCGTTCTACGAACGCACGGATCTGCCGATGAGTGCGCACGGTCCCGCCCGTATCTCGGATCTCCGGCGACGGCCGAAGGTACGGCGTGCGCGCCTGTCAGGTGGGTTGTGTATCCCACCAGCGCGGCAGGTCGACGTCCGGCGCTTCCGGGTTGGTGAAGTGGAACGGCACGCCGACATGTCGCGCGACAGCCTGGCCCTGCTTGATCGCCTGTTGTGCCTCCGGCCAGGGCGGTGCCTGTCCGGTGAACAGTCGGATGTCTCCGCCGTGTCGTAGCACAGTCAACGGCACCTCATCGAAGCGATTGTGGTGTCGGCCCGGTCGGCTCACGATCGCCACCAGGACGACGAACCAGCCCTGTGTGTCGCCGTCCCAAAAGGCTTCGACGGCGAGCACTGGTGCGCCGATGGTGCCCGCCTTCTCGATCAGCTGCGCGGTCGTCGCTGGCGGTGGCTCGGGCTCGAGAAGACCCTGCAGGTCCAGCTCGGCGCGTCGCTTGATCAGTAGATCCTGCGCCTCGTACAGGCCAGGCGGCGGTCGCAGTCCGCCTTCCTGGCGTAGAAGGACGACCGCCTGGATCAGTCGACGCGTGCACAGCAAGTCGTCTATCTGCTTCAGCAACTGCGGGTCGATCGCGTTCCACCAGGAGTTGGTCGCAAG
>DATMVU010000584.1:0-3038 GCA_035562875.1 Actinoplanes sp. | reverse complement strand
GGGGGCCGAACGCCGTACCCCGAACGGTGTTGATCTCACGGTTGAGCGCGCCGATCGCCTCGCCGAGACTGTCCTGCTCAGCCGCGGGAAGTGTGTCCCGGACGGCGGCGAAACTCATGCCGCTGACATGGTCCATGACGAACCAGTCGGCGTCGCACAGCTCATGGCCGCGGTCCGCGAAATGCACGGCGGGCACCGGCACCCGGCCCTGGAGCCGACTGGCGAGCAGGCGCAACGCCTCCAGTTCGGTGGCCATCGCGCCGCGCTCGTAGGTCATCACCTCGACACCGGACGGTGGGGCGATCTTCAGGACCACCCGGCGCCCGGACCGCAGCGTGATCAGGTAGATGACGTTGAACCAGCCGTCCGTCATCTCGGTGCACCAGCCGTCGCCGGACGGCACCTCGGCCCCGCCGTAGGCGCGCTCCACCATCGCTCGCAGCACGTCCGGTGGCTGCCGGTTCTTGGTGATGCTCTCCACGCCGGTTACCCGGCCGGGTCGGCGATCTTCGGGGGCCGGTGCTCGTACGGTGTGGACAGCACCACCGTCGTCCGGGTCGTCACGTTCGCCGCGGTCCGGATGTCCTGCAGCAGACGCTCCAGATCGGCGGGGCTCTTCACCCGGACCAGGAGAAGGTAGAAGTCCTCCCCCGCCACCGAGTAGCACGAGTCGATCTCGGACAGGTGCGCGAGCCGCTCCGGCGCGTCGTCCGGCTGGGACGGGTCGAACGGCCGGATCGCCACGAAAGCGGTGAGCGGCAGGTCCAAGGCCTCGTACGACACCCGGGCCGTGTAGCCGTTGAGGACACCACGCTGCTCCAGCCGGCGAACCCGCTGGTGCACGGCGGAGACACTCAGGCCCACCCGCTCGGCCAGGTCCGTATATGACAACCGGCCGTCCGCGGTCAGGGCCGACACCACAGCCCGGTCGATCTCTTCCACGGCGTCACATTACTCCCAGCCCGGCCCCGTCACTCCCAGCCCTGGCGCCGTCACCTCCCGCCGGATGCCGTCACTTCTCGCCCTTCGTCATCGACCGGGCGATCACCAGCCGCTGGATCTGGTTCGTGCCCTCGACGATCTGCAGCACCTTCGCCTCCCGGAACCAGCGCTCCACCGGGTGATCGGCGGAGTATCCGTAACCGCCGAGCACCTGCACCGCGTCGGTGGTGACCCGCATCGCCATGTCGGTGGCGAACAGTTTCGCCTTCGCCGCCTCGATCGTGAACGGCCGGCCGGCATCCTTCAGCCGGGCCGCGTGCAGTAGCAGCGCACGGGCCGCCGACACACCGGTGGCCATGTCGGCGAGCATGAACCCCAGCCCCTGGAACGACGCGATCGGCCTGCCGAACTGCTCCCGCTCCCGGGCGTAGGCGGTGGCGTAGTCGACAGCCGCCTGAGCCAGCCCGACCGCGCACGCGGCGATCCCGAGCCGGCCCGCGTCGAGCGCCTGCATCGCGATGCCGAAGCCCTGGTTCTCCCCGCCGACCAGGCGATCCCGCGGCACCCGGGCGTCTTCCAGGACGATCTGCGCCGGGGCCGACGAGCGCAGGCCCATCAGCCGCTCCGGTGCCTGAGGCAGCAGGCCCGGGGTGGTGGCGTCGGCGAGCACACACGAGATGCCCCGGGCGCCGTCCCCACCCGTACGGCAGAAGATGTTGTAGAAGTCGGCCTTTCCGCCGTGGGTGATCCACGCCTTCGTGCCGTTGAGCACGTAGTCGTCACCGTCGGCGACCGCGCGGGTGGTCAGGCCCGCCGCGTCGCTGCCACCGTGCGGTTCGGACAGCGCGTACGCCCCCAGCAGCTCGCCGCCGAGCATGTCGGGCAGCATCTTGCGCTGTTCCGGGGTGCCGAACCCGGCCACCGGGAAACACGACAGGGTGTGCACACTGACCGCCTCGGCGATCCCCAGCCAGGTGCCGGCCAGGATCTCCAGGACCTGGACATAGACTTCGTACGATTGACCGGCCCCGCCGTCGGCCTCCGGATAGGGCAGCCCGAGCAGCCCGGAACGGCCCAGTGTCCGCAGGATCTCGCGGGGGAACTCGCCGCGTGCCTCGAAGTCGTCGACCTTGCCGGCGAGCTCCCGGGTGGCGAGTTCGGTGGTCAGGTCGAGCAGGTCGTGTGCTTCAGGGGTGGGAAGCAGTCGGTCAACGCTCATGCGCCCCAGCCTAACGATCGTTCAACGGATTGTGGCGTGACCTTCCGGGGCATCGTCTCGTCGGCGCGCGGGACGACCAGATCACGATGCACGGCCGGCGCCTCGCCGCCCGGGTCACCTCAGAGTCCTGCACAACGCGTGAAGGCGTGCGGGTTGGGGGTCGCCGGGCAGGGCTACCGTGTTGCCGCATGGAAGATCCTGCCCGGCAATACTGGAACACGATCGGGGCGGTCAAGGAGTTCACCCATCCCGTGGATCTCTCCTGGCTGGCGGAGGTCCGGCGGGATTCCCCGGTGCTGGACTACGGGTGCGGGTCCAGGCGGGCCACCGGGACGACCATGAACGGGAACACCGCGGAGGCACTGCAGATGCTGGTGCGCAACCCGGGGAGCCCTGCATGACTGAGCGGCAGCGGATCAAGGTCGACGACGCCGGGATCACCGTGACGTACGTGTCCGAGCCCCGGCTCTCGGTCTTCGGCAAGGTCCTGCACCAGGGGGGTGTCAGCGAGTTCGCGTCGCCGTGGGACGAGATCTCCGTCGTCTGGTTCCGGATGGTCGCCTGGACACCGGACGCGGAGCCGGCTCCGGAGCTGACGATCGACCTGACCTGGGGCGAGTTCATGGAGGTCCACGCGGATGCGGAGGGCTTCGCGGAGGCGGTCGGTGAACTGTGCGACCGGGCCGGGACGGTGCCGCCGGACAGCGCCGAGCACGTGGAGATCTGGCCGGGCGGATGACGCGATCGGCGGGGCCCCGGCCCTACCCCGGAGCCCCGCCGATCGGCGGTACTCAGTCGATCAGCTCGGCGGCCACCGGCTGCGGCACGTCACGCAGGTGCCGGTTGTGGCGGGGCTCCTGCCGGGTCTTGGCGTCGT
>DATMVU010000583.1:0-15997 GCA_035562875.1 Actinoplanes sp. | reverse complement strand
CGCGTGTGCCGGGTACTGCTCGGCGATCACCATGTCGAAATCGCGGGCCCATGTCTCACGTAGTGCCTCTTCGGGCTCCCGTTGGGTCATCTCCACCCGCACATCGGGGTAAAGGTCTGCCATGGCACGCAGGGTGGCGGGCATGAAGGCGAGGGCCGCCGACTGGAAGACGGCGACCCGGACCCGGCCGGTGACGGTGGCGGCGGCGGCCTGCAGCCGGGCCTCGGCGCGTTCCAGCGTGTCCAGGACCTCGCCGACCGACGCGACCAGCACCTCGGCCTGCGGCGTGAGCTGCACCCGGCGGCCGGCTTTGCGCAACAGTTGGGTGCCGGTCTCCCGTTCCAGCTGGCTGAGCTGCTGGGACACGGCGGACGGGGTGAAGTTGAGGGCGTCGGCGACGGCGGCGATCGTGCCGCGGACGGCCAGTTCGCGCAGCAGGATCAGACGGCGGATCTCCAGCACCGCAATACGTTAGCTCAACTTAACTACACAACTCAGAAAGCATCGCTTTTCCTAAGCTGATGCAGGACTTCAGACTGTTGCGCAGAACGGAAGGAGTTCCCGATGCCTGAGATCGCCGAAGAGACGATCGCCCTTGTCCGGCGCTGGCTGCGCGAGGCCGCGGACGTCCCGGTCGGCGGTTCGGCCGCCCAGCTCGCCGCGGTGCTGCGTGACCCGAAAGGCCTGGCGTTCACCGTCGGTTTTGTCGACGGTGTGATCCGCCCCGAGGACCTGCGGGTCAGCGCCCGCACGCTGCGCGCCCTGTCCCGGGACGTGCCCGGTTTCCTTCCCGCGCACCTGCGCCTGGCGGTCAAGGCCGGCGGCGCGCTCGCCCCGGTCATGCCGGGTGTGGTGGTGCCGATCGCCCGCCGCGCCCTGCGTCACATGGTGGGACACCTGATCGTCGACGCCACCGACGCCCGTCTGGGTAAGGCGATCAAGAAGATCAAACAGCGTGACGTACGCCTGAACGTCAACCTGCTCGGTGAGGCGGTCCTCGGCAAGGGTGAGGCCACCCACCGGCTGACCAGTACCGAGAAGCTGCTGGCCCGGCCGGACGTCGACTACGTGTCGATCAAGGTGTCGTCGGCTGTCGCCCCGCACAACCCGTGGGCGTTCGACGAGGCCGTCAGCGACATCAGCGAGAAGCTGCTGCCGCTGTTCACGCTGGCTGCGAAGGACGGCAAGTTCGTCAACCTGGACATGGAGGAGTACAAGGACCTCGATCTGACGATCGGTGTCTTCACCCGGCTCCTGGACCGGCCCGAACTGCTGAACCTGGAAGCCGGCATCGTGCTCCAGGCCTACCTGCCGGACGCGCTCGGTGCCATGCGGCGCCTGCAGACGTGGTCCGCCGCCCGGCGGGCCCGCGGGGGCGCCGGCATCAAGGTGCGCCTGGTCAAGGGCGCCAACCTGCCGATGGAGCGGGTCGAAGCGGAGTTGCACGGCTGGCCGGTCGCCACCTGCGACAGCAAGCAGGACACCGACGCCAACTACAAGCGGGTCCTCGACTACGCGCTGCACACCGACCGGATCGGCAACGTGCGTCTCGGGGTGGCCGGGCACAACCTGTTCGACATCGCCTACGCGTGGATCCTCGCCGGGCAGCGCGGGGTCCGCGACGGCATCGAGTTCGAGATGCTGCTCGGCATGGCGGAGGGCCAGGCCGAGGCGGTCCGGCGCGAGGTCGGCGGTCTGCTCCTCTACACCCCGGTGGTACGCCCGGAGCAGTTCGACGTGGCCATCGCGTACCTGATCCGCCGTCTCGAAGAGGGCGCGAGCACCGACAACTTCATGTCAGCGGTGTTCGAGCTGCACACGAACGAGCCGCTGTTCGAGCGGGAACGCGACCGTTTCCTGGCGTCGCTGCGGGACCTGGCCGGCAGCCCGGAGCCGGTTCCGCACCGGGTGGCCGAACGGTTCGCCGCGGTCCCGCGCAGTGTTCCCGGCCTGTTCGTGAACACCCCCGACACCGACCCGGCGGTCGCGGTGAACCGCGACGAGGTGCGGGCTCTGCTCGCCCGGGTCGAGTCGTCGCCGCTCGGCCGGGACCTGCCCCGGATCGACGACCGGGAGCACCTGGACCAGGCCATGGAGAAGGCGGCCGCCGCGAATTGGGGAGCCGCCGACCGGCGGGCCGTCCTGCACGCCGTCGGTGACGCCCTGGAGATCCACCGGACCACCCTGCTCGAGGTGATGGCCGCCGAGGCGGGCAAGACCGTCGACCAGGCCGATCCGGAGGTGTCCGAGGCGATCGACTTCGCCCACTACTACGCCGAACTGGCCGGCGAACTCGCCCACGTGGACGGGGCCGTCCCCGTTCCGGCCCGGCTCACCCTGGTCACGCCGCCGTGGAACTTCCCGGTCGCGATCCCGGCCGGATCGGTCCTGGCCGCTCTCGCCGCCGGGTCGTCGGTGGTGCTCAAACCGGCCGGTCCCGCCGAACGGTGCGGCACCGTGCTCGCCGGGATCATCCGGGACGCGCTGTCCGCGGCCGGCGCCGACGCCGACCTGGTCACCCTGCTCCAGGTGGACGAGCAGACCCTGGGCCGGGAGCTGATCGCGCACCCGCTGGTGGACCGGGTCATCCTGACCGGGGCGTACGAGACGGCCGAACTGTTCCGCTCGTTCCGCGCCGACCTGCCGCTGCTCGCCGAGACGAGTGGCAAGAACGCCATCATCGTCACGCCCAGCGCCGACCTGGACCTGGCGGTCAAGGACGTGGTGGCGTCGGCGTTCGGGCACGCCGGGCAGAAGTGTTCGGCGGCGTCGCTGGTGGTGCTGGTCGGTTCGGTGGCCCGCTCGCAGCGGTTCCGTACCCAGCTGCTGGACGCGGTGTCGTCGCTGGACGTCGGCTACCCGTGGGACCCGCGTACCAAGATGGGCCCGCTCGTCGAACCGGCCGCCGGGAAACTCCTCGACGGCCTGACCACCCTCGGTGACGGCGAGCAGTGGCTGCTCGAACCACGCAGGCTGGACGACAGCGGCAAGCTGTGGAGCCCCGGCATCCGGGACGGGGTGCGCCGCGGCTCGGAATACCACCGTGTCGAGTACTTCGGCCCGATCCTCGGCATCATGATCGCCGGTGATCTCGGCGAGGCGATCGACATCGTCAACGAGGTGGAGTACGGGCTGACGTCCGGCCTGCACTCGCTGGACGCCGAGGAGATCCGCACCTGGCTGGACCGGATCCAGGCCGGCAACCTGTACGTCAACCGGGGCATCACCGGCGCCATCGTGCAGCGGCAGCCGTTCGGCGGCTGGAAGAAGTCGGCGGTCGGCCCCGGCACCAAGGCGGGCGGCCCCAACTACCTGACCGGCCTGACCGGCTGGGAGTCCCGTCCGTCCACGTCGACGACGGAGATCGACCACCCTGGGGTACGGGCCCTCCTGGCCGACGCCCGCGAGATCCTCGACGAGCCGTCGTTCGCGGCTGTGGAACGCGCCGCCCGCAGCGACGCCGCGTTCGGTTTCCGCACCCCCGCCGACGTGTCGGCGCTGGCGGTGGAACGCAACGTGTTCCGCTACCTGCCCACCCCGGTGACCGTCCGGCTGACCGGCGACGGCTCGGTGGCCGACCTGGTCCGGGTGCTGTCCGCGGCCATGCTGACCGGCGCCGAAGTGACCGTCTCCACGGCGGCGCCGCTGCCGGACCGGCTCGCGGCCCGCTGCCCGTCGGTGCGGGTCGAGGACGACGCCACGTTCGCGGCCATGCTGACCGGCGGCCGGGTCCGCCTGATCGGTGGCGACGCCACCACCCTGGCCGGCGCCACCGAGGGCCGCCCCGACCTGGCGGTCTGGTCCGGCCCGGTGACCGAAGCCGGTCGCCTGGAGCTCCTCCCGTTCCTCCACGAACAGGCCGTGAGCATCACCGCCCACCGCTTCGGCAACCCACTCCCGATGGCCGCCGAGGTCCTCTGACCTCTGCCCCTCCGGAAAGCCCCACCGCGACGACGCGGTGGGGCTTTCCGTTCGAGAGCCGAAGTCGCATCGATCGCCGCGGGCGCGGACATCGGTCCCTCGTCGGGCGAGCCCGGCACCCGCGACCTTGGTCGATCAGCAACCGGAACCGGTGGCCCGCCCACAAAGATCCGTGGAACCTGCCGGGCGGCGGGAACGGGTCGGGCGGCGGTCGTGCCCGGTACGTCACCGTGAGCATTCATCGCTGGACGTCGGCGGGTTCGGGGTAGCCGGGCGTTCGCATACGCCCGGCGGACGCGGGGGAGCCTGCGTGGCGCGGACCTCGCGTGACGGGACAGGGCCTTGGTGGTCCGTACCGGAAGATGTTTCAAACGATGGAGAAGCCGTCCGGGAGAGGGCCGCGGCCGGTGAGGGAACGCAGGATCGTCAGGCCTGAGCCGGTGATGGCGGCGACCCGGGCGGCCAGGGCGGCGGATTCGGCGAGGGTCTCCGGGTCGAATTCGACCGGGAGGCCGGCCGCGGCGGCGATGTCGGAGGTGTGCACTACCAGTTCGAAGGTACGGGTGGGGAGCCAGTCGCGGACCCGCATGCCGCCGGCAGGGGTGGCGACCACGTCGTCGTCGGTGGCGCCGGCCAGGGCGGCGGTGGCCTGGCCGATCCAGCCGCTGATCTCGCCGGCCGGGTCGTCGCCGAGGACGGTTCCGGTGGCGCGGGCGTCGTCGGTGGCGGCGGTCCGGGCGGCGGCGACCATCTCGGTGGGGGCGAGCCGGAGCAGGGCGAAGTAGCCTTCCGGGACGGGGACGACGATGCCCGGCGCCTTGTCGGCGAGGACCGCGGGGACCTGGCGCAGCGCCGAGCTGACGGTGTGCCCGAGCAGGTCACGCATGGTCCATTCGCCCAGGCCGGGGCCGTCGAGGCTCGCCGCGGGCAGGCGGGAGGCGAGGTCGGCGAAGACGATGGCGGCGGCTCGGTAGGTGCGGCGGTAGTCCATCTCACCAAAATCGCATGCGCGGCGGCCGGGGGCCGAGGCGGCCCGTAGCGTGCGGTTCGTGCTGCTACCCCTGCCGGACGGCGTGTTCGAGGCCTACCTGTTCGACTGTGACGGGACCATCACCGACTCGATGCCCGCACATCATGAGGCGTGGCTGGCGGCTCTGGCCGAGTGGGGCGCCGGGTTCCCGGAGGACCTGTTCTACTCGTGGGGCGGCCGGACCGTCGTCGACGTGATCACCGACCTGAACCGGATGCAGGGCCTGGACATGCCGATCGACGTGGTCGCGGCCCGCCGGGAGGAGCTGTTCCAGGCGATGCTGCCGTCGATCGGCGCGGTGCCGGGGGTTCTCGAACACATCGAGGCGTCGTACCGGCGGGTCCCGTTCGCTGTGGTCTCCGGCAGCACCCGCGAGTCGGTGACGGCGTCGCTGGGGGCGCTGGATCTGCTGGACCGGTTCGAGACACTGGTCTGTGCCGAGGACTACGCCCGCCCGAAACCGGACCCGGAGGGCTATCTGACCGCCGCCCGCCGGTTGGGGGTGGCGCCGGAGAACTGCCTGGTCTTCGAGGACACGCCGCTCGGGGTGGCCGCTGCCGAGGCGGCCGGCATGGCGTATATCCGTGTACCAGCGCCGTGGGAACGATGACAATCACTGGATGATTCATCAGCGTGCCCTGGATTTCCTGTTGGCGGCCGAGGGTGTGGCCCTGATGCGCGCGTTCACCGAGGACTCCGAGCCGGAGTTCGCGCGGGCGCGGGTGGCCGCGATGCAGCGGCTGCTCGCGATGGACGGCCGGCGAGCCGTGGCCCGACTCGGACGAACCGGTCGAGATCGGGCCGTGGGAGACCTGGCCCTGGTCCCTGGTCCGGCACGTGGGGCCGGCCTGGCACACCGCGGTCGACGGCATCCCCGTCCTGATCATCTGGCATTTCCAGAAGGACTCCCGGGAGGCTGGTTCCCGGACGGGGCGATGACCCGGTTCCGGTGGTGCTGGTAGATCACCGAACTGCGGAACCCGACGATCTCCCGCCGCCCGGAGAACCGGTCCATCAGGAACCCGTGCAGCCCCTCCACACTCGGCACCGCGACATGCACCAGGAAGTCGTCGCCGCCGGCCAGCACGAACACCGACAGCACCTCGGGCAGCCCGGCCGCGTACGCCTTGAACCCCTCGATCACCTCCCGGTTCAGCGGCCGGATCTGCACGTTGAGCAGCGCCTGCACCTCACGGCCGAGCGCGGCCAGGTCGACGTCCGCGTGATACCCGGTGATCACCCCGCGGTCACGCAGCAGACGCACCCTCTCCAGGCAGGTCGACGGGGCGATGCCGACGGTGGCGGCCAGCTCCCGGTTGGTCTGCCGGGCGTTGCTCTGCAATTCCCGCACGATCGCCGAATCAATGTCGTCCACGTGCGCCATTATCCGCCTTCTGCCGAACGAAGTTCGCCACGGTCATCTCAGTCCCGTGGAGACGACTAGTTTCAGGGCAGAAGATCGAACGGGAGTGAAGAGATGCATCAGCGAGTCGTCGTCGAACGAGGTACCCGATCCGGGCTCCCGATCATCGTGGCGGTGCACTCCACAGCCCTCGGCACGGCGATCGGCGGCTGCCGGATCGCCACCTACCCGCACTGGCGCGACGGCTTCGACGACGCGCTGCGGCTGTCCGAGGCGATGACCGCCAAGGCGGCGCTGGCCGGGCTGCCGCACGGCGGCGGCAAGACTGTGGTGGCCGGGACCCATCCGGACCGGCGCGCGGTCCTGCACGACGTCGGCGACGTGATCGAGAGCCTCGGCGGGATCTACGCCACCGGCCCGGACGTCGGCACCGGCCCCGCCGACATGGTCACCATCGGCGAACGCACCGGCCACGTGCTCTGCCGCACCGGCGACTCGTCCCCGGGCACCGCAGCGGGTGTCCTCGCCTCCCTGCGAGCAGTGGTCGCTGACCGGTTCGGATCACCCGAGCTGTCCGGTCGCAGTTTCGCCGTCCTCGGCGCCGGCCGGGTCGGCACCCACGTGATCCGGCTCCTCACCGCAGCCGGCGCGACGGTGACGGCCGCCGACGTGGACCCGTCCCGCCGGGTCGCGGGCGCCACCTGGACCGACCCGCGCTCCTGCCTGACCGCCGACGTGGACGTGCTGGTCCCGGCCGCTCTCGGTGGCGTCCTGACCGCCGAGGTCGCCGGGGAGCTGCGCTGCGCCGCGATCGCCGGCCCGGCCAACAACCAGCTCGCCGCCGACGAGGTCGCCGACCTGCTGCACGAGCGGGACATCCTGTGGGCCCCCGACGTGGTGGTCAGCGCCGGTGGCATCATCCACGCCATCGCCACCGAACTCCACCACGAGACCCCCGAGCAGGTGGCGGCCCGCATCGACGCCGTCGGCGCCACCCTGTCCGGCATCCTGTCCGCGGCCCGCGAGACGTCCTCCACCCCGGCCGCCGCCACCCGGCGCCTGGCCGGCTTCCTGGTCGGATCCGTCCCCGTCCCCGTCTGACAGCTCCCAGCCCCTCGTTCCAACCCTTCTCCTCCGGCCACTCTCCTCCAGGCCCCCTTTGCCTTCCGAGTCCCACCTCTCCGGGATCCTGGTGGTTCGCCCGCCGAATCCGGTGGTCGAATGACCAGGGTCCGCACGGGGCAGGGAGCACACCTCACCGATCGTGGTCGACCGCCCACCGAAACCAGATCCTGGCCTGAGCTCGGCCGACAAAAGAGACAAAAACTATTTTCTGGTACGCCCCACGGCCCCACAACCGCAGCACCCCGTCCCGCAGCGTCGCGCGAGGTCCGTTTCACCCCGGGTCTCCCGCGACCGCCGGGCGTATGCGGCACAGACGCGGAAGCCACCCGTGGACACAAAGCCCGCATACGGATGCTCGCCGAACTTCTCGGTGCCCGCTCCGTCGAGTCTGTCGGGAAGTCGAGCCCACCGGAAAGTCGAGAGCGCCCGGGGAGTCGAACCCGCTGGTGAGTCGAGACCGCCGGGGACGGCCGGTGGTGCAGGCTCGGGGAAGGAGCCGCAGGTTACACGGGGGAAACCGGGCCGGGGCGGCGCTGCGCGGGCGTCGTACCGTGGCGTCATGATCAACGCGGAGCGCACCGGTTTCTGGGGTAAGCACTACTCTCTCACCGCCGAGGACGGCACCCCGGTCACCACCTGGGACATCAGCAACTGGGTTTCCGGGGGCGGGTTCACGCTGGACGGGCAGGGGTACACGGTCCGGTCGTCCGGGTGGGCGGGTAACAAGTTCACGATGCTCGACGGCGGTGGTGCGGTGGTGGCCGAGGCGGAGCGGGCCGGGCACAAGCAGTGGAAGGTGCGGGCCGGGGGCCGGTCGTACGAGTTCCGCCGTAAGTCGTGGCTGAGCTGGGATCAGGACCTCGTCGACGGGGACCGGGTCGTCGGCTCGGTGAAGCGGACCAGCAACTGGACCGGCCGGCTGTCGGCTGATCTGCCGGGGTTGCCGCTGCCGGTTCAGGTGTTCGTCGTCGGCATCATGATCACGCAGTGGACCTCAGCGGCCGCCGGTGGCGGGGCCTGACGGGACGGGGCCGGCAAGCGGTCAGAACGGGTAGTCGCGGGGTTCCCGGCGGGCCGTCACCCACTGCGCCTCGGTGAACTCCTCGGCCGCGAACCCGATGCCGAAACGGCCCGCGCCGCTGTCGCCGACGCCACCGAACGGCATCTGGGGCTCGTCGTTGACCGGCTGGTCGTTGACGTGCACGATGCCGGCTCGCAGGTGGCGGGCCAGGTCCAGGCCACGGTACGGGTCGCCGGTGATGACCCCGGCGGCCAGGCCGAAGTCGGTGGTGTTGGCCCGGCGGACCGCGTCGGTGGCGTCGTCGGCCTCTTCCAGTAGGACCACCGGGCCGAATGTCTCGTCGAAGGCCAGTTCGGCGGCCGGGGGCACGTCGGCCAGGACGGTGGGCGGGAGGCAGCGGCCGGCCGGGACGCCGCCGGTCAGCAGCCGGGCGCCGAGGTCGACGGCCTCCCGGACCCGGCGTTCGAGCAGCGACAGCGCCCACTCGTTGATCACCGGCCCGATCACGGTGGCCGGGTCCGACGGGTCGCCCACCGGCAATCGTGACGCCTTGTCCACGAACAGAGCGGCAAAATCAGGCATCACGGTACGTTCGACGATGATCCGCCGCGCGCACATGCACGTCTGCCCACTGTGCACGAAAGCCCCGTAGACTGCGGCGTCGACAGCAGCCGACATCGGAGAATCCCCCAGCACGATCAGCGGATTGTGCCCGCCGAGCTGCAACACCGCCCGTTTCAGGTGCCGCCCGGCGCTCTCCGCGACGCGCCGCCCGGTGACTGTCGATCCGGTGAAGCTGATCCGGCGTACCCGCGGATCGGCGATGAGGGCTTCGACCACCGCCCCGGCCTCACCGGGTGCGTGCGTGACCACGTTGAGCACCCCGGGCGGCAGTCCGGCGTCGGCGAGCAGGGCGGCCCAGAACGCCCCGCCGGTGTACGGCGCCTCCTCGGACGGTTTGAGTACGACGGTGTTCCCGGTGGCGATCGGCGCGACCAGGGCCCGCCCGGCGAGCACCAGTGAGGCGTTCCACGGCGCGATGGCGGCGACCACCCCGACCGGGCGGCGGATCGCGAGGGCGCGGGTGCCGGGCCGGTCGGACGGCAGGATCTGCCCGGCGGGCGCGTAGGCGAGCCCGGCGGCCTGGCGCAGCAGGTTGACGCAGAAGTCGAGCTGGATCCCGGCGAAGTGGGCGCCGCAGCCGGTCTCGGCGGTGAGATGCCCACGAACCTCGTCGCGGCGGCGGTCGAGCAGGTCTGCGGCGCGCAGCAGGATCCGCTGGCGGTCGGCGGGCAGCGCTTCGGCCCAGGCCGGGAAGGCGTCCGCGGCGGCTCGGGCCGCGGCGCGGGCGTCGTCGGCGTCCCCGGCGGCGACCCGGGCGATGACGGCACCGGTCCACGGATCATGTTTGTCGTAGGTGCGGCCGCTCGCGGCGCCGGTCCAGCCGCCACCGATGTGATGGAGCACGTCCATGGAATCGCGATGCTACACCGTTCCAGCAGTTCGAACAGCGGGTTAGGCTGCGCCATGCCCGTCGACGACGATGCCGGTTCCAGCGCCGGGTTCTCGCAGTCCCTGGAACGCGGGCTGTCGATCCTGTCCTCGTTCAGCGAGGCCCGTCCGGTGCTCGGCATCGCCGACATCTCCCGGGCGGTGGCCCTGAACAAGAGCACCACCCATCGGTACGTGGCCACCCTGGCCCGGCTCGGTTATCTCCAGCAGGATCCGGAGACCCGGCGCTATTCGCTGGGCCCGAAGGTGGTCGACCTGGGGTTCACCGCCCTCGGCTCGCTGGAGGTCAACCGGGTGGCGGCGCCCTGTCTGCAGGCGCTGTCCGACGAGACGGGTTTCCCGGTGAGCATGGCGGTTCTGGACGGCATCGACCTGATCTACGTGGAACGCCGCCGCAGCGGCCGGGGCGCCGGCCGGTACGCGCTGGGCCTGGACCTGCACGTGGGTTCGCGACTGCCGGCCTACTGCACGTCGATGGGCAAGGTGCTGCTCGCCCATCAGGAGCCGGCGGTGCTGCGCGGGCTCCTGGACCGGGTCGACTTCGCCCGCCGGGGCCCGCGGACGCTCACCAATCGGGAGCAGTTGACCACCGCGCTGGCCCGGATCCGGCAGTCCGGGGTGGCCGTCAACGACGAGGAGCTGGCCGCCGGGCTGCGGTCGGTGGCCGCCCCGGTCCGGGACCGCACCGGCCGGGTGGTGGCGGCGATCAACGTCGCGGTGCACCTGACGGTCTGGTCGGCCACCGCCGACACGGTGATGGCCCGGCTGGAGCGCCCGCTGCGGCAGACCGCCGCCGAGATCTCGGCCCGCCTGGGTTACCGCTGAGAGGGCGTTCGACTATTCGGAACACTCCGTTGATCTGCCGGAAACACGGGTCTACCGTCGGCGCACCCCAGCGCTTGGAGGCGACGCGGCATGCTTCTCGACGAGAAACTGTGGACCGGCAACATCTTCCTCGGTGGTGAGTGGCGGCCGGGGCGGGGCGGCACGTACGACGTGACCGAACCGGCCACCGGCACGGCGCTCGGCCGGATCGGGCGGGCCACCGCCGAGGACGTGACCGAGGCCGGGCGGCTGGCCGCGGCGGCGCAGCGGGAGTGGGCGGCCACCCCGCATCCACGCCGGTCGGCGATCCTGCGCCGGGCCGCGCAGCTCTGGACCGAGCACGCCGAGGAGATCTCCGGCTGGAACGTCCGGGAGGTGGGCGCGATCCCGGCGATGGCCGGTTTCGCCCTGCACGTGGCCGAGCAGGAGTGTTTCGAGGCGGCGGGGCTGCCGGCCCGGCCGTACGGCGAACTGCTGCCCAGTGAGGAGCCGCGGCTGTCGATGGCCCGCCGGGTCCCGGCCGGGGTGGTCGCGGTGATCGCCCCGTTCAACGTGCCGATCATCCTGGCCATCCGCTCGGTGGCGCCGGCTCTGGCGCTGGGCAACGCGGTGCTGCTGAAACCGGATCCGCGGACCGCGGTGACCGGTGGTGTCACCCTGGCCCGGATCTTCGAGGAGGCGGGGCTGCCGCCGGGTGTGTTCCAGGTGCTGCCGGGGGCGGCGGACGTGGGCGAGGCTCTGGTCACCGATCCGCACGTGCGGGTGGTCTCGTTCACCGGGTCGACGGCGGCCGGTCGCCGGGTCGGCGCGCTCGCCGGTGAGCACCTGAAACGGGCGCACCTGGAGCTGGGTGGCAACTCGGCGCTGGTGGTCCTGGCGGACGCCGACCTCGAGGGCGCGGTGGCGGCGGCATCGTTCGGGTCGTGGTTCCACCAGGGTCAGATCTGCATGACGACCGGCCGGCATCTGGTGCACACGAGTCTGTACGACGAGTTCGTGGAGCGGCTCGCGGCGAAGGCGGCGGCGCTGCCGGTCGGCGACCCGGCGACGGAGCAGGTGGTGCTCGGGCCGGTCATCGACGCCGGGCAGCGCGACAGGATCCACTCGGTGGTGACCCGGTCGGTGGACTCCGGGGCCCGGGTGGCGGCCGGCGGCACGTTCCGGGATCTCTTCTACTCCCCCACCGTGCTCGCCGGCGTGGACGGCGACACGCCCGCATTCCGGGAGGAGATCTTCGGTCCGGTGGCTCCGGTCATCCGATTCTCGGACGACGAGGAGGCGGTCCGGCTGGCCACCGCGAGTGAGTACGGCCTGTCGCTCGGCATCGTCACCCGGGACGTGATGCGGGGCCTGGCACTCGCCGACCGGATCCCCACCGGCATCGTGCACATCAACGATCAGACGGTGAGCGACGAGGCCAACAGCCCGTTCGGTGGGGTGGGGGCGTCCGGGACGGGCTCCCGGTTCGGTGGCGCAGCGGCGAATGTGGAGGCGTTCACCGAGACCCGCTGGGTGACCGTGCGTGACCGTCCGCCGGTTTACCCGTTCTGACGAAAGTTGTTTCCGGGCGGTAACAGGCACTCCGGGAAGCTTGCGCGACATGTACGTTCATCAATAATGAGCGCCATGAATCGAGCCGAGGCGACACCGGTCGACGGAAGCCGGAGCACGACCGAGCCCCCCGCCTCATCAGTGGTCGCCGTGCCGGTGCTGCCGGCCGGCGACAGCCCCCTGCCCGTCAGCACCGGAGTCACCGTGACCCGGCGCCCCGGCCCGCGCCGTGGCGCAGTCGCCACCCGACGGGTGGTCGGCCTGTGAACACGGCCACCCGGCCGGTCACCGGGACACCCGCCGGACGGCACCGGCCACCCCGCCGGGACCGGGCCCGCGCCGAACCACCGGACGGCCACCCAGGTGCGGCGGCGGGGGGACCGTGCAGGCCACGAACCGTCCGGAAACGATCCACCGGACCACGCCGGACCTCGGAACGGCTGCTGCTGAAACGGGCACACCAGGCCGTGCGGACGGTGCCGTGCAGCGATCGCGAGGAACCGGCCACGGATCCCCGTACCGCAGCAGTCGCCGAACCATGGGCACCGCGAACCGTGACCGGACCGCCGAACCCGACCGGTGCAGCGCGCAGCGCGCCGCTCCCACCACCAGGCGAACACGCCGCCCGCCCGCCACCCGGAGCCGGGGCGGCCCGGAGTGATACTCGACCTGCCGTGTGCCAAGTCGGTGGGGACAACCCCGTCCACGGGGTACAAGAGAGGTCACCACCGCTGAAGAGGGAGTCACCCTTCATGGGCCACACGCCTGTCATCACGCTCAACAACGGCGTCACCATTCCGCAGATCGGGTTCGGCGTCTTCCAGATCCCCGAGGCGGACACCGCTGCCGCCGTCACCACGGCGCTCGAGGCGGGATACCGCAGCATCGACACGGCGGCGATCTACCGCAACGAGTCAGGTGTCGGCGCCGCGCTGAAATCGGCCGGACTGCCCCGCGACGAACTGTTCATCACCACCAAGGTCTGGAACAACGACCAGGGGTACGACGAGACCCTGCGCGCGTTCGACGCCAGCCTCGCCCGGCTCGGTCTGGACCAGCTCGACCTCTACCTGATCCACTGGCCCACCCCGAAACACGGCAGGTACCTGGACACCTGGCGCGCCCTGGAGTCGCTGCTCGCCGACGGCCGGGTCCGGGCCATCGGGGTGTCCAACTTCCTGCCCGAACACCTGAAAGCGGTCGCCGATCTGGGCGGCACGGTGCCCGCGGTCAACCAGATCGAGGTGCACCCGGCCCTGCAGCAGCGCGCGGCACAGGACGCCGGCACCGCGCTGGGGGTGGTGACCGAGGCGTGGAGCCCGCTCGCTCAGGCGGCGGTGCTCAGCGAGCCGGCGGTGGTCCGGATCGCCGACGCCCACGAGCGGACACCGGCGCAGGTGGTGCTGCGCTGGCACGTGCAGCAGGGGCGAATCGTGATCCCGAAGTCGGTGACCCCGGCCCGGATCCGGGAGAACCTGGCGATCTTCGACTTCGAGCTGTCGGCGGACGACCTCGCCGCGATCGACGCCTTGGAGAGTGACGGCCGCACCGGGCCGCACCCGGACCATTTCAACTGATCATTCCGGTACGTCGGTAGCGAGGCTCTGTGACGGTTTCATGACGTCGTGACCGTCACAGAGTTCGCCAAGCCAGTTCACAGGAAACCACCGCATAGTGGGTGTCACGTACCCCTCACACGGAGGTTCCGATGATTCTCGGCCTGATCAGCTTCGCGCTGCTGCTCGTCCAGCTGGTGCTGGTGGTTCGGGTGGTGCTGGACTGGAGCGTGGTGCTCGCCGGTCCCGCGATGCCCGGGTCGGCGCGCTCCAAGGCGATCGATGTGATCTACCGCCTCACCGAGCCGATCCTCGCGCCGGTGCGACGGGTCCTGCCCCCGCTCCGGGCCGGCGGCATCTCGATCGACCTGGCGTTCATCGTCGTCTTCCTGGCGATCAGCATCATCCGCTCGATCATCTGACCCGCGCTCTCGGGCGGCCCTCCGACCCGATTCCCGACCGGCGCCCCTCGTCCGGCCGGGAATCGTCGCGTCCGCCGCTCAGACGGCCGCCCGGGCTTCCGACTCCGGCCCGGCGACCGGTTGGGGGTCGGGGCCGGGCACCGGGTCGGGGCCGAGACCGGGGAGCGGATCGGGGCCGGGGACCGGGCGGGTCACCGTGGGGGCTGCGCCGCCGGGCCGGCCGGCTGTCCAGATCGCTGCGGGGAGCAGGAGCAGAGCCGCGCCGGGGATGACCGAGACGCCGTCGGCCGGGTAGCTGGTGCCGTCGATGGCGAAGAGGATGTTCGGGACGAAGGACAGCGGCATGACCGCGGCGTAGAGGACGGCGAGACCGGCCGGCGCCGCGGCGAGCGCGAGCAGCGTCCAGACCGCGGTGGTCCAGCCGGGCCGCCGGGTCCGGTGCCGGCGCAGCACCGCAGTGATCACCACGGCGAGTGGCAGGCCGAGGAAGACCGGACTGCCGGAGACCAGGCCCTCGACACCGTTGCCGAAGTAGACACCGAACCCGGCGAGCAGGGCGGCCGGCACCACCACCAACAGCGCGGCGGGCACCGGGTGCAGCGGGTTCAGGCTGGTCGCGGCCGCCGTGACGGTGCCGAGCAGAGCCAGGCCGACGGCCAGGGCGACGGTGGTGACCGGCAGGCCCAGCGGCATGAACTCGTGGTTCTCCACCGGGGTGGACTGGGCGAACAGCAGCGGCCCGAGGGCGCCGGCGGTGATCGCGACGGCGGTGGTGCGCACCCGGATCACGGCGGCCATGGCACGCGCCCCGGTATGCGACCCGGCGGACGCCCCGGCCGGGCGGGCGGTATCGGTCAGCACCGGGCCGGCCAGCGCCCAGCTCGCGGCGATCAGGCCGGCGGCGGCCAGCAGGGCGATCCGCATCCCCCAGGGACCGGTCACCTCGTTGATCAGCAGCACCGCCTCGGTGGCCAGCAGTCCCACGGCGAGCACCACCGCGGCCCGGGCGGCCGAGCGCCGGTTGGCGGTGGCGATCACCAGGCCGAGGGCGGCCAGCAGGATCGCGGTCCAGCGCAGCTCGGCGACCCAGAGGTAGATCTCGCCGTCGCCGCCGGGCATCGGGGCCTGCGAGGACATCACCGGCATGGCCGGGGTCAGGTAGGTGACCGTGTAGGCCCAGGCCAGCACACCGGCGAGGACCGCGCCGAGACCGGCGCCGAGGACGACGGCGGGGAACAAGGACCTGGTGCTGACCGCGGATCCGGGCCTGGCGCCGGCGGCGGCATGTCCCGGCCGGGCGTCGTCCTCGAAGCCGGTGTCGGGCAGCCGGACCGCCCGCTCCGGGGCGACGGCCGCGCGACGGCCGTAGAGGACCGCGAGCCACCCGTACGCGGCGAACGCGCCGATCGAGTCCCCGGTGAAGACGATCAGCCCGGTCCCGTCCGGCTCGATCGCGTCGAGGTCGCCGAGCAGCAGGGAGGCCGTCGCGGCGTCCAGGCCCTGGGTGATCAGCACCGGAAGGGTGGCGACCGCGGCGGCGGCGACGGCGGCCAGTGGCACGCCGGCCAGCAGCCAGGCGGCAGCCGCGCCCCGGCCGGACCGGACCGCGGCCCGGCCGATCAGCGCGGTCAGGATCGTCCACGTGGTCACGCCCAGCACCGTCACCAGCGA
>DATMVU010000582.1:0-8374 GCA_035562875.1 Actinoplanes sp. | reverse complement strand
CTGCTCGTGGATGCGCTGGAGCCGGGCCTTGATCTGCGGCTCGTTACTGCCGCGCACCAGGGCCAGGTAGACCCCGCGGACGTCGTCGTCGGCGAGCAGCACCTCGACGAAGCGTTCGCCCAGCTCGGCCAGGGGCACGTCGAACAGCGGCTCGTCATCGATGGTGAACCGCATGGTGTCCAGGAACAGCAGCTCCTTGGTGCCGAAGTAGCGGATCACCAGTGCCGGATTTGTCACTGCTTGTGAAGCTATGTCCCTAATTGAGGTACGCGCGAAACCACGCTCGCGGAACAAACGGGACGCCGCGGTACGAATCTCCTCACGGGTCGCCTCGCCCGTACGCCTGGCCATGCCCCGATCGTAGGCGGCCACCCTTCTCGCCTCCGCGGTGGCATTGCCCCGGAACGGGCAATTCTCGCGAACCTCGCCCCGCCCTCCGGGCATCGTGATCGGCTATCCGGGAAACGGCATACGTACCGGAAGGTCTGACATGAGAAAAATGACGCAGGGACTCGTCACCGCCGCCGCCGGGCTGGTGATCGGCGCGACGTTCGGCGCCGCGCCCGCCCTGGCCGGCCCGCAGTGGATCCCGCCGGGCCACCTCCTCGGCTACTACGACTCCTTCGACGACTGCTCGTCCTACGCCACGTCGCTGATCCTCTGGGACGACGACTACGCCTGCGACTTCCGGCCGACACGGTTCGCGAGCCCGTACGCGCTGATCATCGAGCGCCCGGTGCTGATCCGGCCGGGCTTCGACTACTTCCAGCCGGGCTTCGACGACTTCCTGCCGGGCGGCGGCCCGATCGGCGGTCCCGGCCTGAACAACGGGCCGATCGGCGGCCCCGGCCTGAACAACGGGCCGATCGGCGGCCCCGGCCTGAACAGCGGCCCGGCCGGCGCGCCGGGCACCCCGCCGGTCGCGACGCCGCCGAACACGACACCCGTGACGACGGTGCCGGACACCGCGCCCATCACCAACCCGGACACCAACCCGCCGAGTGCCACCACGCCGGTGACCTCGACCCCGGCCGCCGCCCTGCCGGCCGGCACCGCCGACCTGACCACCGGGCAGCCGGCAGCGGCGCAGCCCGGCACCGAGGAGCCCACCAAGGCCGACAAGTCGAACAAGACGGATAAGACGGACAAGAAGAACAAGCACAAGAAGAAGGACAAGAAGAGCGACAAGGTCACCATCACCGGCGAGGCGCCGCTGGACCTGGGCGCGGATCCGGTGATCCCGCCGCCGCCCGCCACCCTGCCGGCTCCCGCCGTGCAGCCCAACGTCACGGTGGTCAACCCGGTCACGGTGATCCAGCCGGCCACCTACGTGCCGTTCGGCGGCCCCTGCGGTCCCTGCTTCTGAGCAGCCCGGACGACGGCGGCCGGGGTCCCACCCGGCCGCCTCGGCGAACCCGGCTCGCGCCGGGTCAGCCGCCGGCCATCGCGCCGACGACCAGGAACGGCTCCTCCCCCGCCGCGACCCGGTCCGGCAGCGGGGCGTCCGGCGAGTCGTTGGAGAGGTCCTCCTCGCAGGCGAAGAACCGGACCAGCGCCCGCCGTCTCCCGGTGGCCCGGTCCCGCATGGTGCCGAGGAGCATCGGGAACCGCTGCTCGACGGCGTCCAGGACGTGCCGCTGGGTCACCTCCCCGGGTACCTCCACCCGAACCTCCCCGGTCACCTTCGCGAGGGTCCGCAGATGCGGCGGGAGGACCACCCGGATCACGGCAGGACCTGCACTTCCACCGACAGCACCGGCGGCAGGTCACGGACCAGGGCGCGCCAGGTGTCACCGCTGTCGGCCGACCCGTAGACCTGCCCGGCGCTGGTGCCGAAGTAGATGCCGCACTCGTCGAGGGTGTCCACCGCCATCGCGTCCCGCAGCACGTTGACGTAGCAGTGTTCCTGCGGCAGCCCGGTGGTGAGCGCCTCCCACTGGTCGCCGCCGGTCCGGCTCCGGTAGACGCGCAGCCTCCCGTCCATCACGTAGTGCAGATGGTCGCTGGTGATCGGTACGACGTAGATCGTCTCCGGTTCGTGCGCGTGCACCGCGATCGGGAAACCGAAGTCGGTGGGCAGGTTCCCGCTGATCTCCCGCCAGTTCGCGCCGGCGTCGTCGGAGCGCATCACGTCCCAGTGTTTCTGCATGAACAGCGTGTCCGGCCGGGCCGGGTGCATGGCGAGCCGGTGCACGCAGTGGCCGACGTCGGCGTCCGGGTCGGGGATGCCCTCACTCTGCAGGCCGTGGTTGACCGGCTGCCAGGTCGTCCCGCCGTCGTCGGTGCGGAACACCCCGGCCGCCGAGATCGCCACGAAGATCCGGTCCGGGTTCACCGGGTCGAGCAGGATCGTGTGCAGGCAGAGGCCACCGGCACCGGGCTGCCATTTCGGGGCGGACGCGTGGGTACGCAGGCCGGTCAGCTCGACCCACTTCTGCCCGCCGTCGGTGCTCTTGTAGAGGGCGGCGTCCTCACCACCGGCGTAGACGACGTCGGCGTCGGTGCGGGAGGGTTCCAGGTGCCAGATCCGTTTGAACTCCCACGGGCGCGGGGTGCCGTCGTACCAGAGGTGGTCACCGACGTCCCCTGCGTAGGTGAAGTCGTGGTCGGCCTGCTGCCAGGTCTTCCCGCCGTCGTCGGAGCGCTGGATCAGCTGCCCGAACCAGCCGCCGGACTGGGACACGTAGATCCGGTCCGGGTCCACCGGTGAACCGTTGGCGTGGTAGATCTCCCAGCCGGCGAAGTGCGGCCCGTCCACTGTCCAGTCCGCTCGCCTGTCGTCCGAGGTCAGGACGAACAGGCCCTTGCGAGTGCCGATCAACAATCGGACACCACTCATGTTCCACTCCCCTTCCTGACGCTGTGCTTGACGTCACAGTAGGGGTCAGCTCTGCAGAGCGCGCGCCATCTCGGCCTGTTCCGCGAGCACTTCATTCATTCGGGCCTGGACCGCGTCCATCTTCCCGATCGTCTCGCTGGTGGTGTGGATGCCGGCCGCCACGGTCTCCGCGCTGGCCTGGATGCCGGCGATCTGGTCGGCGACCTTCTGGGTCGCCTCGCCGGTCTCCCGGGCCAGTTCCTTGACCTCCCCGGCGACCACCGCGAAGCCCTTGCCGGACTCCCCGGCCCGGGCCGCCTCGATGGTGGCGTTGAGGGCGAGCAGGTTGGTCTGCTCCGCGATCGAGGAGATGATCTTGATGACGTCCCCGATCGCGGTGGACGCCTGCCCCAGCGCCTCCACCTCGGCCGTCATCGCCGACGCGCGGGACACCGCCTGCTCGGCCACCGAGGTCGCGTCCTGGCTGGCACTGCGCAGCCGGTCCACGGTGTCCAGCAGGTCCCGGGCGTTGGCGGCGGCCCGCTCGGTGCCGCGGACCACGTCGAGGCGCTGCGACACCAGCTGCTGCACGTTGCGCAGCGCCGCCGCCCGCGACTCGGAGAGGTCGATGTACTCGGTGGTGAAGAAGTCCATCGTGCCGACGATCCGGTCCCCACTCATCACCGGGAAACAGACACCCGAGCGCACACCGGCACGCTGGGCCGCCGGAGCCCGGACACAGTCGGTCAGCTCCGCCAGCTCCCGGACGAAGACCAGGTCCCGGGCCCGCCACGCCCGGCCCGACAACCCGACCCCCTCGGCGAATGTGGCGGCCAGGGTGACCTGGCGGAACTCCTCACCGGCGGACCCCGACTCGACCTGGAACTTGAGGACGTTCAGGTCCGGGTCGATGGCCCAGTACGAGCCGTACGCCCAGCCGAACGCGGTCCGCACCGCGTCCAGCGCCGTCTTGAGCGCGGTCTGATTGTCCGAGACCTGCCCGAGCCGGGTGACGACGGTGGTCACCGCCTCCCGGTCGTTTGCCACCTGGCGCAGTTCGGCGGCGGTGATCGCGCTGGTCCGGGCCCGCTCGCCCATCCGGACGATGGCCGCGAACTTCTCCTTGCGGGCCTCGTCGGCGTAGAACATGCTCGGCGAGTAGTACTCCAGGACACCGATCACCTCGTTGCCGCTGACCACCGGCAGCACCGCCGCGGCGGCCATCCCGGACCGGGCCGCGGCCTGCCACCGCCGGCAGCCGGTGGCCGCCTCCGGGTTCTCGTCGAAGACCGGGACCCGGCCGCGCAGCGCCCGGTTCACCAGCTCGCCCGGGTCGTTACGGCCGGCCGCCTGGATCTGCGGCACCAGCTCACCGCACTCGTGCCGGATCTGCAGCCGGTTCACGTTGTCCAGGGTCCAGACCGCGCCGTACCCGAACTTGTAGAACCGCACCGTGCTCTCCACGGTGATCCGCCAGGCACTCTCCTCGTCGGTGGCCCGATCCAGGTTGTGGACCAGTTCCTCCAGCGCCTCCACGTCCCGTGGAATCGGGCGCGCCTCCGGGATCACCGCCCGGGAACCGAACAACCGCACGCTTTTCGCCTCCTGCACCGGAGCGGGGACCCTTACCCCCCATCTTCGGCCCATACGCTGCGATTTGCGGCGGTTATTCCCAAGGCACCCAGGAGGCATCGGCGAGCGGCGGCTGCCGGGACTCCAGCTCCCGCAGCAGAATGCCCTCCCGCAGCCCCCACGGGCAGATCCGCAACGACCCGATACCGAGCCGGCGCATCACCTCGTGCGCGACGATCGCCCCGGCCAGGATCTGCCGGGCCCGGTGCGGGGAGACACCCTTCAACCGGGCACGGGTCGGGCTCGGCATCACCGCCAGCCTCTTGATCCACGGCCGCAGGTCACGAGCCTCGATCATGCGCGGTACGAACGGGCCGAGGCGCTGTGGCGGCGCCCCGGTGAGCCGCGCCAGCTGCTGAAAAGTCTTCGAGGCGGCCACCGAGGTGTGCGGCTCCTCCCACGAGGTACGTGCCGCGACCTCACCGAACCGTTCCCGCACATGCCTGCTCAACCGGCGCACCTCCCGCGGCGACGGCGGATCCGCATGCAGGAACTCCCGGGTCAGCCGCCCCGCACCCAGCGGCAGCGACAGCGCCGACTCGGGCAGCCGGTCCCGGCCGAACGCCACCTCCAGGCACCCGCCGCCGATGTCCACCATCAGCATCGGGCCGGCCTGCCAGCCCAGCCAGCGACGGGCCGCCAGGAAGGTGAGACGGGCGTCCTCGATGCCGGTGATCGTGCCCAGGCGTACCCCGGTGGCCTTGCGCACCTCGGTGAGGACCGCGTCGCGGTTCGGGGCGTCCCGGACCACCGCCGTGGTGTACGCGAACATCCGGTTCACCCCCACCCGGTGCGCCTCGGCCGCCGCCTCCCGCACCGAGACGATCATCCGGTCCAGGGCCTCCGCGCCGATCGTGCCGTCGGCCGGCAGCCGGTGCGCCAGGCGGGGCCGCTGCTCCCAGGCGTGCACCGGCAGCGGCAGTCCCGAGTCGGCCTCGGCGACCACCAGGTTGACCGTGTTGCTGCCCACGTCGAGCACTCCCAGACGCACCGGGCGCCGGATACCCAGGATCTCCGGTTCCATGAGTCTCCCGGTCTTCACGGGCGGAACCGGTAGCCCATGCCGGGCTCGGTCAGCAGGTGCCGGGGCCGGGCCGGGTCGGTCTCCAGTTTGCGGCGCAGCCGTGCCATGTACTGCCTCAGGTAGTTGGTCTCGGTCTGGTACTGCGGGCCCCACACGTCGTGCAACAGCTCCTTCTGGGTGATCAGCTTGCCGGGATGGCGCAACAGGTGTTCCAGCAGCTGCCACTCGGTCGGGGTGAGCCGGACCCCGCCACTGATCGAATGCTCGGCCAGGTCCACCTCGAACGCGCCGATCATCACGACCGGGCTCTCCTCCTCGGCGGGCCGGCCCCGGCGGGTGACCGCCCGGATCCGGGCCAGCAGCTCGTCCACCCCGAACGGCTTGGTCACGTAGTCGTCGGCGCCCGCGTCCAGGGCGGCCACCTTGTCGGCACTGTCGGCCCGGCCGGAGAGCACGATGATCGGCACCGCGGTCCAGCCACGCAGGCCGGCGATCACCTCGGTGCCCTCCATGTCGGGCAGCCCCAGATCCAGAACCACCAGGTCCGGGTGGGTGTGGGCGGCCAGGTGCAGGGCTCCGGCACCGTCCGGGGCGGCGTCCACGTCGTACCCGCGGGCCTTGAGGTTGATCCGCAGGGCACGGGTGATCTGCGGGTCGTCGTCGACGACGAGGATCCGGGTCATGCCGCAGCCGCGGGCAGCGCGAGGATCATGGTGAGGCCGCCTCCGGGGGTCTCGTCGGGAGTGAGAGTGCCGCCCATCGCCTCGGTCAGACCGCGCGACAGGGCCAGGCCCAGTCCCACCCCGGTGTGGTTGTCACGGTCGCCGAGCCGCTGGAACGGCAGGAAGACATCGTCCCATCGATCCGCCGGGATCCCCGGACCGTGATCGATCACACGTAGCTCCACCACGTCGCCGTGCGTACTGCCGGTGATCATCGGCGGGCGGCCCGGCGGACTGTAGCGAAGAGCGTTAGCGATCAGATTCACCAGCACCCGCTCCAGCAGGCCCGGGTCGGCGCACAGCAGCGGCAGATCGTCCGGGACCCGCACCGCCACCTGCCGGGCCTCCGGCCCGAGATCATCCAGAGCCATCGGTACGACGTCCTCGGCCCCGATCTCGATGACGGTCACGCCCAGCACCCCGGTCTGCAGGCGGCTCATGTCCAGCAGGTTCGCCACCAGCCGGTTCAGCCGGTCCAGCGACTCGTCGGCGGTCGCCAGCAACTCCACCCGGTCCTCGTCGCCGAACGCCACATCCGGGCTGCGCAGACTGGCGACCGCCGCCTTCGCCGACGCGAGCGGCGTACGCAGATCGTGGCTCACCGCGGCGAGCAACGCCGTCCGCATCCGGTTCGCCTCGACCAGGGGTTTCGCGGTGGCCGCCTCGGCCGCCAGCCGCTCCTGCCGCAACGCCACAGCGGCCTGCGCGGCGAACGCCTCCACCACCCTGCGATCCGAGGCCTCCAGCGTACGGCCGGACAGCAGCACCGTCAGATCCTCTCCCGCGTGCACCGTCACCTGGGCGTCCTCCGGCCGCGCGATCGGCGTGCCCACCCCGGCGACGGTGGTCCCGCCCTCGGTCAGCGCCACCCCGTCCAGCCCGAACGTCTCCCGCAGCCGGTCCAGCAGGGCCAGCAGCGGCCGCTGCCCCCGCAGCACCCCACCGGCCACCGTCGCCAGGGTCTGCGCCTCGGCTGCTGCCTCGGCCGCCTGCCGGGTGGTCCGGGCCGCCTTGTCCACCACCCAGCTGACCGCCATCGCAACCACCACGAAGATGCCCAGGGCCAGCAGGTTCTCCCCCCGGGCGATGGTTAACCCGCCGAGCGGTTCGGTGAAGAACCAGTTCAGCAGCAGCGACCCGGTGACCGCCGCCAGCAGCGCCGGCCACAGCCCGCCGACCAGAGCCACCCCGACCACCATCACCAGGAACAGCAGGATCTCGCTGATCAACGTCGGTTCCGGCACCACCAGCAGGATGCCGGTCAGCAGCGGCAACCCGGCCAGCACCATCAGGAACCCGGCGATCCGCCGCCGTTTCGACAACGCCGGCGGCACCCGGCCCCGGCGCCCCGCCCGGCCGGCCCGCTCATGCGTCACCAGGTGCACGTCGATGCTGCCGGACAGGAGCGTCGTCGTCACCCCGACCCCGGCACTGAACACCTGCTGGAACCGGCCCCGGCTGGACACCCCCAGCACGATCTGGGTGGCGTTCACCCCGCGGGCGAACTCCAGCAGCGCCCGCGGCACATCCGCCCCCGACACCTGGTGGAAGCTGCCGCCCAGACTCTCCACCAGCACCCGCTGCCGGGCCAGCACCGCCGGATCCGAACCCACCAGCCCGTCACTGCGGGTCACGTGCACGGCCAGCACGTCCGCACCCCGGGTCCGTGCCGCGATCCGGGACGCCCGCCGGATCAGGGTGTCCCCCTCCGCCCCACCGGACAACGCCACCACCACACGTTCCCGGGTCTCCCAGGTCGCGTCGATACCGTTCGCCGCCCGGTACCGGCCCAGCTCCTCCTCGACCCGGTCGGCCAGCCACAGCAGGGCCAGCTCCCGCAGCGCACTCAGATTGCCGGTCCGGAACCAGTTCCCCAGCGCCGCGTCGATCTTCTCCGGCGGGTACACGTTCCCGTGCGCCATCCGCCGGCGCAGCGCCTCCGGAGTCATGTCGACCAGCTCGACCTGCTCCGCCGCCCGCACCACCGCGTCCGGCACCGTCTCCCGCTGCTCCACCCCGGTGATCCCGGCGACCACGTCGTTCAGCGACTCCAGATGCTGCACGTTCACCGTCGTCAGCACACTGATCCCGGCGTCCAGCAGAGCCCGCACATCCTGATGCCGCTTCGCGAACCGGCTACCCGGCACATTGCTGTGCGCCAGCTCGTCGACCCCCGCC
>DATMVU010000581.1:0-4650 GCA_035562875.1 Actinoplanes sp. | reverse complement strand
ACGGTGCTCGAGTTGACGTGCACCGCTGTTGCCGTCCTCCGCGACGTGTTGATCGCGGCGACTGTTGACGGGTCGTCAACCTTGACGAAGTGATCGCCTGGACGGATGTGGTGGGTGAAGTTCCGGATCGTGTCGAACTTCGTGTTGGTCAGGATCGGGCAGGTCGCCAGGGTGTCCGTCGCGGTGCAGGTGAACGGGATGTGGATGCTGCCCCAGTTGCCGTTGCCGGCCTGCTGCGGGGTGGCGTCCTCGACCGGCTGCCAGAACACCCAGGCCGACGGCTCCAGCTCCCGGATGTCGTCGATCATGCGGGTGGCGACACCGAGGCCGGGCAGCATGCCGGTGTAGTCGGTGGTGCCGGGTCCCCAGTTGCCCTCCACCTCACTCATCCACAGCTTCTTGCCGGCGGCCTTCGCGGCGTCCCTGACGCTGGTCCGAGAGGCGGTGCCGTACGTGTGGACGTTGAGCTGATCGACCGCGGCCCGCGCCTCGGTGCTGTAGGCGTTCCAGTTGGTCATGAAGGTGCCGGGATTGGTCTCGTCCATCGCGGACACCTGCATCCCGGCGGCCCGGGCCTTGTCCCGCAACGCGAGGATGACCGCCTGCTGCAGGGCGGGACCGGCGTGTGCCCCCTCCTGACGGCCGCCGGTGGGCTGACCGTCGGCGCCCAGCGTCGTACCCCAATAGTTGGTGTTGGGTTCGTTGAGGGGGTCGATGGTGTCGAAGTCGATGCCATGCGCCTGTTCGATGTGCTGCGCGACCCGGGTCAGGTAGGTGGCGAACTCGTCGACACGGTCGGTGCGGATCTGGTCGGCGCTGGAGTTGAAACCGCCGGATACGTACCCGCTGACGGTCTGGAAGTACGGGGGCGAGTTGCTGAACGCTTCCCAGATGTCCACATCGTCCTTGATCTGGTCGATCCACCAGCGCTGATTCGTGTCGGCGTCCAGGTTCCAGTGGTCCGGGTTCGCCGGATCCCACCATTGTTTGTCGGCGACCGTGGTGCCGGCCGGCGCGTTCCAGAAGCCGGGCATGGTGGCGCCGTTCTTCATGTAGTTCGTGCGTACGCCGGGCGCGTTGCCGCCACCGATGTTGTAGCGGGCGATGTTGAGTCGCAGACCGTCAGGTCCGAACAACATGTCGACGAGTCTGCGCCGGATCGGCTCCGGATAGCCGCCGGTGGCGTTGGCGAACCAGACCAGGCTGGTTCCCCAGCCCTCGAATGCGGGCTGCTGATAGCTGGGATCGATTCTGATCGTTTTCGACTGGGTATCGGCGTCTGCTGCCGCCGCCGGGGCGGCACCGAGCGAGACGACCAGGGCTGTGATTACTCCGGCGACACGGGCGAACACGGCGGCTCCGCTCCAAGGGCTCTCGGAAGGCACGGCGATCGAACTCGAAACACGTACGACCAAAAGCGAACATGTTCGAGCGCTAGCGACGTTACAACAGAGTTACGCGACATGGAACCGGGTCGATACGCCCGGATGCGCCGCACGATGACCGATGACCAACGCCACCCGGCCTCGACATCACCGGGGTGACGGCCGCGTCACCCGAGCAGATCGGGGCGGCCTGGACCGCCCCGGCCGCGATCGCCCGGTGGGGGGCCCGACGGGTTCACCAGCTCGGTCCGCGGACTCGACGTCCGCGACGGTGGCCGGTTCGACGTGGTGGTGCGGCCAGGGCGGTTCGATGTGCGAGAACCTGTACCTGTTCGAGGACGTCGAACCGGGCGAGCGGATCACCTACGTCCACCAGCGCTCCCGGAAGACGGACTGGCGCCGTCGTGTTCGACGGTGACGAAGGAGTAGGCCGACCCGACGAACGGGTCGCGACCGGGTGAACCGACCGG
The DNA here is from genome assembly GCA_035562875.1 of Actinoplanes sp. Lineage (GTDB taxonomy): Bacteria > Actinomycetota > Actinomycetes > Mycobacteriales > Micromonosporaceae > Actinoplanes. The sequence continues at coordinate 2,795 of DATMVU010000581.1, read as the reverse complement.
GAGACCGCCGGAGCGGGAGTCATCTCCGGCGGCGATTGCCCCTTCTGCGGCGGTTCTTGCGGGCGCCGGCCAGCAACAACGCCACGAATCCGACGGCTGCCGCCGGGATGGCGGCGAGCAGGACCGGGGAGTACGACCCGACCGGATCAGGCTTCGGCGCGGCGCCCGGTGCCGCCGACTGGTCACCACCCGGAGCGGCCGGCTCGCTGGTGACCGACGGTGACGGCGACGGGAGTACGTCGTCCTTGATCACCGACCGGATCCAGGTGGCGACCGCGTCCACCCGGGTGGCGGTGTCCGGCCCGGTGTGCGGGCAGGACGGCCCTCGGCTGACCACCCCGATCACCACGGCGGTCCCGTCGGAGGCCTCGGTGAAGTAGGAGCCGCCGGAGTCCCGCTCACACGGGCTGGTGTTCTTCTTCGGGGCGATCCCGGACAGCCCCATCTCGGTGGTGTCCACCGAGGCGACCTCGAATCGCCCGGTCCGGGCCCGGTTCGGGGTCCGTTCGGCATCGGCACTGGTGAAACCGTATCCCACCAGGCGCGCCTTCTGACCGGATCGCGGTTTCTGCCGGTTCAGTTTCAACGGGGTGATCCCGGTGACCGGTTCTTCCATCCGGGCCAGTGCCACATCGGCTTTCCCGTGCTGTTCGACCTCCACGATGTTCGACACGAAACCGCCTTCGCCGGACAGATTGGCGCGCCCGACGGTGGCGAATGTCTTGTCGGCGACGGTCCGCGCGACCCGTTTCCCGTTCTTGTCGCGGAAACAGTGCGCGGCGGTGAGAATCCAGTGCGGGGATATCAGCCCGCCGGAGCAGGAACTGTTCCGTTTACCGCCCTCCGGAGTCGGAATCCCCTGCGCGGTGATCTTGACGGCGAACGGGTATTTCCCGTCCGGCACCAGATCCCCGTTGGCGATCGCGTGAACGGGTGAACCGCCGGCCAGCGCTCCCACCAGGAGCACGGTCAGCAACACGAGAAACTTCCACGTCGTCTTCAACGGATGTGGATCGTAAACGACTGCCGCAACCCTGGTGCTCATGGCTTCTCACCACCTCCCCCAGCCAGACGTGCCACCGGTCCACCCAGGTTGCACGAGATCGGGAGATACGGCCCACACCGCCGCCGCGTTCATCACCCGGGGAGATGAATGTCAGGTCGCGGCGGGTGCCGGGATGTTGACGTTTCCTCCGTTCGGAACAGGCAGGAAGGTCGGGCAGCCAGCCCGGGTCGCACCGGTCAGGCACTGTTGCATGACCTCGTAGATCACATAGCCGTCGGGGCCGAGCACGTCGACGAGTTTCTTGATCTGTTTGAGCTTCTCGTCGACCGTGGCGTTCTGCTGGATCACCGCCTGCCGCTGGGTTATCGCCACCTGCGCGGCGGCCAGTCCGTCCACCAGTTCCTTACGTGGCTGCGGTTTCTGCAGGGTCAGGTTGAAATCGAGGAAATAGGATTCGCCGCCGGTGGTCGACTTGACCGCGGCACTGAGGTCGGCATTGATGTCGGTTTCGAATCGGGTGCGGGTGTCCGGATCGTTGTAGAGCGCCATCCAATCGTATTTCTGGGCTTCGGCGGCGAGTGCCCGGCTGAGCGGATGGCCGATGTAGAAACGCAGCATCTCCAGCCATGTCCCGGTCGTCTTGCCGTCGTCGTCGATCACCGGCTGGAATTTGAGGCCGATGTCCTCGTGGAACTGGCGCAGCATCCCGCCGTCGGGCTCGCAGCCGGTGTCCAGGTGGAAGGTCAGGCCGCCGGAGATCGTCATCTCCTGGTTGTCCTTGGACACCACGGTGTACGGCGGGCTCTCCGAGTCGTCACCGCCGGTGAAGTCGAAGTTCCGTTGCCCGGCCGGATAGGTGTAGTACTTCTCGCCGAGCCCGTCCCAGGTCCGGTTGTTCTGGGTCACGCATTCCTGATAGGTGGTGCTGGAGAACGATCCGGCGTCGTAATGCAAGGCCACCTGATCGGATTCGGTGCTCACCGTGGTGCAGCCCGCCGTGAACAGGACCACCACCAGCCCCATCGAGATTCCCTGGCGCATCCCGCCTCCCCTCGAAAGTCCCCGGCACCCAGCATAGGAACACCCATCAATGTCGTACGGCGGGCCGGCTCCGTGGGCTCCCGCACCGGCGGCGGTAGTCGCGGCTGAAAGCGCGGGCAGTGGCCGGCCGATGGGGACGAGGTCTGAATCCAGGAGATGAACGACTGCGACTGGCGTCGGTATCGACCCGGCCGAGGAGGGAACGGCCGTGGCGAGCCGAGCCGGGAAGGGCTGGCCGGGCCGGGAAAGGCCGGCCGGATACCGGGATGGGACGGATGCCGGCGAGGGCAGGGACCCGGTGAGGTCCCTGCCCTCGCCAGGGTCAGCGAACCGGCGGGAGGCCGGGGCTGTACGGGATGCCGGACAGGTATCCGGCGGGTGCGCCGGGGATCCGCCCGTAGTGTTCGTAGACCTCGCCGTAGTAGTCGCGCTGGTCGACCATCTCCGGGTCGTAGCGGGGTCCTCCGGCGATGTGGTCCTTCAATGAATCGAAGTAGACCGTGTCGTCGCTGACCTCGCGGACCGCCTCGGCCGGGATGAACGTCGAGGACGCCCCGAAGCCGAGGATGCCGCCGTGTTCGACCCGGAGGAACCGCACATGATTGGTGACCGTGTCGACCAGCAGGTCCGCGACCGTGCCGATCTTCTCCCCCGAGCCGTCGACGGCGGATCGGCCGCGGACGTCCTGTCCCGGGTCCGCGATGATCTGCCCGGTGTCGCTCAACGGCGCCATGGTGCCGGCAGGTTC
>DATMVU010000580.1:0-3284 GCA_035562875.1 Actinoplanes sp. | reverse complement strand
CGCTTTGGACTTGAAGCAAGGCCGTGGTGCTTCGGGTAGGCGGCCCTGGTCTCGATTGTTTTCCGCCCGGCGGCGATCAGGTCGAAGTGTTTCCACTAGACGGCCGTCTCGCGGGCGCGTGGGTGCTCGGCGAGATCTTTCTTCATGAGGTTTCCCGGTTCGCGACGAGCCGGGCCTGCAGGGCTGCCGCCAGGTCGTCGCGGTGCTGTTCGTCGAGTTCCTGTCCGGGCGGCCGGGTCAGGTAACCGAAGACCCTGGGACCCCGGAGGTCGTCGGGGATGTCGGGCATGCGGGGCACGATGTGGAAGTGGACGTGGCCGAAGCCCTCCTGTTCGGCGAACTGGATGACGTAGGTCTTCGTGCAACCGGTCACCTCGTGCAGGGCGCGGGACAGGCGGACTTGCCAGGTGCCGAGGGTCGCGGCCTCGTCGTCGGTCAGCTCGGCGACGGTGGTGACGTGGCGTCGGGGGACCAGGATGAGCCAGCCGGGCAGTGTGCTGTTGAAGGCGTGAGAGACGCGCCAATGCGTGTCGGCGGCGATCCGTTCGCGCGGTGGCAACCGGTCGAACCGGTCGTTGTTGCTGCAGACGTAGCAGTCCATGACCCGCAAGCTAGCAATCCCCGTCTCTGTGACGGCGCTGCTGAGCCCGGTTCGGGCGTACGCCCGCGTGGGGCTCGTTTTGCGCACCCGTCAGGCGTCGGCTGCGGGTAGTGGTTCGGTCAGGCCGGCGAGCAGGGTGGCGAAGTTGTCCAGGGTTTCCAGGGCGGTCCGGTTGTCGCGGTGGGACAGCCAGGCGCTGCCGACTCCGTTGAGGGCGGCGACCACCAGTTCGGCGAACTGCCGGGTGCCGATGGTGAGCACGAGACCGGCCTCGGCGGCGAACCGTTCGGTCAGGGCAGTGGCCTTGTCCAGGTATGCCTGGTGTTGCCAGGCGGGCAGGCCGCTGAGTTCGGGTTCGCGCTGGGCCAGGTTGACCAGTTCGGACAGGACCAGGTGGGTGGTGGCGTCGGATTCGACGGCCGACCAGTAGGCGCGCAGCAGCAGGCGCACGTTGTCGGCGGCTCCGGCGGTGGGGTCGACGGAGGGCCAGTTGCCGGCGTCGAGGGTGACGTTGATGTCGGTGGAGAGCAGTGCGGTGTACAGCTCCTGCTTGGACCGGAAGCAGTAGTGGAAGGTGCTCTGTGCCATGCCGGCCTCGGTGCAGATGGCCCGTGTGGTGGCGGCGGCGATCCCGTCACGTTTCATCACCCGGAGGGCGGCGGCGGTGAGCTGCTCCCGTCGTACGTCCGCGCTGATGTGCTTCCTGGTCGCCGTCATGCAACGAGCCTAACAGTATCGGTCGCTTGACTTGGTCACTTGACCAACTTAACGTCGGGGCATGACCACCATTCCCGGCCCGAAGCCGCTGCCCCTGCTCGGCAACCTCACCAGCGTCCTGGCCGCCAACGCCCAGACCAACGTCGACTTCGCCCGCGAATACCACGAGAAGTACGGGCCGATCTTCGCGATGACCCTCGCCGGCCAGCGGATGATCTTCGCCTCCGGGCACGCGCTCGTCGCCGAGATGTGCGGTGATCCCGGCTGGTCAAAATCGGTCCATGCCACCCTTGCCGAAGTGCGCGCCTTCGCCGGTGACGGCCTGTTCACCGCCCACAACGACGAACCCAACTGGGCCACCGCGCACAGGCTGCTGATGCCCGCCTTCGGCCCCCTGGCAATGAAGGACCACTTCCCGGCCATGCTCGACATCGCCGACCAGATGTTCACCCGCTGGGCCCGGTTCGGCCCGGAAGCCGTCATCGACGTCGGTGACGACATGACCCGCCTGACCCTGGACACCATCGCCCTGGCCGCTTTCGGTCTGCGCCTCAACTCGTTCTACTCCGAGCAGACGCATCCGTTCGTCGGCGCGATGACCCGCAGCCTGGTCGAGGCCGGCGCCCGCAGCGAACGCCTGCCCGCCGTACAGGCCCTGATGCTCGGCACCAACCGGCGCTATCGCACCGACATCGCCACCATGCGCGAGATCACCGAGCGCATCGTCGCCGACCGGATCGCCCAGCCCGCCGAGGACCGACCCGCCGACCTGCTCGAACGCATGCTCACCACCGACGGGCTACCAGCGGAGAACATCCAGTACCAGCTCGCCACGTTCTTGATCGCCGGCCACGAGACCACCTCCGGCCTGCTCACCTTCGCCACCCACGAACTGCTCGCCCACCCCGAGCTGCTGCGCCGCGCCCGGCGGGCCGTCGACGAGGTGCTCGGCGACCGCCTCCCCACCTTCGAGGACCTCACCGGCCTCGGCTACCTCGGCCAGATCCTGCGTGAGACCCTCCGCCTGCACCCGACAGCACCCGCCTTCGCCCTCAAACCCGATCAAAACCGGACACTCGGCGGGTACGAGGTGTCAGCCGACGAGGACGTGCTGGTCATGTTGCCCGTCCTGCACCGGGACCCGGCCGTGTGGGACGACCCGGACACGTTCGACCCGGATCGGTTCGCGCCCGACCGGATGGCGCAGATCCCGGAGTACGCGTGGATGCCGTTCGGGCACGGCGCCCGCGCCTGCATCGGCCGCTCGTTCGCCCTGCAGGAGGCGACAGTGGTGCTGGCCATGATGCTGCAACGCTTCGACCTGCAACGCTGCGACCCCGACTACGAGCTGCACATTCAGGAGACCCTGACGATCAAACCCAAGGACTTGACGGTACGGGCCACCCCGCGCACGCCCCGGCCCGTCACCACGGTCACGCCGCAGATCGCCCAGGCTGCCGGTGACCGTCCGATGCTGGTGCTCTACGGCTCCAACGGCGGCAGCAGCGAGAGCCTCGCCCGCACGATAGCCGCTGACTCCGCAGGCCGCGGCTTCGCCGCCACTGTCGCCCCGCTCGACGAGCACACCGATGACCTGCCCGTGGACGGACCGGTCGTGATCGTCACCGCCTCCTATAACGGCAATCCGCCGGACAACGCCGCCCGCTTCGTCACCTGGCTCACCACCACGAAACCGGACCTGACCGGAATCGAATACCTGGTCCTCGGCTGCGGCAGCCTCGACTGGGCGGCGACGTACCAGAAGATCCCGACCTTGATCGACGAGGCGATGGCAGCCGCCGGGGCGCACCGGCTGCGCGACCGCGGCGTGATCGACGCGCGCACCGACTTCTTCGGCGACTGGGAACGCTGGTACGAGGGCCTATGGCCGCTGCTCGCCCCCGGCTGCAGCCCCGCGCCGGCCGGCCCGCGTTTCCGGGTGTCGTCGCAGGCGGTCGTGCTAGAG
>DATMVU010000579.1:0-2946 GCA_035562875.1 Actinoplanes sp. | reverse complement strand
CCCGGTTCCGTGGCCTGATGCGCGCCGACGACGACGACGGGCCGGTCCCGCCGCAGCGGGACGACACCACGACCCCGCCCTGGCCGGTCCCGGCCACCGGCCCGCAGAAGTCCGGCACCCCGTGAGTGACGGGGCCGCGTCCCGCCCCGCGGGGGTCCCGGGCCGGGTGGAACGTGTGTCCACCCGGGTCTGGAGCCGGCACCGCACCATCGGCTCGGCGGTGCGGGCCGCCAAGGACGGCGCCACGATCACCGTGGCCGCCGGCGTCTACCGGGAATGCCTGGTGATCGACAAGTCGGTCACCGTGCTCGCCGATGACGACGACGGCACCGTCGAGCTGATCGCCACCGCCGGACCGGCCGTCGAGGTGCGGGCCGGCACGGCCACCGTGCACGGCTTCACCCTGCGGGGCGCCGGCCCGGACGGGCTGGCCGTGGCGGTGCACGGCGGCCGCCTCGACCTGGCGTCGACGGTGATCAACGGCGGCGGACTGGGTGTGCACGGCGGTGGTGCCGCCCGGCTCACCGACTGCCGGGTACAGGGCAGTGTGGCGACCGCGGTGAGTGCGGCCGGCGGCGGCCGTCTGGACGCCGGCAACCTGATCGTCGAGGAGGTGCACGGCGACGCGGTGACCGCCCGGGACACCGCCCGGGTCACGCTGACCGGCGCGCGGGTGCAGAAGGTGGCCGGCCGGGGTGTGGTCGCCGCCGGGTCGGCGGCAGTGGTCCTGGACCACTGCGAGATCGGCTACACCGGCGGCCCGGCCGTCGAGATCGCCGAGTCCGGGCAGGCCCGGCTCACCGACTGCACCGTGCACGACGTCTCCGACGACGCCGTCCGGGTCACCGGGAGCGCCCCGTTCGGACCGGACTGGTGGCCGCCGCTGCACCCGGAGCGGTCCGGCACGCCGCTGGCCGGCGCCGAGGGCGAGACCGGCGGGGTACACCTGCAGCGCTGTGAGATCACCCGCTGCACCGGTGCCGGGGTGGCGGCCGGTGGTACCGGTCAGATCGTGCTGACGGCCGGCACCGTGGACACCGCCGGCGGGGCCGGGGTACTCGCCCTCGACGACGCCCGGGTGCTGTTGGACGGCACGGCACTGCGCGACGGCAGACAGACCGCCCTGGCGGTACGCGGCCGGGCCGAGGTCCGGATGACCGGCGGTGCGCTCACCGGCTCCGCGGGTAACGGGCTGTTCGCCGCCGACCAGGCCCGGGTGCTGGTGCACGAGGCCGAGCTGCGGGGTTCGGCGTACAGCGCGGTGCATCTGACCGGAACCGCCAACGCGGCGCTCGTCGACTGCACGGTGGCCGACACCCCCGAGTTCGCCGTCCGGGCCTCCGACAAGTCCCTGCTGCGGATGCAGGGCGGCACCCTCAGCGGCGCCGGGTACGGCGGGGTACAGATCGACGGTGGAGCCGACGCGGTGCTGCGGGCGGTGCGGATCAGCCAGTGCGCGGTGGGTGTCCGGGTGGACACCCCGCACCGGCCGCTGCTGGCCGGCTGCGAGATCCGCGACGTCCGGCAGACCGGCTTGGAGATCGCCCCCGGTGCCTCACTCATCGCCCGGGACTGCCTGATCGACACCACCGGCGGCACCGGCGTGCTCGTCGACGCGGGTGCCACGCCGATGCTGCAGGACTGCCGGCTGACCGGGATCGGCGGCACCGGGGTGGCGATCTGGGAGGGCGCGGACCCGGAGATCCGCGGGCTGACGGTGGCCGGTTGCGCGAAGAACGGCGTGTACGCCGCGGACGGCGCGCACGGCCGGCTGCTCGACTGTGACATCACCGGCACCCGGTACCCGGCGGTGTTCGTCGGCGTCGGCGCCGATCCGGTGCTGCACCGCTGCCACGTGCACGACGTGGACGAGGACCTGAACCTGGCCGACGGCGCGTCGGCGTCCTTCTCCGGATGCTGGAGCACCGGCGTCGGCCGGTCCACCATGCCCCAGTCCGACCCGGCCGCGCGCGCGGTGGCGGCGCCCGCACCCGGTGCCCCGCCCTCCCCGGCCGCGACCCCGGCCGCCGGTGCCGGTACCGTGGCGGGTGCCACCGCCGACGAGCTGGAGAGCCTGCTGGCCCAGCTCGACTCCCTGGTCGGCCTGGTCCGGGTGAAGCGGGACGTGAGCACCATGGTCAACCTGGTGCAGATCGTCAAGCGCCGCCGGGAGGCAGGGCTGGCACCACCGCCGTTGAGCCGGCACCTGGTGTTCGCCGGCAACCCGGGCACCGGCAAGACCACGGTGGCCCGGCTGTACGGCAAACTGCTCGCCTCGCTCGGCATGCTGACCAACGGCCACCTGGTCGAGGTGGACCGCGGCAACCTGGTCGGTGAGTACGTCGGTCACACCGCCCCGAAGACCCAGGCCGCGTTCCGGCGGGCACTCGGCGGGGTCCTGTTCATCGACGAGGCGTACTCGCTGGTCCCCGAGGGCAGCGCCACCGACTTCGGGCAGGAGGCGATCTCCACGCTGGTGAAGCTGATGGAGGACCACCGCGATGAGGTGGTGGTGATCGTGGCCGGCTACCCGGAGGAGATGCTGCACTTCATCGCCGCCAACCCCGGCCTGTCGTCCCGGTTCTCCCGCACCCTGACCTTCGACGACTACTCGTCGGAGGAACTGGTGCTGATCGTCGAGACACAGGCCCGCTCCCACCAGTACGAGATGGACGACGAGGCCCGTACCGCCCTGCTGCGGTACTTCGAGGCGACCCCCCGCGGCCAGGGCTTCGGCAACGGCCGTTTCGCCCGCAAGGTGTTCCAGCTGATGACCGAACGGCACGCCGGGCGGGTCAGTGAACTGTTCGAACCCACCGCCGAGCATCTCAGCACGCTGCTCGCCGACGACCTTCCCGAAGGGGACCGGCAGTGACCCGGCTGGCCTTCCACCGTCCCGCCCGGCTGCTCATCCCTGAGCTGCCGAGCGAACGGCACACCCTGCCC
>DATMVU010000578.1:0-3554 GCA_035562875.1 Actinoplanes sp. | reverse complement strand
TCACCTCGGCACCGGAGCGCTGACCGTCGCCCTCCGGCTGCCGTTCCGCCTCGCCGCCGCCCTCGCTGAGGAAGGCCGCGCCCGCACCCGGCTGCGTAACGAACTCGACGCCCGAGGCCTCGAAGTCGTCACGTTGAGCGGCGCGACCGAGGGCGGCGGCGAGCAACCCCCCGGCCAGCCCGACTGGAGCACACCCGCCCGGCTGCGCCACACCCTCGACCTCGCCCGCGTCCTGGTCGACCTGCTCCCCTCCGAAGAGGTCCGCGGCGCCCTCACCACCAGCGGCCTCGGCCGGGCCGGCGACTGGGACGAGGAAACCCGCCAGCGGGACGGCGCCCGCCATCTGTCCCGCCTCTCCGGCGGCCTCGCCGACCTGGCCTGGCGTGTCGGGCGGGCCGTCCGGGCCGGTTTCCAGCCCGGCCCCGGCGAGATCCTGGACAGCCCCGAACAGACCGTCGCCGCTCTCAGCCGTGTCGACAAGGACCGGCTCGGCATCTGCCTGGACCTGACCACCGCGCTCCGCGACTGGCCCTCCCCCGAAGCCGGCATCGACCGGATCACCGACGCCGGACTGTCGGTGATAACCGCGCGAATAACCGACCCGGACACCGGCTGGCAGCCCGTGCTGCGGCACCTGCTCGCCGCCGACACCGCCCGGACCGAGTACGTGGACGTCGACGTCCCCGGTGACGACGAGCAACGGGGCCGGGCCCTGGCGTACGTGCTCGATGAACTGACCACCCTCGGCCTGGTGCCGGAACAGGAACCCTGCCCCGCGCCCTGATTCTCTTTCCCTTCGGGGCGGACACGCCCCGGCTTTCAGGGCGGACACGCCTCTGCTTTCGGAGCGGACGCGCCTCTGCTTTCGGAGCGGACACGCCTCTGCTTTCGGAGCGGACACGCCTCGGCGCCGCCCCCACGGCCGGGGAACGGCGCCGAAAAGAGCGGGCGATCAGTAAGTGCTCTTGGTCCCGCTCGGAGAGGTCAGCTCGTCCGTGGTGTCGCCGTGGCCGTTCGTTCCCAGCTTCTCGCCGAGCTTCGACGACTGCAGCTTGTCCTTGCCCTCGGTGTAGAGCTTGTTCGCCTGCGCCTGCGCCACGCCGGCGGCCTCCTGGACCGTCGGGTGCTGCCAGGCCTTCTGGGCGGTGGCCCGGATCTCTTCGTACTTCTCCCGGCCGGCACGGCTGCCCAGGACGAAGCCCGCCCCGAGGCCGGTGAGGAACATCAGCTTTCCGCGCATGATGGTGGCTCCTTCCGTAGTTCGACGCGCGTGCGTCTGCCGAGGTGCATACCCATCCTGCCGCGCCGGTACTCCCCACGGCCCGGTTTCGGCCCTCTTGTACGGACCACGCCGCGGAGGGGGTATCCCGTTGGCGGTGCGCGGGGGCCGTCATGTAATGTTCTCCTCGTCGCCAGGGAGACCAGGCGGCAGGCAGTAAAGCAATCCCCGATAGCTCAATTGGCAGAGCAGCCGGCTGTTAACCGGCAGGTTATTGGTTCGAGTCCAATTCGGGGAGCAACACTCCAACCCCAGGCTTAACCGCCTGGGGTTTTCTGTTTTCCAGCACTGGCCCTTTCGGCACCCGGGGCACGCCTGCCTGGTTACGCTAGGTTCCGCGTTAATTGCAGCCAGTGAGGTGGAAATGTCGCAGCCGGTAGAGGTGGACGTCGTCATCGTCGGCGGCGGGCTCGCCGGACTGTCCGCTGCCCGCAGACTGGACCGGGCAGGCGTCGAATGGCTCCTCATCGAAGCCTCCGACCGGGTCGGCGGGCGGGTCGCCACCGACGTGATCGACGGCTGGCACCTGGACCGCGGATTCCAGACCCTCAACACCGCCTACCCACGGCTCTCCGCCCTCGTCGACGTCGACGCGCTCGACATGCGGTACTTCACCTCCGGCGTCCTGATCCGCCGCGGCGGCGAACTGCACCGCCTGGAGAACCCGCTCCGAGAACCACTCGCCGCCCCGCAAACCCTGCTCGCCGGCATCGGCACCCTCGCCGACCGGCTCAAATTCGCGGCCCTCGCCACCCGCTGCGCCACCCTGCCGGTGCACCGGCTGCTCGAGATGCCGGAAACCAGCACCCAGGACATGCTGCGCGCCGCCGGACTCTCCCACCGGATCATCGAGGAGGCGCTGCGCCCGTTCTTCTCCGGAGTCTTCGCCGACCGGTCCCTGGACACGTCCAGCCACGTCGCCGCCATGGTGCTGCGCTCGTTCACCCGCGGCCGGGTCGGGGTGCCCGCAGCCGGAATGGCCGCCCTGCCCGCAGCCGTCGCCGGACCACTGCCGTTCCCACAGCTACTGGTCGGAGCCCGTACCCTCTCGCTCGGTCCGGGAATGGTGGTCACCGAAGGCGGCGAGATCCACTGCCGCGCCGTGATCGTAGCCACCGACCCACTGAACGCCGCAACCCTGCTGGACGGCCGGATCCCCCGCCCCGACGTGCACAGCCTCACCACCTACTACTTCGGGGCCGACCACGCCCCCATCGCCGAACCGATCATCCTGCTCGACGGCGACCGCCGCGAGATCATCGCCAACACGGTGGTGATGAGCAACACGGCCCCCGAATACGCCCCCGGCGGCAAGAGCCTCGTCGCCGCCACCATCGTCGGCACCTCCGCCCCGTCCAGCGCCTCCGACACGGTCATCCGGGTGGAACTGTCCCGCATCTACGGCACCCCCACCGACGACTGGGAACTCCTCGAAGTCATCAGCGTCCCGCAGGCACTGCCGTCGGCCCGCCCACCCCAGGCCCGGCTACGCCAGCCGGTGAACCTGGGCGACAACCTCTTCGTGGCAGGTGACCACCGCGACAGTCCCTCCATCCAGGGAGCCCTGGCCGGAGGTTGGCGGACAGCCGGCGCAGTCCTGGCAGCATTGGGCGCGAGAGCCGGGGTTTAACAGCTGTTTTAGGCGATTTCACCAAGGGACACAAACCCGGAGAACTACGCTGAGTTCACCACCCAGGACGGTTCAGTAACGAGAACCCACCCCGGGTAGAGGATCATCAGCCACCCACCATGGCCGAAGATCCCCGGCCACAGATCGTTCTTATGCCGAAAATCCCTGGTACAGCGATAGATCGCTAGGCGTGGGAGCAAGGCACGGGATACTATCGCCGCCGGTACGGGGCGGTAGCTCAGTGGGTTAGAGCAGGGGACTCATAATCCCTCGGTCGCGGGTTCGAGTCCCGCCCGCCCCACTCGTCTGGCCTGCTTTTTCGCGGGCGGCCGGACCGCGTCGAAGGCCGGTCCGGCGGGCGCGGTCCGCAAACAGTCCGCACTACGGGCGGTAACCGCCTGGTCAAGGCGGTCCGCGACCTGGTCGAGGTCGTCCTCGAATAGGTCCGCGTAGACGTCGAGGGTCATCGCCGCCGAGGCGTGACCGAGCATCCGCTGGACCGCCTTGACGTTGGCACCCTCAGCTACCGCCAGGCTCGCGGCGGTGTGGCGCAGCTCGTGCGGGGTGAGGCCCTTCAATCCGACGGATTCCGCAGCCCGATCGAAGGCCCGCCGGCGGAAGTTGTTGTTGCGCAGCACGCCGCCT
>DATMVU010000577.1:0-7018 GCA_035562875.1 Actinoplanes sp. | reverse complement strand
CGGACTTATGGAATTCAGACATCGATGATCCCTTCTAGGTCAACCCTTGACCGCGCCGGCCGTCAGTCCGGTTGCGATATTGCGCTGGATGATCAGGAAGAACACCACCACGGGAATCGAGGTGATGATCGCACCGGCCATGAGAGGTCCCCAGGCGGTGCCGCGTTCGGTCTGGTTGTACAGCAGCCAGGCCATCAGATTCTGGTGGTTCGGGTCGTTCAGCGTGTTGATGATGATGAACTCGTTCCACGCCTGGATGAACCCGTAGACCGAGGTGGCGACCAGTCCGGGACCGGTCAGCGGCAGGATGATCCGCCAGAACACCTGGGGCCGGGTGCAACCGTCGATCATGGCCGCCTCGTCCAGTTCCCGGGGGATGCCGGAGATGAAACCGCGCAGGGTCCACACCGTGTACGGCAGCAACAGGACGAGGTAGACGAGAGCCACACCGACCAGACTGTTGGTCAGGTTCGCACCCTGCAACATGAGGAAGAGGGGAATCAGCAGGGCCAGGAACGGAACGAGCTGGACCGCGAGCACCACCAGGATGATCGCCTTGCGCCCGTAGAAGGCGAACCGGGCGATGGCCAGCGCCGCGAGGAAGCCCACCACCAGCGCGGCGGCCACCGCCATCGCGGTGATCAGCAGCCCGTTGAGCATGCTCGGCAGGAAGTGCTGCTCCCCCAGGGCCGACCGGAAGTTGTCCAGTGTCGGGTTCTCCGGCCAGAACGTCGGGGTGAAACTCCGTACCTCGGCGTCGGGTTTGAACGCGGTGTTGAGCACCCAGTAGACCGGGAAGATCATCACCAGGCCGAAGAGGATGCCCCCGGTGTTGGCCAGTACCGTCCCGATCCGGCTGCGGCCGACGGTGACGACACCGTCGTCGTGGCGGGCCATCAGTCCACCTCTCCGATCTTGAACATCTGGCGGATGTAGAACACCATCACGCCGAGCATCAGCAGCACGGTGATCACCGAGATCGCCGAGCCGTAGCTGTAGAGCGACCTGCCGAACGCCTGGGTGTACGAGTAGGTCGCGAGTGTCTGGTAGGCCGGCTCCGGGTGGCTGTCGCGCAGTGCCCAGTTCTGCGTGAACAGGCCGAAGTTCCAGATCACCGACAGCGTGGTGACGATGGTGAGCAGCGGCTTCAGGATCGGCAGGGTGATGTTGCGCAGCGTCTGCCAGGACGACGCACCGTCCACCGTGGCGGCTTCCACGAGCTCCTTCGGCACCTGGGTGAGCCCGGCGCTGAGCGAGATCGCCAGGAACGGGATACCGGCCCAGACCACCAGCGTGGTGATCACCGACCAGCCCTCCCACGGGTTGACGAACCAGCTGTGGTTCAGCCACTGATCCCCGAAGGCCTGCGCGAACAGGTAGTTCAGGACGCCGTAGTCGGAGTCGGTCAGCCAGCGGAACGCCTGCGCCGCGACCAGCTGCGGCAGCGCCCAGACGAACATCATCGCGACCATCATGAAGATCCGGACCTTGGCGTGCACCCGGCGCATCAGCAGGGCGATCCCGAGCCCGGCCGTCACCGACAGGGTGACCGAGACGGCGGTGAACGCGGCGGTCCGGGCCACGATCGTCCAGAAGACGTCGTCGGTCAGGGCCTTCGTGTACTGGTCGACGCCGGCCCACGGCGGGGTGGCGCCGCTGAACAGCTCCCGCAGCCGCATGTTCTGGAACGACAGCACGATCATGCGGTACAGCGGGTAGCCCAGCATCCCGAGCAGGATCACCAGGGTGGGCAGGACGAGCAGCCAGGCCGTCCGGGTGTCCCGCTTCCGCCTCCCGCTCGCGCGATCTCGACGAGGGGGCGCGGGCGCCTGGACGGGCCGGGAATCGACGGCTTGCATCATGATCCTCCAGTGCGGGGTGCTGCCCCTTCGTGGGGAGAAGGGCAGCACCCCGGGCGTCGTCAGGCCTCGTTGAGCGTGGCGGTGATCTGCTCGTCCGCCCACTTGGCGCCGTCGGCCACCGTCTTCTTACCGGTGAGGATGTCCGTCAGCATGGTCTGCAGGATGCTGGCCTTCTCCACGTCGGCCCACTTCTCGGCGTTCGGCGTGAACCAGCTGTTCTTCGCCGACAGCGCGGCCGGGGCGAGCGCCGGGTTGTCGGCGGCGGCCTTGTCCATCAGCGAGGAGGCGTTCGGCAGCGCGCTGGCCTTCACCAGGCCGTCCATCGACTTGCTGTCGGTGAAGTACTTGACCCACTGGGCGGCCAGTTCCTTGTTGCCGCTCTTCGCGGTCACACCCAGGTTCGAGCCACCGAGGAAGGACGGCACCTCGGGCAGCGGGGCAGCCGCCAGCTTGCCCTTGACCTTGGTCGGGACCAGCTCGGAGTTCGGGTCGTTCGGGTCCTTGCGGGTCTCCTCGGCGACACCCTGCTCCCAGCCGTTGCCGTAGAAGACACCGGCGGAGCCCTGCGCGACGATGGCGCCCTGCTCGTTCTCGTTCTTGGTCGGGTCGGCCTTCGAGTACTTCTTGGTCATGTCCACCCAGCGCTGCAGACCCTCCTGCGACTGCGGGCTGGAGAGCTGGCCGACCCACTTGCCGCCGTCCTGCTTGGCGATCTCTCCACCTGTCGACTTGACCCAGGACATCGCGGCGTACCAGTACTGGCCCGGCATGTAGATCGCGCTGAACCTCTTGTCCGCGGCGTTGCCGGCCTGCACCTTGTCCAGAGCGGACAGGAAGTCGGTGTACGTCTTCGGGGCTTCCTTGACGCCGGCCTTGTCGAACAGGTCGGTGCGGTAGATCATCACGCGGGCACCGGCGTAGTAGGGCACGCAGTAGACCTTGCCCTCGGACTCGCAGGCACCGGAGAGACCGGACAGCCAGGTGTCCGAGTTCTCGAAGTCACCCTTGTTGAGTTCGGCGAAACCGCCGGAGAAGACGTACTTGGAGAACTCGGAGTTGCCGAGCTCGACCACGTCCGGCACGTCCGAACCGGCCAGGGTGGCGTCCAGCTTGGTCAGGTGGTTCGCCCACTGCTGGTACTCCACGTTCACCTGCGCGCCGGTGGCCTCGGTGAACCGCTTCGAGGCGTCGTCGACGACGTTCTTCCAGCTGGTCTCGGCGTCGACCATGAGCCAGACCTTGATGGTCTTGCCGGCCCCGTCGACCTTGCCGGTGGCCGAGGTGGCGCCCTCGTCGGCGCCGCCACCACCACAGGCGGCCACACCGAGCAGTGACGCGGCGAGCGCCGCCGCGACAGCGATCTTGCGCTTCACATTTCCTCCCGAGGAGAATTTCTGCATTTTGAGGGGTTCAGGTATCTTTCGCGGCCTTGTGCCCGTGTACCGCCTGAGCGGTGCGCTGGAACGCGGCGTGCGAACGTTCATGCGTGCGTTGCGCGACGGCGACGTACAGCAGATCGAGGACGACCAGCTGCGGATGCCGGGCACTGAGCGCGTCCGGCCGGAACGTCGTCGCCTGGGTGGCGGTGAGCAGGACGATGTCGGCCAGCTCGGCCAGCGGGGATCGGGGGAAGCTGGTCAGTGCGATGGTGGTGGCGCCCCGGCTGTTCGCCTCGGCGAGCAGCTCGATCGTCTCGCCGGTCTCGCCACTGTGCGAGATGCCGAGCGCGACGTCGCCGGGCCTCGACAGCGCGGCACTGGCCAGACCGTTGTGCACATCGGTCCAGGCCCACACCGGGATGCCGATGCGGTGCAGACTGAACTGCATCTCCTCGCCGACCAGCGCACTTCCACTGGCGCCGAAGATGTTCACCCGCGGTGCGGCGGCGATCGCCACCGCGGCCCGCTCCACCTCGCCCAGGTCCAGCAGCGTGGCGGTGTCGTGCATGGCCCGGGTGTCGGCCGCCATGATCTGGCCGAGGACCCGCTCCAGGGGATCACCGGGCTGGATCTCCCGGCCGATGTCGACGGTCCAGCCGGCCGAACGGGCCCGGCCGGTCTCCGCCGCGATACCGAGCCGCAGATCGGCGTACCCGTCGAACCCGACCGCCCGGCAGAACCGGGTGATCGTCGCCGGCGAGGTGCCGCTGCGCTCGGCCAGCTCGACGATGGTGGCCCGGGAGGCCGCCGCCGGATCGGTGAGCACCTGCTCGGCGACCCGCTGCAGCGCCCCGGTGAAGTCCGGCAGCAGCGTCCTGACCCGGGCGAGCACCCCGTCGGCCGGCCCGAGGTCCCGGACGATCGCGGCGACCGCCGTGCCGTCCATCTCCGGCTCAGCCATCGGACACCCTTTCAGGAAGGACTGTTTACTGTCGCGGTAAAAGTTCTTACTAAACGGGTGCCGCTGTCAAGGATGTGAAGGAAGTTTTCAAACCGTTACCGGAGCAGGGGCGTTACGGACGACCCGGATGACACCCATCGATTGGTAAATGCGTGTTACGACGTGGCCGCCATCACATGTCCGATTTACGGCCGATTTGCGGATGGGCCGTTCGGCCAACGCAGGGTCACCCGTTCGGTCGGCATTGGTGACGCGCTGAAACGCCGCCGTCACTTGAGAAACAAGATCAAAATATTTTCCGGTACGCGAGACGGCTCCACGACCGCAAGCCACACCGCCCGTGGCAGCCGGGCCGGTAGGCGTCGGGTCACCCGACGACGAGCCACCGCCGGGCGGAGGGCGACGGTCACCGCCCAAGCCCCCGCCGTCTTCGAGCCACCCGCCACAAGCCCGGCCCGGCCCGCCCCGGCTAATCGTTTCCGGTCAGATCCCGGCTTCCGGTGCGGTCGTACTTCCGGTCGGGGTCGCGTCACCGGTCGGGGGAAATCCCCATTTTTGTGTGCAGACACCCTCGCGTCTGGGAAGCATCAGACGGCATGCGACTGCTTCCCCTGATCGCCGGCGCCGCCCTCGCCGGGAGTCTCGCCGGCACCGCACCCGCAGCGGCCGCGGTCACCTTCGACTTCACGACCAATCTCGGCTCGGTCGACGCCGCCGACCTGCTCCAGGGCTTCGACTGGAACGCCACCCGCCTCGCCCGGGAGGCCCCGGCGATGGCGTTCCACCACAGCATGCTCATCGAGGAGACCTGGTGGCTGACCTGCAAACCCGGCGCCAGACCGTTCAAGGCGATCCGGGTCCAGCAGGACATGAAGGTCTTCCTGACCAGTACCCCGGCCTACAGCCCCGGCCGCAAGAAGGTGACCGGGTTCCGCATCACCGGCTCGAACGCCGCCATCTCGGCGACGACAGCCGGCTTCGCGGTGGGCTACCCCTGCCCCGAGTCCGGTCAGGGACCGGCGATCAAAACACTGCGCAAGGTAGCCGACACCACCACACGCACCCTGTCAGCCGAAGCCGGCGACCGCACGGCCCCCCTGTTCCAGACCCGAACCGGCCCACCGACCAGCTGAGACCCCGGCTCACCACATCAGGAGCAGCCCGCCCGGCCGTGGTCAACTGCGGCTCGGAGCGAGCCGCAGGCGCCCATGAGCCGGGGCGGGCGATCGGGAACGGTCAGGGGGCTGTTTCGCGGACTGTCTGGGCGAAGACCTCGGAGCGGTGTTCGAAGTTACGGAACTGGCCGTAGCTCGGGGCGGCCGGCGACAACAGCACCACCCCACCGGCGGGGGTGAGTTCGCGGGCCAGCCGGACCGCGTCGGCGAGATCCTCGGCCGTTTCGGTGCGGACCTTCGGCAGCTGGGCGAGCGCCTCCAGGATCCGGGGCCCGCTGTCCGGCATGCCGATCACGGTGAGTTCCCGATCCGCGAGGAAATCCCGTAACGGGGTGTAGTCGAGACCGCGGTCGGTTCCGCCGACCAACACGGTGAGTGGCCGGTTTTCGTAGGCTTCGATGGCGTGCATCGCGGCGTACGGCGACGTCGACAGGGTGTCGTCGACAAACGTCAGCCCGGACGGGTCGGCGATCTCGGCGAGCCGGTGCGGCA
Source organism: Actinoplanes sp. (assembly GCA_035562875.1). Lineage (GTDB taxonomy): Bacteria > Actinomycetota > Actinomycetes > Mycobacteriales > Micromonosporaceae > Actinoplanes. The sequence continues at coordinate 1,149 of DATMVU010000577.1, read as the reverse complement.
GTCCCGCGAACGACCGGACCGCCTCCTCCAGCTCCGCCTTCGCGGCGGGCACGTCGATGCCCATGCCGTCCAGTACGGCGAGGGCCACACACAGGTTGCCCGCGTTGTGCCGGCCCTTGAGAACGAGCGCGTCCCGGCTGAACAGTGCCTCGTCACCGCACCAGACGAGACCGTCCTCGACCCGGAACCGGGAGTCCCCGGCGGCGGCCGGCACCGGCGGGCGGTGACCCCCGTCGACGGTGCCGCGGATCTCCTCGCGCAGCCGCTCGTCGACCCCGTTGACCACGATCAGGTCCGGCCCGTACCGCAGGATGTTCAGTTTGTCCCGGTAATACTCCCGCTCACCACCGTGCGCGTCCAGGTGCTCCGGGAAGAGCGACGTGACCACCGCCACCCGTGGCGAGTCGGTCAGGTCGGCGCACTGGTAACTCGACAGCTCCAGCACGTACAACTCGGCCTCGGGCATGTCCAGCAGTGGCACACCGATGTTGCCGCCGTACGCGTTGGGCCGCCCGACCGCCGTCAACAGGTGGCTGATCAGGCTGGACGTCGTCGACTTGCCCTTGCTGCCGGTGACCCCGACGGTCCGGGCGGCGTTGCCGGCCATCCACAGCGCGCTGCCGCCGGTCACCGGGATACCGCGTTCACGCAGCTCCTTGACGTACGGGTGGGTGGACGGCACCCCCGGCGACCGCACCACCACATCGGCGCTGACCAGGGCCGCGTGCGCGTGTTCACCACCGGCGAGCGGCGCCAGCGCGGCCAGTTCACCGGTCCACTCGACGGACAGGTAGTTGGCGCTGTCCTCGACCACGATCAGGCGGGACGGTTCGTGCCGGGCGATCGCCGCCACCGCGGCCCGCCCCTCACGGCCGGTCCCCCAGACCGCCACGGACTTGCCCCGCAGGTCTGCCAGCCGCATGTGATCTCCTCGGGGTTGCATCGTTGCCGGACGAATTAGTATTGCCCGTCGGCCTTATGACAGGAGTTTCCGGGTGCAGTTCGACGTCATGCGCTTTCCCTCGTACTCGTTCGATCCGACGACGGGGGTGGCGACGTTCGACTATCTGCTGGACGGCCCGTCGCCGCTGCGCTTCACCGAGACGATCACCTTGCCGGTGCCGTCGGAGCAGCCGGACCTCGCGACTC
>DATMVU010000576.1:0-22916 GCA_035562875.1 Actinoplanes sp. | reverse complement strand
CGCCGCACCGACAGACCGGCCGGAGCCGTGTCCGGGCCGTGTGTGCAGGTCTGGTCGTACACCTGGTAGGCCCCGGCGCAGACCGAGTCGGACGCCGCGAGTTTCAGTCCGCTGTAGACCAGTCCCTGGTCGGGGGCGTCGGCCGGCAGCGAGGTCAGGGAGAAGTCGTCACTGGACGAGCTTCCGCCGATCACGCTGGGCCCGACCACACCGCCGACGCCGAGCAGGGCCAGGCCGAGTGCTACCGGAAGGAACCGGAAGGTCGCCGAGCGTGTTCGCAGTTGCTTCTGCGTGCTCGCCGCGCGGCGCCGTCCGGGCGGCGACCCGCGGAACGTCGGCCGGCGATGCGCGGACACGGCGTCTCCTTGTCGAGCTTGGTGGCGGTGGGAGGGGTCCATGGGGTGACCGCCCCCCACCGCTCGGGGGCTTCGCGGATCGCGGCGCGGGGGACGCGCTGCGGGTTGCGAACCGGGAAACCTGATGGGATCGGAGGGAACCTTGCCATCACGGCGGTCCCGAAGGAACGTTCCTAAAGAAGATATAAGCCAGCGCTGTGCCGTTCGGGGGAGCGGTGAACCTTTTTCAACCCGCCGGCGCCCTGAAGCACGGCCCTCGCCAGGTGGAAAAACGTTCATTCCTCTCCTCTTCTGCTGCGGCGGCGCTCGGGTCCCCGGTCGCGGGCCAGCCGGCCCCGGCCGACGAGCCCGAACCGGCTCGGTTGTTTCGGTGTCGCGTCGGCGTCGGCCAGCATCATCACCACGCTGGCGCCGCCCAGGGTGGCCCGGTCCAGGCTCACCGAGCCGCCGGTGGACTGGGCCACCCGGCGGGTGATGTCCAGGCCCAGCCCGGTGGAGCCCTGCTGGCTCTGGCCGCGGCGCAGGGCGTTCTCCGGGTCCGGGATGCCGGGTCCGGCGTCGTCGACGCGCAGCGCCACCCAGCCGTCCCGCCGGGAGAGCGCCACCTCGAACGCCGTCCCCTGCGGGGTGTACCGGAAGACGTTGCCGAGCACCGCGTCGAGTGCGGCGGCCAGCTCGGCCCGGGCCACCGGCACCGGGATGCGCAGGTGCGCCCCGATCACCCGGTACTGCCGCTCCTGGTCGGCGGCGAGCGCCGACCAGAACATCATCCGTTCCCGGACGACCTCGCTGGCGTCGCAGAGCCCGTCCTCCGGCTCCGCGGCGACCCGGTCGGCGACTGCCTGCCGGGTCGTGTTGATCAGTTGGTTGACCTCGTCCTCCAAGGTGCCGATCGCCTGCCGGATGCGCCTGATGCCACGACGGCGGTCCACCTCGGCGGCGGTGAGGTCGATGATCTGGGTGTCGTCCGGGTCGAGCGCCTCGGCGTCCAGCCGCAACGCGGTCAGCGGAGTCCGCAGCCGGTGCGACAGGTCGGCGACCAATTCACGCTCGTCGGTGCGAGACGTTACCAAGCGGTCGGCCATTCGGTTGAATGCGTACCCCGCTTCGGTCAGCTCCCGTGGGCCGGACGGGTGAACCCGGACCGCCAGATCGCCACCGCCGACCGCGAGCGCCGCGTCCACCAGGTTCCGGGCCGACAGGACCGCGCCCCGGGCCAGCCGGTCCACGGCGAACACCGAGCCGCCGACCAGGACCACGGCGAGGCCGATGAGCAGCCACCAGTCCCGGGCGGTGTCCTGGTTGAGCACCGAACCCGGCACGAACACCTCGACCACCAGGGTGCGCTCGCCCACGGTGACCGGCTGCAGCCGGACCACCCCGCCGTCGACGTCCGCGACTGTCGGTTCCGGGGCGGTCGCCGCCCGGTCGATGAGCGCGGCACCCGCCCGGCCGCCCGGCGACGGCACGACACCGGGGGTGTGCACCACTGGTACCCCACCGGCCGCTTCGACGGCCGCGGCGATGCCCTTGTCGTTGCCGCCGATCGTGATGACCCCGGCCACCGTGGCGGACTTCTCGGCGGCGGCGGCCAGAGCGGCGTCCCGGTGGTCGTTACGCAGGCTCCAGCCCAGCGGGATGAGGAAGACGAGAGCGGCGACAGTGGTGGTGGCGGCGGTGGTGTACGCCAGCCGCAACCTCAGTCCGGCGCCACCAACCGGAATCCGACCCCCCGCACGGTGCGCAGGAAGCGGGGCTTCGCCGCGGACTCGCCCAGTTTCCGGCGGAGCCAGTACAAATGCACGTCGATGGTCTGGTCCTCGCCGACCGATGGCTGTCGCCATACCTCCTCCAACAGCTCACGACGGGAAACCACCCGGCCCGGACGGGCAGCGAGGTAGGCCAGCAGGTCGAACTCCTTGCGGGTCAGCGCCAGTGGCTGATCGGCCAGGGTGGCGCTGCGCTCGCCGACGTCGACCCGTAACTCGCCCACCTCGTGCACGGCCGGTTGTGCGGCCCGGCTGGCCCGGCCCACCCGGCGCAGCACCGTCGCGATCCGGGCGTCCAGGTGGGCGCCGGTGAACGGTTTCACCATGTAATCGTCGGCGCCGGCCCGCAACAGCCGGACGACCGTCTGCTCGTCGTCGCGCGCGGTGGCGATGATGATCGGCACGTCGGTGATGCCACGCAGCATGCGCAAGGCGTCCGAGCCGTCCAGGTCGGGCAGCCCGAGATCGAGGACGACCAGGTCGGGAGTCTCCGCGGCGACCCGCCGGAGGGCTTCCAGAGCGGTGCCGACGGCGTGCACGGCGTGCCCCCGGTCGGCTAGCGAACGGAGCATGGCGCCGCGCACGACATGGTCGTCTTCGACGAGCAACACCGTGGCCATGCGAAGACCGTAGCGTCCCTGGCAAGGCTGGACCTAAAGGGTGATCGAGCGAGAAGCTTTGATGACGCTCAGTGATGGAATACGATCCGAAGTACCGATGCCATTCACACTTTTCCCCGATAGCCGACTCCGCCTGGCGCTCGACAGTCTCGCCGGCCTGAGCGTCGGCGACGCGCTCGGCGCGCAGTACTTCGTCCCCGGCAACAAGCCCTCCGACCTGCTGGAAGCCCGGGTTCCGCGGGCGCCGTGGGAGTGGACCGACGACACCGAACAGGCCTGCTGCCTGGTGTCCGTCCTGGCCGGAACCGACCCGGAGGGTGATTTCGATCGCGATGCGCTCGCCGGACTGCTGGCCGCCCGGTTCGAGCCGTATCGCGGCTACGGTCCCGGCGCCGTCGTGATGCTCCGCGCCATCCGCGAGGGTCTGCCCTGGCCGATCGCCGCGGCCGCGGCCTTCGACGGTCAGGGTTCCTGCGGTAACGGCGCGGCGATGCGGGCGGCGCCGTTGGGCGCCTGGCATGCGGATTCCCCGGCCCGGGCGGCTATTGCCGCGGTACGGGCCGCCGAGGTCACGCACGCCCACCCGGAAGGTGTCGCCGGTGGGGTGGCGGTGACCGTGGCCGCTGCGGTGGCCGCCGCCGCCCGGCTGAACGGGCACCGCCCCGACCGGGGGCGGCTGCTGCGGGCGACGGCCGGGCACACCCCGCCCGGGGTGGTGCACGACGGCCTGATCGAGGCGGCCGGGCTGACCGTGACGGTCGAGGAGGCCGCCCACCGGCTCGGTTCCGGCTCGCAGGCGACGGCGCAGGACACCGTGCCGTTCGCGCTCTGGGTCGCCGACCGCTTCCTGGGCGACTACCCGGCCGCGGTGGCCGCCTGCGTGGTGGCCGGCGGCGACGTGGACACCACCGCGGCGATCGCGGGTGGCGTGGTGGCCGCCCATACCGGCATCGACGGCATCCCCGCCGCGTGGCTGACCGCCCGCGAGCCGCTCCCCTCCTGGGCCGTGTCCTGACGACCGGCGGATAGCATCAGGGCGCCTAATCGTTTTCTGAATGGAGATCATCGTGTCTGCACCCCGTACACCCGTCGTGGCCGACCCGCTAGTCGTCCCCGCCGGGACTACGGCGGCCGACGCGGTGGCCGCCGCCGGGCTTCCGGCACACGGGCCGAAGGCGATCGTCGTGGTCCGTGAGGCGGACGGCCGCCTGCGTGACCTGAACTGGGCGCCCGCCGCCGAGACCACGGTGACCCCGGTCGGCATCGACACCCCGGACGGTCTGGACGTGTTGCGGCACTCGGCCGCGCACGTGCTCGCGCAGGCCGTGCAGGACGTCTTCCCGGAGGCGAAGCTGGGCATCGGCCCGCCGATCCGGGACGGCTTCTACTACGACTTCGACGTGGCGAAGCCGTTCCAGCCGGAGGACCTGACGAAGCTCGAGAAGCGGATGCAGGAGATCGTCAAGGCCGGGCAGACCTTCAGCCGCCGGGAGTACGGCACGCTCGACGAGGCCAAGGCCGAGCTGAAGGACGAGCCGTTCAAGCTCGAGCTGGTCGACATCAAGGGTGACGTGGATGAGGAGGCCGCCGCCGTCGGTGCGGGCGAGCTGACCCACTACGACAACCTGGACTCCGACGGCAATCGGGTCTGGGGCGATCTGTGCCGCGGCCCGCACCTGCCGTCGACCCGGCTGATCCCGGCGTTCAAGCTGATGCGCTCGGCCGCCGCGTACTGGCGTGGTTCGGAGAAGAACCCCCAACTGCAGCGGGTGTACGGCACCGCGTGGCCGTCCCGGGACGAGCTGAAGGCGTACCTGACCCGTCTCGCCGAGGCCGAGCGCCGGGACCACCGCAAGCTCGGCACCGAGCTGGACCTCTTCTCCTTCCCGGACGAGATCGGTTCCGGCCTGGTGGTGTTCCACCCGAAGGGCGGTGTGATCAAGCGCGAGATGGAGGACTACGTCCGCGCCCGTCACATCGAGGAGGGCTTCCAGTACGTCGGCAGCCCGCACATCACCAAGGAGGGCCTGTTCCACACCTCGGGCCACCTGCCTTACTACAAGGACACGATGTTCCCCCCGATGGAGCTGGAGGGGGCGAACTACTACCTCAAGGCGATGAACTGCCCGATGCACAACCTGATCTTCAGGTCGCGCGGGCGGTCCTACCGTGAGCTGCCGATGCGCCTGTTCGAGTTCGGCACGGTGTACCGCTACGAGAAGTCCGGTGTGGTGCACGGCCTGACCCGGGTGCGTGGCCTGACCCAGGACGACTCGCACTCGTACGTGACGGCCGAGCAGGCTCCGGCCGAGATCAAGCATCTGCTGAACTTCGTCCGGTCGCTGCTGGACGACTTCGGTCTGGACGACTACTACCTGGAGCTGTCGACCCGGGACCCGCAGAGCGACAAGTTCATCGGCTCGGACGAGCAGTGGGAGAAGGCCACCAAGGTCCTGGAGGACGTCGCCACCGAGTCCGGCCTGGAGCTGGTGCTCGACCCGGGTGGTGCGGCCTTCTACGGTCCGAAGATCAGTGTCCAGGCGAAGGACGCGATCGGCCGGACCTGGCAGATGTCGACGATCCAGTACGACTTCAACCAGCCCGCCGGATTCGGTCTGGAGTACCAGGCGGCGGACGGCACCCGCCAGGAGCCGGTGATGATCCACTCGGCGAAGTTCGGCTCGATCGAGCGGTTCTTCGGCGTGCTGGTCGAGCACTACGCGGGCGCGTTCCCGGCCTGGCTGGCCCCGGTGCAGGTGGTCGGCATCCCGATCCGCGACGACCACGCCGACTACCTGGCCGAGTTCGTGGCGAAGCTGAAGAAGGCGGGCATCCGGGCCGAGGTGGACTACTCCACCGACCGGATGCAGAAGAAGATCCGCACCGCGCAGCAGCAGAAGATCCCGTTCATGGCGATCGCCGGTGACGACGACGTCAGCGGCGGCACCGTGTCGTTCCGCTACCGGGACGGCTCGCAGCGCAACGGCGTCTCGATCGACGAGGCCGTCGCGCACGTCGTCGAGGTGGTTCGCTCCCGAATCAACACCGGCCCGTCGGCAGCCTGAGCTAAGTTTCCCCGCCCGCCGCCCGACCTGAACGCGGAGCAGTCTCCGCCATTCACGCGGCGGCGGGAGGGAAACGGCATGGGGTTCCGGACACCGAGGCCGGCAGTGGCGGGATACGCCCTGTCGGCAGTCCTGGTCGTGGTGCACGTACTCGGGATCGGTGGCCCGGAGATCCAGATCGCGATCTTCAAGGGCTTCGCGCCGCTGCTGGGCGCGTTGCTCGCCGGGACCGCCTGGCAGGCCTGGTACCTGGCTCGCCGGGCGGGACAGGACGCCGCCCGGCGGCATCTGTTCCTCACCGGCTGTGCCTGGTCCGCGCTGGCGCTCTCCGCCGTGGTGCAGTTCGTGCACCTGGTGGCCGCCGGTGACCTCTCCCTGACCCCGGACTCCCCGCTGGTCGGCCTGCTGGACCTGATGGTGCCGGCCTTCCTGATCCCGGCCCTGCTGACCATCCCGGTGCGCAACCGCTGGTCGGCGAGCCGGTTGCGGGTGGGCCTGGACATGGCCACGGTGATGACCGCCGGTGCGGTCTTCGTCTGGTACTTCCTGTCCGGCCCGTCGGCCTCGGTGCCGGAGCTGGTGCTGACCATCGCCCCCCTCGTCGCGATCTTCGCGATCTCCCGGCTCTGGATCGGTGGTGTGGCCGAGGTCAGCCGCCGCGCGATGCACTGGGCACTGGCGTGCGGTGCCGGGCAGATGACGATCGCCGCCGTGCAGCCGCTGCTGGCCGGTGGGGAACACCTGCACCTGCTGCTCGCCGCGAAGTACGTCGTCCTGGTGACCGTGTTCGCCTCGAACGTCGCGCACGCCCGGCGGGCCGTCGAGGGCGAGGAGGTCCTGGAGGTCTCGGCCCGCCGCCCGGCGAGCCTGCTGCCCTACCTGGCCATCGCCGCCGTCGATCTGCTGCTCGTCGAAGCACTCGCCCGCAACGGCCTGGACCGGTCCGCCTGGGTGGTGCTGGGCGGGGCTCTGCTGCTCACCGGCATCGTGGTGACCCGGCAGATCGTCGGGCTGCGGGACAACAGCCGGCTGGTCCTGCGGGTGGACGCCGGGATGGCGGCGGTGCGGGTGGCCGTCGGCCGGGAGCGGGTCCTCAGCGATCTGGGCACCGCACTGCTGCGGACCACCGACCCGGCCGAGGTGCACCGGCTCGCCGCCGAGGCGGCCGGCACCCTGCTCGCCGATCACCCGGGCGCGCGGGTCACCGTCGTCGCCGCCGCGCCGGGGCACGAGTGGTGGACCGTCGTGCAGGCCATCGGCCCCGGAGCCGAGGATCTGCTCGGTACCGAGCAGCCCGGCTCGTCGATGCCGCCCGAGCTGCTCACCCGGCTGCGGGCCGGCGAGACCGTCGCAGCGCCCGGCTGTCTCGGGGAGGACGGGACCGGGCCGGCGGCGACGATGATGCCGCTGCTCAGTGGTGAGCGGTTCTTCGGCGTGATGACCGTCGCCGCCCCGGCGGATCTGCCGGACGACCTGGTCCACGCCCTGCACACGTTGCGGACCCAGGTGGCGCTGGCGCTGGGCAGTGTGGCGCTGACCGCCGAGCTGACCCTGCGGGCGCTGCACGACCCGCTGACCGGGCTGGGTAACCGGGCTCTGCTGCGGGAGCGGCTGACCGGCGCCCTGACCCGGTCCCGGCGTACCGGCAGCCCGGCCGGGGTGCTGATGCTCGACCTGAACGGCTTCAAACCGGTGAACGACACCTACGGCCACGACGTGGGGGACAGCCTGTTGCAGGTGGTCGCCGAGCGGCTGCGGACGTGTGTGCGCACCGAGGACACGGTGGCCCGGCTGGGCGGCGACGAGTTCGTGGTGATCACCGAGGACCTGCGGGACAAGGTCGACGCGGTGCTCGTCGCGGAACGGATCATCGCGGTGCTCAACGAGCCGGTGACCATCGGCGGGCACGAGCTGCGTACCCCGGTGAGCATCGGGATCGCGCTGTCCCGGGCCGGGGACAGCCCCGACGACGTGCTGCGGTACGCCGACTCGGCGATGTACTCCGCGAAACGGGCCGGTGGCGGCCGGTTCCATCTGTACGGGGTTTTCCCGCAGCTGCAAAGCTGACGGTTCCGCATAGGATGCGATCGTGGACGAGGGGCTGCGCACCGGCGAACCGGACGGGCTGGAGCGGCTCTGGACGCCGCACCGGATGACCTACATCTCCGGGGCGGACGCCCCGGAGGGTGGCTACGGGGATCCGGCCGGCTGCCCGTTCTGCCTGGCACCCGGGCTGCCACCGGCGGATTCGCTGGTGGTGGCGCGCGGGGAGCTGGTGTTCGCGGTGCTCAACCTGTACCCGTACAACCCCGGTCATCTGTTGATCTGCCCCTATCGGCATGTGGCCGACTACACCGATCTGACCGAGGACGAGACCGTCGAGGTCGCCGCGTTCACCCGGACCGCGATGCGGGTGCTGCGCGCCGTCAGCACCCCGCACGGTTTCAACCTGGGCATGAACCAGGGCTCGATCGCCGGTGCCGGCATCGCCGCCCACCTGCACCAGCACGTGGTGCCCCGGTGGGGCGGCGACGCCAACTTCATGCCGGTGATCGGCCGGACCAAGGTGGTGCCGCAGCTGCTGCACGACACCCGGGACCTGATCACCAAGGCCTGGCCGGTCACCTGACCGCGGCATGCTCCTCGGCCAGGTGTGGCGGCATCGGCTCGTGCCGCAGGTAGTGGCGGGAGAACGTGCCGGTGCCCGAGGTGAGGGCGCGCAGTTCCACCGCGTACCGGACCAGTTCGGTGGCCGGGACCTCGGCGCGGACCAGGCTCGCCTCGCCGGTGCCGCCGGACTCGCTGCCCAGCGGCCGGCCGCGCCGCCCGGACAGGTCGCTCATCACCGCGCCGACGTACGTCTCCGGCACCCGCACCTCGATCTCGTCGACCGGTTCGAGGAGGGTGATCCGCCCGTTCTCGGCGGCGGCCCGCAGCGCCAGCGCCCCGGCGGTCTGGAAGGCGGCGTCCGAGGAGTCCACGCTGTGCGCCTTGCCGTCGTAGAGGGTGACCCGCAGGTCCACCACCGGGTACCCGGCCGCGATGCCCTTCTCCAGTTGCGCCCGGACCCCTTTCTCCACCGACGGGATGTAGTTGTGCGGCACCGACCCGCCGACCACCTTGTCCACGAAGACGAAACCTGCACCACGGGGCAGGGGCTCCACCTCGATGTCGCAGACGGCGTACTGCCCGTGGCCGCCGGACTGTTTGACGTGCCGGCCGTGGCCCTTCGCACCGCTGCCGAAGGTCTCCCGCAGCGCCACCCGCACCGGTTCGGTGTCCAGTTCGACGCCGCCCGCACGGAGCCGGTCCAGGACCACGTCGGCGTGTGACTCGCCCATCGTCCAGAGCACCAGCTGATGGGTCTCCGGGTTGCGCTCCAGCCGCATCGCCGGGTCACCGGCCACCAGCCGGGCCAGGTTCTTGGCGAGGGCGTCCTCGTCGGAGCGGGTCTTCGCGACCACCGCGATCGGCAGCAGCGGCTCCGGCATCCGCCACGGCTCCATCAGCAGCGGGGTGTCCTTGGCCGACAGCGTGTCGCCGGTCTCGGCGCTGCCCGACTTGGTGATCGCGCAGAGATCGCCGGCGACGGCGCGGGGGATCTCCCGCAGCTGCGCGCCGAACACCGAGTAGACGTGCGCGACCCGTTCGTCGGCGTCGTGGTCGGGGTGCCCGCGTTCGGCCAGGCCGTGCCCGGAGACGTGCAGGGTCTGGTCCGGGCGCAGAGTGCCGGAGAAGACCCGGACCAGCGACACCCGGCCGACGTGCCGGTCGATCGTGGTGTGCACCACCTCGGCGACCAGAGGGCCGTCCGGGTCGCAGGTCAGCGGGGCGCGCGGTGAGCCGTCCACCCCGGTGACCACCGGCAGGTCGTGCTCCAGCGGTGACGGGAAACCGTTGACCAGCAGGTCGAGCAGCGGGTCCAGGCCGACACCGGTGTACGCGCAGACCGGCACGACCGGGTGGAAGTTGCCCTTGGCGACGGCCTTCTCCAGGTCCGGGATCAGGACGTCGGTGCCGATCGGTTCGCCGCCGAGGTAGCGGTCCATCAGCGTCTCGTCCTCGCTCTCCGCGATGACCCCTTCGATCAGCGTGTTCCGGTCCACGGCGATGCCGGCGAGTTCGTCCGCGACGGCCTCCCGGGACTGCGGCGGCCGGCCGTTGCGGTAGTCCAGCACCCGCTGGGTGATCAGCCCGATCAGTCCCGGACCGTCCACCGGCCGGAAGACCGGGAGGACGTTGTCCCCGAACGCCGCCTGGCAGTCCTGCAGCGTCTGGTCGTAGTCGGCGCGCGGATGGTCCAGCCGGGTGACGGCGACGGCGCGGGGCATGCCGACCGCGGCGCACTCCTCCCAGAGGGCCACCGTCGAGTCGTCCACCCCGTCGGCCGCGGAGACGACGAAGAGCGCGGCGTCCGCGGCCCGCAGACCGGCGCGCAGCTCACCGACGAAGTCGGCGAAACCGGGGGTGTCCAGCAGATTCACCGTCACGTCCTGATGCGGTAGGGGCGCGCAGGAGAGCGCGACCGACCGTTGCTGGCGGATCGCCGCCGGGTCGTGATCGGTGACCGTGGTGCCGTCGGTCACCCCGCCGGCCCGGGAGATCACTCCGGTCGCGGCGAGCAACGCCTCGACCAGTGAGGTCTTCCCGGCACCGGAGTGGCCCACCAGCACCACGTTGCGAACCCTGCCGGGTTCGGTCACCGCCGGCGCGCCAGCGCCGGCCTGTCCCTTCTCCGAAGCCTTCTGCGCCATGCCGAGTGCTCCCGTCGTTCCCAGGTTGTTACGCGGCTGTTCAGTGAATCCCACACCCGGCGCGGTATTGGTCACAAGGACCTTCGGACCTCTATGAGGTGCGCCGATGGTGACGATCCGGCCAAGCCCGGGGGCGACCCGTGCCGTGGCCCGTCGCACGCCGATATGGTGGGACGGCCATGGCAAAGATCGTTCAATCAACGGCCCGTGCCGTCGTCTCGTACGGCGTCAACCCGGTCGCCCGTTTCCTGCTCCGGATCGGTGTCACGCCCAACGCGGTCACCGTCGCCGGCACCGTCGGCGTGCTGATCGGCTCATTTCTCGGTGCTCACGGGCACCTCTTCTGGGCCACCGTGATCGTAACCGCCTGTGCCCTCACCGATACTCTCGATGGCACAATGGCGCGGATGAGGGGCGGTACCGGCAAGTTCGGGGCGCTCCTCGACTCCTCGATGGACCGGATCGCCGACGGTGCGGTCTTCGGTGCCGTCACCTACTACCTGGCGACCGAGGGCAATCCCTACGGTGGTGTCGTCGCGGGTCTGCTCTGCCTGGTCTTCGGCCAGGTCGTGTCATATGTGAAGGCCCGTGCCCAGAGCCTCGGCCTGGACGCCGACGTCGGTATCGCCGAGCGCCTGGAGCGACTGCTGATCGTCGGCGTCGGCGGCCTGCTCGGCGCGGCCGGCCTGCAGTGGGGTCTCCCGGCCGCCCTGTGGGTGCTCGCCGTCCTCTCCGTGATCACCGCCTTCCAGCGGCTCATCCACGCCGGCAAGACTGAACCGAAGGTGACCTCGGAGTGAAGGACCGTCTGATCGAATTCGGCTATCTCGCCGGTTGGAACGTCGTGCGCGCGCTGCCGCTGCCGGTGGCCCGGTCGCTGTTCCGGGCGGGCGCCGACCGGGCCTGGAAGTCGAACGGGCCCGGCACCCAGCGGCTGCGCGCCAACCTCCAGCGGGTGGTCGGCGCGGACATGCCGGAGACGCTGGTCCGGGACGCGCTGCGGTCGTACGCGCGGTACTGGATGGAGGCGTTCCGCCTGACGTCGCAGAGCCGGGAGCAGTTCCTCGACGGGTTCCGGATGGAGCCCGAGTGGCACGACCAGATCAAGAAGGGTGTCGCCGACGGCACCGGGGTGATCCTGGCGCTGCCGCACGTGGCGAACTGGGACGCCGCCGGCGCCTGGGTGACCGGCCAGGACTTCCCGCTGATCACGGTCGCCGAGCGGTTCAAGCAGGAGAAGGTCTACCAGCAGTTCCTGGCGTACCGGGAGAAGCTCGGTATGAAGATCCTCCCGCACAGCGGCGGCGACCGCCCGGCTCTCGACGTGCTCGCCGAACACCTGGGCAAGGGCTGGGTGGTGGCGCTGCTCGGCGACCGGGACCTGTCCCGGCGCGGGATCGAGGTCGAGTTCTTCGGCGGGCGCACCCGGATGCCGGCCGGTCCGGCGATCCTCGCCATCCGCACCGGCGCGCCGCTCTTCGCGGTCGACATGTGGTACGACGAGACCCGCGTCCAGTCCCGGATGCGCCGGGTCGTGCCACCCACCGACGGGCCGCTCGACGAACGGGTCAAGCGGACCACCCAGTTGCTCGCCGACGCCTACGCGGCCGGGATCGCGGAGCACCCGCAGGACTGGCACATGCTCCAGAAGCTCTGGCTCTAGGGGGAGCGGGTGCGGATCGGGATCGTCTCGCCCTACTCGTTCGACGTCCCCGGCGGTGTGCAGAACCACATCATGGACCTGGCCGAAGCACTGATCGGTCTCGGTCACACGGTGAGCGTGCTGGCGCCCGCCGAGGACGACGCCGAACTGCCCGCCTACGTGGTGCCGGCCGGCCGGGCGGTGCCGTTGCCCTACAACGGCTCGGTCGCCCGGATCTCCTTCGGCCCGGTCTCCACCGCCCGGGTCCGGCGCTGGCTGCGTCGCGGCGAGTTCGACGTGCTGCACGTGCACGAGCCGTTCACACCCAGCCTGTCGTTCCTGGCGGTGCTGTCGGCTCGCGGGCCGGTGGTGGCCACCTTCCACACCGCGATGACCCGCTCGCGGGCGCTCTCCGCCGCACAGAACTTCCTGCAGCCCGCGATGGAGAAGATCACCGCCCGGATCGCGGTCAGTGAGCTCGCCCGCAAAGTGCAGGTGGAACACCTCGGCGGGGGCGCGGTGGAGATCCCCAACGGGGTCGCGGTGGCCAAGTTCGCCTCGGCTGCGTCCTTGCCCGGATGGCCCGGCGAGGGCGGTGCTCTCGGTTTCCTCGGCCGGTTCACCGAGCCGCGCAAGGGCTTCCCATTGCTGCGTACGGCGTACGTGGCGCTGGCTCGGAAACGGCCCGGGCTGCGACTGCTGGTTGCCGGGCCGGGTGATCGGGAAGAGCTCTACTCCGACATACCGGATGATCTGCACGATCGGGTGGAATTCCTCGGACTCGTCTCCGAATCGGACAAGGCCCGGATGCTGCGCAGTGTGGACGTCTACGTCGCCCCGAACACCGGCGGCGAGAGCTTCGGCATGATCCTCACCGAGGCGATGGCCGCCGGAGCCGCCATCGCCGCCAGCGACCTGGACGCCTTCCGCCGGGTCCTGGACGGCGGCCGGGCCGGGGCGCTGTTCCCCAACGGCGACGCGAACGCCCTGGCCGGGCTGCTCGGCGAACTGCTGGATGATCCGGCACGCCGGGCCGAGCTGGCATCCTGCGCCGGGCTGGCAGTCCGCGCGTTCGACTGGCCGAGTGTGGCCAACCGGGTCCTCGAGGTCTACGCCACCTCCATCGAAGCCACCGACGGGAGAGTTTTCGACGACGAGTGGTCCTGACCACAGGTCCCGTCACGGTGGGGCACTACGATGCCCGGCATGTGGTGGGTGGTGGGAGTCGTCGTGCTGGCCGCGATCTTCTCGGCGTACCTCGGCTGGACCGCCCAACGGGTGGAGCGTCTGCACACGCGGGCGCAGTCGGCCGAGCGCGCCCTGGACGCGCATCTGTTGCGCCGGGCGGCGGCCGCGGCGGTGGTCGCCGAGCAGGCCGAATCGGTGGAGTTGTATGCGGCGGCCCGGCTCGCCCTGGACGCTGAGCCGGGGGAGCGGGAGACCGCCGAGAACGACCTGACCCGGCAGCTCCGGACCGTCACCCTGGACCCGGCCGACCCGGCGGCCCGCACCCTGATCGGCACCAGCCGGCGGGTGATGCTGGCCCGCCAGGTGCACACCGACCTGGTGCGGGACGCGCAGAGCGCCCGCCGCCGGGTGCTCGTGCGGATGCTCGGGCTGAACCGCCGATACCCGCGCCCGGAGTACTTCGACATCGTCGAATCGGCTCTGCCCGACCTGCCCCCGCCGACGGTCCCGTCTCCGGCGCCCGTCCCGTCCCCACTGCCCGTCCCGTCCCCGGCGCCGATCCCGCCGGCCGAGGAGACCCGCCCCGTTCAGGCCGTCTAGCCCACCCGGCGTGCGGGCCGTTCCCGCGTGGTGACGCACGGTACGCATCGAACCGTGTGTCACCACGCGGGAAGTGGCCGGGACCACCGCATTCGGCCCGGCGGTCGCGGGACGGCCCGGCACCGGGTCCACCTCGCGCGACCGGACGGGACCCTTCCGTGGCGTACCCGAAGAAGGGTTTGATCTCTTACCAGCCCCGCTCGGACAGACGGTGCGGTACCGCCTCGTCCTCGACGTTGATGCCGACCATCGCCTCGCCCAGCCCGCGGGAGACCTTGGCGATCACGTCCGGGTCGTCGTGGAACGTGACGGCCTTGACGATCGCGGCGGCGCGCTGGGCCGGGTTGCCGGACTTGAAGATGCCCGAGCCGACGAAGACCCCCTCGGCGCCCAGCTGCATCATCATCGCGGCGTCGGCGGGTGTCGCGATGCCGCCCGCGGTGAACAGCACCACCGGCAGCCGGCCCGCCTCGGCGACCTCCTTGACCAGCTCGTACGGCGCCTGCAGCTCCTTCGCGGCGACGTACAGCTCGTCCTCGGGCAGCGTCTGCAGCCGGCGGATCTCGGCCCGGATCCGGCGCATGTGGGTGGTGGCGTTGGAGACGTCGCCGGTGCCGGCCTCCCCCTTCGAGCGGATCATCGCGGCGCCCTCGGTGATCCGGCGCAACGCCTCGCCCAGGTTGGTGGCGCCGCAGACGAACGGCACGGTGAACTGCCACTTGTCGATGTGGTTGGCGAAGTCGGCGGGGGACAGCACCTCGGACTCGTCCACGTAGTCGACGCCGAGCGCCTGCAGCACCTGCGCCTCGACGAAGTGGCCGATCCGGGCCTTGGCCATCACCGGGACGGAGACCGCCGCGATGATGCCGTCGATCATGTCGGGATCGGACATCCGGGAGATGCCGCCCTGGGCGCGGATGTCCGCCGGTACCCGTTCCAGGGCCATCACCGCGACGGCACCGGCGTCCTCGGCGATCTTCGCCTGCTCGGCGTTGACCACGTCCATGATCACGCCACCTTTGAGCATCTCCGCCATGCCGCGTTTGACGCGGGCCGTGCCGACGGCGGGCTGGTTCTCAGACATGGGATTCTCGGTTCCTCGTGTGGTTTCGTCCTCTGGCGGGGATGTTATGGAGCCGGGACGGTGGTTCCGATAGCCAATCGACCCGCTGGTGGCCTGCTTCCCTATTGTTGGGCCGTGAACATCGGTGTGCTGGCCCTTCAGGGCGACGTGCGTGAACATCTGTCCGCGCTGGCCGAGGCGGACGTGCTGGCCCGGCCGATCCGCCGTCCGGAGGAACTGGACGGTGTCGACGGGCTGGTCCTGCCCGGCGGCGAGTCGACGGCGATCAGCAAACTGGCGGTGGCGTTCGGGCTGCTCGGCCCGGTCCGCTCGTTCGTCGCGAGCGGGAAGCCGGTCTACGGCTCCTGCGCCGGCATGATCATGCTGGCCACGAAGGTGCTGGACGGCCGCTCCGACCAGGAGACCTTCCAGGGCATCGAGATGACCGTGCGGCGCAACGCGTTCGGCCGGCAGGTCGACTCGTTCGAGGCCCCGGTCGCGATCGACGACATCGAGGGCGGCCCGTTTCACGCCATCTTCATCCGCGCGCCGTGGGTCGAGGAGGTCGGCGGCGACGTGCGGGTGCTGGGGCGCGTGGCCGAGGGTGCCGACGCCGGTAGGATTGTGGCCGTTCGGCAGGGGAACCTGCTCGCCACGGCTTTCCACCCGGAGCTGTCCGGCGACCTTCGCGTCCACCGGTACTTCGTCGAGATGGTCCGCCAGGCCCTTTGATCACAGCGGAGGTTACGCATGTCCGGCCACTCAAAGTGGGCGACGACCAAGCACAAGAAGGCTGTCGTCGATGCCAAACGCGGCAAGATGTTCGCGAAACTCATCAAGAACATCGAGGTTGCGGCACGCACCGGTGGCGGCGATCCGTCCGGTAACCCGACCCTTTACGACGCCATTCAGAAGGCCAAGAAGAGTTCGGTCCCGAACGACAACATCAACAACGCCGTCAAACGCGGTTCCGGTCTGGAGGCCGGCGGCGCCGACTGGCAGACGATCATGTACGAGGGGTACGGCCCGAACGGTGTCGCCCTGCTGATCGAGTGCCTCACCGACAACCGGAACCGGGCGGCCACCGAGGTCCGCACCCGGCTCACCCGCAACAACGGCACCTTCGCCGACGCCGGGTCGGTGTCGTACCTGTTCAACCGCAAGGGCGTGGTGATCGTCCCCAAGGGTGAGCTGACCGAGGACGACGTGATGCTCGCGGTCCTGGACGCCGGTGCCGAGGAGATCCTCGACCACGGTGACGCGTTCGAGGTCGTCAGCGAGGCCACCGACCTGGTCGCGGTCCGGACGGCCCTGCAGGGCGCCGGCATCGACTACGACTCGGCGGAGTCGGCGCTGGTCCCGACGATGAGCGTGCCGGTCGACGAGGACGGTGCCCGCAAGGTGCTCAAGCTGATCGACGTGCTCGAGGACTGCGACGACGTGCAGAACATCTTCTCCAACGCCGATATCTCCGACGAGATCATGGCGGTTCTCGACGAGGAGTGAGTTCAGTGGGGGTCGGCGCTCAACCAGGCTGTGTACTGGAGCAGAGCGCCGACCACCAGCACCACGAAGAGGACGTGCAGGAGAATCCGGTTCCGCCGGGCGCGCAGGCAGGCGTGCACCCAGGCGATCTCCGCGTCGGCCAGGACGTCCAGGCTGGCGCGGGCGGTGCCGGGGAGGACTGCGGCCTTGCGCAGCGCCAGGCTCCCGGGCCGGGTCGGCGCCGTCCGGGAGAGTGCCGGCCGGACCCGGACCTCGACCTCGTAGACCTGGTCCTCGCGCCAGTGGGCGGTACGGGCCGTCAACCGCTCCCGCATGTACGGCTCGGTGCGCCGGAACAGCCGCAGGCGACGCCAGTGGCCGGCCAGGTCGGTGAGCACCTGGCCATAGATCTCCTCGTAGGCCGGTGCGCCGCCGACCAGGCGATACGCCTCGGCGCGCAGGACCGTGGCGTGCCGGCTGACAAAAGCGACGAAGTCGGCCGGCGGTTCGTCGTCCATCGGCGGGATGAGGTACATGACGGACCTCCCGGCCTCATCGTCGAGGCGTGTCGGCGGACGGCGCAAGAGGCGGGCGTACTAGGGTGTCGAACACACGTACGCGAGGGGGAGGCATTCTGTGCGGGTGCTCGGCATCGATCCGGGGCTGACGCGATGCGGAGTCGGCATCGTCGAGGGGATGCCGGGGCGGCCGGGCAAGCTGATCGGCTACACGGTGGTCCGCAGCGACCCGGACGAGGACATCTCCCAGCGCCTGCTGCATCTGGACCGGTCACTGGCCGAACTGGTTGCGGCGTACCAGCCGGAGAGTGTCGCCGTCGAGCGGGTGTTCGCCCAGCACAACGCCCAGAGCGTGATGGGCACCGCACAGGCCAGCGGGATCGCGATCCTGGCCGGGGCGCGGGCCGGGCTGCCGGTGCAGACCTACACCCCGAGCGAGGTCAAGGCGGCCGTCACCGGCTCCGGCACGGCCGACAAGGCACAGGTCACCGCCATGGTGACGCGGCTGCTGAAACTCGCCGCCCCGCCGAAACCCGCCGACGCCGCGGACGCCATCGCCATCGCCATCTGCCACATCTGGCGCGGGGGCACCCGCGCGCGGATCGAAGCCGCAGCACGCAGGAGCCTGAGATGATCGCCAGTGTGCGCGGTGTGGTCGCCGCGATCTTCCACGACAGCGCCGTGGTCGAGGTCGGCGGTGTCGGCATGCGGGTCTTCTGCACGCCGAACACCCTCGCCGGGCTGCGGACCGGCGGCGAGGCCCGGCTCGCGACCACCCTCATCGTGCGGGAGGACTCGCTCACCCTGTTCGGGTTCGCCGACGACGGCGAGCGACAGCTCTTCGACCTGCTCCTGACCGCCAACGGGGTGGGCCCGCGGATCGCCCAGGCGGTGCTCGCGGTGCACCAGCCGGACGCCGTCCGCCGGGCACTGGCCGGTGCCGACGTCGCCGCCCTGACCAAGGTCCCGGGGATCGGCAAGCGGGGCGCCGAGAAGATGATCGTCGAGCTGAAGGACAAGATCGGCCCGATCGCGATCGGTGACGGCGGCTCTGCCGGAGTGCTCAACGGCGCCTGGCAGGAGCAGGTGCGGCAGGGTGTGCTGGCGCTCGGCTGGACCGCCGGGCAGGCCGACCAGGCGGTGGCCGCGGTCGCCGAGACGATCGACGGGGAGACCCCGCCGGTGCCGGTGCTGCTGCGCCAGGCCATCCGCCTGCTGGGCAAGACCCGATGAGCCTGCGCCGTAGTGGAGCGGAGACGACGGCATGACCGAGGAACTCGTCTCGCCCGAGCCGTTCGACGAGGACCTGGACGCCGAGGCCAGCGTCCGGCCGCGCCGGCTGTCCGACTTCATCGCCCAGCACCGGGTCCGGGACCAGCTCGAACTGCTGCTCAAGGCCTCGATGGGCCGGGGTACCCCGCCCGACCACATCCTGCTCTCCGGCCCGCCCGGCCTGGGCAAGACCACACTGGCCAACATCGTCGCGGCCGAGCTGGGCACCGGCATCCGGACCACCAGCGGCCCGGTGATCGAACGCTCCGGCGACCTGGCCGCGATCCTCACCGGGCTGGCCCCCGGCGACGTGCTGTTCATCGACGAGATTCACCGGATCGCGAAACCGGCCGAGGAGTTGCTCTACAGCGCGATGGAGGACTTCCGGGTCGACGTGGTGGTCGGCAAGGGCCCGGGCGCCACCGCGATCCCGCTGGACGTGGAGCCGTTCACCCTGGTCGGTGCGACCACCCGGGCCGGTCTGCTGTCCGGTCCGATGCGGGACCGGTTCGGTTTCGTGGCGCACCTGGACTTCTACTCACCGGCCGATCTGGACGCGCTGCTGCACCGGTCGGCCCGGATCCTCGGGGTGTCGATCACACCGGAGGGCGCGGCGGAGGTCGCCGGCCGGTCCCGGGGCACCCCGCGGATCGCGAACCGGCTGCTGCGCCGGGTGCGCGACTTCGCCGAGGTGCGTGCCGACGGTGTGGTGACCGAGGAGGTGGCCCGGGCGGCGCTGAAGGTCTACGACGTGGACGCGCTGGGCCTGGACCGCCTGGACCGGGCGGTGCTGCGGGCGCTCATCGAGTCCTTCAAGGGCGGTCCTGTCGGTCTGTCCACCCTCGCCGTGGCGGTGGGCGAGCAGTCCGACACGGTCGAGGAGGTGTGCGAGCCGTTCCTGGTGCGGGCCGGTCTGCTGGCCCGGACCCCGCGGGGCCGGGTGGCCACCGAAGCGGGCTGGGCTCATCTCGGTAAGACACCACCTACCGATGGACGTGGTGGTGTATTCCAGGGTGACCTGTTCGCCCGAGACGTATAAATATCCCTCGTGATGTGAACGTGACGTGTGCCGCATTCGTTATCTCCAGGTTGACCTATTAGACTCGCCGCCGTTCCAACCGGAATCTGCGGATCACCTTCGGCGCCCGCCCACTCGTCGCGCCGGTGGTTGACGGAAGGCCTTACTTCGTGTTCGACGTCCAGGCAAGCGATGCGCCAGCCGGCGGCGGTAATTACTCGTTCCTGCTGATTCTCGTTCTGCTCTTCGGTTTCATGTACTTCGTCATGATCCGCCCGCAGCAGAAGCAGCGCCGTAAGGCGCAGGACATGCAGAGTTCGCTCGGTCCGGGCGACCAGATCGTGACCATCGGGGGCCTGCACGGCACCGTCGCCGGCGTCTCCGACGACGAGGTCCTCCTCGAGATCGCGCCGGACGTCCAGGTCCGTTTCGCGCGTCCCGCGATCGCCCGGGTCGTTCACAAGTCCGGTGAGGAAATCCCGGAGCCCGACGTCGAGGTGCCCACCGCCGAGGAGTCCACGCCGGATCAGCCGGAGGGTCCCGTCACCGAAGTGCGCAAGCAGGACTGACCCGTAGTTCCCCGCGCACCGGTCCGGTGGTGATCACGCCGGCCCGGTGCGTCAGCCCGCCGTTCGACTGTCGACGGCCGGTCTAAGACACTGAGCGCCGCGCAGCCACGCGGCCGAACACAGGGAGACCTAACGCCGTGGCACGACCACCTCAGGGACAGATGCATCCTGGACGCCAACTCGGCGTGCTCGGTCTGGTCTTCGTCGTCCTGTATCTGCTGGTCTTCTTCGGGGCCGGCGCCAGCGGCAGCTGGAAGCAGCGGCTGGAGCCGAAGCTCGGCCTCGACCTGATCGGCGGGACCCAGGCCACCTACATCGCCTCCCAGCAGGGCGCACCGCCCACCAAGGAGGCCATGGAACTGGCTCAGGAGATCATCGAGAGCCGGGTCAACGCTCTCGGTGTCTCCGAGGCCGAAGTGGTCATCCAGGGCAACAACACGATCGTCGTCTCGCTCGCCGGTAAGGCCGACGACCAGCTCAAGGACCTGTCGAAGGCCGCGAACATGCGGTTCCGGCTGCTCACCGGGGTCACCGGGGACGTCTCCTCGGTGGCGCTCAACCCGCCGAGCCCGTCGCCGAGCGTCTCGGCCAGCGGCAGTGCCGCCCCGGCAGCCTCGGGATCCGTGGCGCCGTCGGCCGGTGCCAGCGCGCCGGCCGTCTCGGCGTCCGGCTCGACCGGTGGCCAGGGTGGCGGCGCGCCCGCGCCGAGCACTCCGGCATCCCCGTCGGCCGCCCCCTCCGCCGCGCCGTCCGCGTCCGCTCCGGCGGCCGAGGCCCCGGTCACCGCGGACGTCAAGGAACAGCGCGCGGCGATCGCCAAGAAGGTCGGCGCCATCTGGGCCACCGCCGAGAAGCTGACCACCCCGGTCGACCTCTCCACCGACCCCAAGGCCGGCCTGCCGTACAAGCCGTTCGCCTCGCTGACCCCGGCCGAGGTCAACGTGCTCGACCCGCAGATGCAGTTCAACGTGCCGACGATCGGCTGCGAGCAGCAGCTCGACAAGCGGCCGAACGGCGCGATCGACGCCGCCGACAGCGAGGTCGTCGCCTGCTACTCGGGCGCCAAGGTGATGCTGGACAAGGCCGAGGTCGTCGGTGACGACATCGACCAGGCCAGCCCGCAGCTGGACACCACCACCAACCAGTGGGTCGTCTCGCTCGACTTCAAGAGCGCCGGCCAGACCAAGTGGGCCGGCCTGACCCGCAAGGCGTTCGAGGCGACCACCGCCGACCCCTGCTACGTCGCGGCCAGCTCGCTCTACGGCAGCATCGAGCACTGTGTGGTGGCTGTCGTCCTGGACAAGGAGATCGTCTCCGCCCCGCAGATCCAGGCGGTGCTGACCGGTCAGTCGCAGATCACCGGTGACTTCAACAACGCCAGCGCCAAGCAGCTCGCCGACCAGCTGAACTTCGGCGCCATCCCGGTCACCTTCGAGTCCGGCCCGGCGCAGACCGTCTCCGCGACCGTCGGTGACCAGCAGCTCGAGGCGGGTCTGCTCGCCGCCGCCATCGGCCTCGGCCTGGTGGCGATCTACTCGTTCTTCTACTACCGGATGCTCGGCCTGGTGATCTTCCTGAGTCTGGGCCTCTCCGCCCTGCTCACCTTCGGCGCCCTGGTCTTCCTCGGTCGCTCGATCGGCTTCACCCTGACGCTTGCGGGTATCGTCGGTTTCATCGTCTCGTTGGGTGTGGCGGCGGACTCGTTCGTCATCTACTTCGAGAGGTTGAAGGACGAGATCCACGAGGGCCGGAATCCGCGCAGCGCAGTCCCGCGGGCGTGGCACCGGGCCCGGCGCACGATCATCTCGGCGAACGCCATCACGATCATGTGTGCCGTGGTTCTCTACGTCGTGTCGATCGGCCAGGTGCAGGGTCTCGCCTTCGCACTCGGCCTGTCGACAGTGCTCGACCTGGTCGTGGTGTTCCTCTTCCGGCACCCGATCATGACAGTGCTCGCCAACACCAAGGCGTTCCTGTCGCCACGGGTGAGCGGTCTCGGCCGTGCTCTGCGTACCAGCCAGAAGGAGGCCTGACATGGCCGGCTCCGGTTTCGCGAATCGCCTGTACCAGGGCGAGGCGAACATTCAGATCATCGGTCGCCGCAAGATGTGGTTCACCATCGCGGCCGTGCTGGTGGCGATCTCCCTGGGCAGCTTCATCTTCCGGGGCTTCCACCTGGGCATCGAGTTCGCCGGTGGCAGCAAGTTCTCCATCCCGGCCGTGGTGGCCGGTAAGACCTTCACCGCCGACGACGTCTTCACCGCTGTCGGTGACGCCGTCCACGCGGCACAGCCGGGCGCTCAGGTCACCCCGGCCCAGCAGATCGGTGAAGGCGCCGACGCCAACTTCGAGGTCCGCACCCCGGCGCTGTCCGCAGCCGAGATGGCACAGGTCAAGAGCCTGGTCGAGGCCGACCTCGGGCTGGAGGCCGGGCAGATCGGCGACCAGCAGGTCTCCGCGGCCTGGGGTGGCGCGGTCATCGACAAGGCCATCCTCGGCCTGGTCATCTTCCTGATCCTGGTCACCGGCTACCTGATCATCCGGTTCGAGTGGCGGATGGCGGTGGCCGCCCTGGCCTCGCTGCTGCTCGACATGATCGTCACGGCGGGTGTGTACTCGCTGGTCGGCTTCGAGCTGACCCCGTACACCGTGATCGGGTTCCTGACGATCCTCGGTTTCTCGCTGTACGACGTGGTGGTGGTCTTCGACAAGGTTCAGGAGAACACCCGCGGCATCACCGCGGGCAGTTCCCGGACGTACAGCGAAGCCACCAACCTGGCGATCAACCAGACCCTGATGCGCTCGCTCAACACCGGTCTGGTGGCCCTGCTGCCGGTCGGTGGTGTGCTCTTCATCGGTGCCGGCCTGCTCGGCGCGGGCACCCTGAAGGACCTGGGCCTGGTGCTCTTCGTCGGTATGGGTGTCGGTGTCGCGGCCTCCATCGTGTTCGCCGCGCCGGTGCTGAGCTACCTGAAGGACCAGGAGCCGCGGATCAAG
>DATMVU010000575.1:0-4762 GCA_035562875.1 Actinoplanes sp. | reverse complement strand
GGAACCGGTCGATCAGGGTCGGCACGTCGCCGGGGGCGCAGGACACTGCCGTCTCGCCGAATGCCTCGGCGAGACGTTCCGGGACCAGGACGACACATCCGGTCGCGGCCGCCTCCAGGGCGGGCCGGGACGTCAGCTCGGCCAGGTGTTCCGGGGGGAAGTGCAGGTAGAAGTCGAGCTGGGCGGCGAAGGTCCGGGAGTCCAGGTCGCCGGGTTCGTAGACCAGCCAGGAGGCGGGCAGCACCCCCGGCCGCCGAGGGGTCTCCGGCAGCCGCAGGCGCACGTCGGCGGCCCGGCACCGGCGCAGCACGGCCAGCGCCGACTCCAGGTCGCCGGGCCAGACACCGGCGTCGCACAGGTCGGTGCCGGCCACCACCGGGCCGCGCCGGGCGGGCAGCGGCCGGGCCACGTCCAGCAGTTCGGCGACCGGCGGCAGATCGAATCCGGTGATCGTCTCGGGGGAACCGCCGCCCGACAGGACCGCGCCGGTCAGGAGCGGGCGCACCCCGGGGTCGGCCGGGCACCAGACCGGGTCGGCGGCGAACAGTCGCCGGGCCGCCTCACCGACCGCCTCCACCGTGTAGCGGCGGTCGGTGCCGTCCCGGCGGGCCGGTGCCCGGTCGGCGACCAGCAGCAGCCGTCGCGGGCGGATCCGGCAGCCGTCCTCGGGGGCGAACTGGAGCACCTCGGGCTGGCGGACCAGCAGCACCCGGGCGTCGACCTCGTCGGTCTCCAGCACCTGGTCCAGTTGTCCGGTGTTGATCAGTTGCTGCACGTCGGTGCTGAGGGAGCGGCGCTGCTTGCCGATCGACCGGAGCGCCTCCAGGTGCAGGACCGCCACGGTGAGCCCGGCGTCGCGCAGGGCCCGGATCTCGGCGAGCGCGGCCCGCTGGGTGCCGGTCAGGAATCGCCAGTCGGCGGCCACCACCACGTCGTAGTGCCGGGCGACGGTGGCGCCGCTGAGGTGGGCCGGGGCCACGAACGGGCGGTCCGGGCCGGCCGGCAGGTGTGGTGGGCGGGCTGCGGCGTGCCAGCAGCGGTACGCCGACATGTACGCGGTCCGCGCCGGATGCATCCAGTAGGCACGGATCTCGGCCCGGGACAGCGAACCCTCGGAGAGCCTGATCAGTGCCAGTGGCGTGTCGACCCGGCGTACCGCACCCGGGCCGAAGGCCGCTTGGATCCGCTCCAGGAACTCCGAGTCGGCGGCCTTGCGCACCCGGTCGAACCCGCCGATCCGCCGGAGCACCGGCTCCTTGCGGAACAGCAGCGACGACACGTTGACCCGGCTGCGGCGGATGCCCGGCCGGGTCATCACGAGCTGGTCCGAGACGCTGATCCCCTGCGAGGTGGTGGCCAGTACCGACCGGTCGGTGAGCAGCGGCGCCATCTGCAGTTCGACCCGGCGCGGGTGGGACCAGTCGTCGGAGTCCTGGAAGGTGACGAAGTCACCGCGGGCCGCCGCCACCCCGGCGTTGCGGGCCGCGTAGGTGCCGCCGTTCTCGGCCAGCCGGATCAGCCGGATCCGGGGATCGAGGTCCGCGGCGGCGGCCAGAACCGCGTCGAACTCGGCCGGTGAGGCGTCGTCCACCAGGACGATCTCCAGGTCGGGCCAGGACTGGGCGGCGATCGACCGGACCGCGGTGAGCAGACCCTCCGCCGGGCGGTACGTGGTGACCACCACCGAGACCCGGACACCGGCCGTCTCGCACCGGCGCCCGGACGGCCCGGTGAGCCGGTCGAACGGCACCCGTTCCGGGGCGGCGGTCAGCATCGGCGCCGGCTCCGGGAAGAGTTCGGCGAACCCGGCCAGCCAGGTCTCCTCCGCCCCCAGCCCGCCGGCGTGCGGGTTGGCCAGGTCGATCTCCAGTGCCTGCCGGGCCGCGGTCGGGATGTGCCGGTAGGCGCCGAGCAGTTGGCGGGCGTTGGCCGGCCCCTGCCAGGCGTGCACGAGCTGGACGTGCAGGGCCTGATGGGCGGGCGGCAGCGCACCGGCCCCGCGTCCGGTCCGGATCAGTGCGTACAGCGCCAGTGCGTCGGCCCGGTCGTCCGGCAGTTCGTCCTGCAGGGCGATGGTCTGGGCCAGCCCGGCCAGCAGCACCGGGTTCACCGGCCGGCGGATCCGGCGGGTGTCGCCCCGGCGGGCGGCCGTCAGCACCTCGTCCAGGCCGATCCCGGCCGCCCGGGCCAGCACCCGGCGGGCCGCCACCGAGCGGGTGCGCATGGCGGTGTTCGGCAGCGACACCTCCACCCCGGCACCGGCGAGGGTGACGTGGTCGTCCAGCAATGCGACAGGCTGCGCCTCAGCCATCGGCTCTCCGTCCCGTACCCGGTTGTCTCCTTTCGGATCAACGCCGGGACGGCGGTTACGGTGACGCTAGACGGCTGCCAGGACCGCCGCTTCGACCCGGTCCCGTTCGTCCTCCGAGGACCAGGCGCCGACCAGGTAGAACGCGTCCACCACGTCGCCGCCGAGGGTCGAGATGCGGGCCGCCCGGATCTCCGCGCCGGCCTCGTCGAGGGCGTGGGTTACCCGGTAGAGCAGGCCGGGCGAGTCGGCGGCACGCAGTTCGAGCACCACCGCGTCGGTGGCGATGTCGCGCTGCCAGACCACCCGGGGCGAGGCTGTCCCGCCACGAGCACTCATCGCTCGGGCCCGGACCCGCTGGGTCACCGAGACGTCGCCGGCGCCTACCCGGCGCAGGTCGGCGGCGAGCGACACCGGCTCGTACGGGGTTCCGTAGCGCGGCTGGGTGTAGAACTCGACGATGGCCCGCTCGTCCACCGTGATGGTGTTCGCGGCGACCACGTCGAGCCGGTGCATCGCCAGGCAGGCCGCCACCCCGGCGAGCAGCCCGCGCCGGTCGGCGGCGGCCACCGTCACCCGGTCACCGTCCAGGTGTACCACCGGCAGCACGCCGTCGAGCAGTTCCGGGTCGGGTTCCGGGGGATGCGGCAGGACGCCGGTGTCGAGCAGCGTGTGCACCCGGCCGACCAGTTCGGCCATCAGCCGGCCCTTCCAGTCCGACCAGGCGGCCGGTCCGGTGGCGTGCGAGTCGGCCCGGGCCAGGGCGTGCAGCAGGTGCAGGGTCTGGGTGTCACCGACCGCCTCGGCGACGGCGGAGATGGTCTTCGGGTCGCTCAGGTCGCGGCGGGTGGCCACGTCGGGCAGCAGCAGGTGCAGCCGGACCATCTTCTCGACGGTGTCCACGTCGGCGGGCGGCAGGCCGATCCGGGCGGCGATCCCGGCGGCGATCGGGGCACCGACCACACTGTGGTCGCCGGGCAGGCCCTTGCCGACGTCGTGCAGGAAGGCGCCGATCAGCAGCAGGTCGGGCCGGTCCACCTCGCGGGTGTACGAGGTGGCCTCGTAGGCGGCCTGCACCAGGTGCCGGTCCAGGGTGTAGCGGTGGATCGGGTGGTGTTGCGGCAGGCTGCGCATCCGGGCCCACTCCGGGAGCCAGGCGTCGATCAGCCCGTACCGGTCGCAGGTCTCCCAGGCGGGCAGCAGTCCCGCGCCGGAGCCGAGCAGGGACACCAGGGCGGCCCGGGCGGCGGGTGGCCACGGGGTGGGCAGCGGTGGGCAGAACGAGGCGAGCCATTCGCTGGTGGCGCGGGCGATCGGCAGCCGGACCAGGGCGGCCGCGGCGGCCACCCGCAGCGACAGGCTGGGGTCCGGCACCGGGCCGATCGCGGTCCGGGCCAGGACCAGTTCACCGTCGTGTTCGACGACGTCACGGGCGACCGGGCGGCGGGCCGACGGGGTGGACGGGCCGCCGGTGCGGCGGCGTCCCCGCAGCCGGTCGACGGCTCGCCAGGCGTCGTCCACCGCGTGCGCGACGGTCCGGGCGTCACCGGACACCCGGCGCAGCAGCGTGTCCGGGTCCTCGATGTCGAGCAGGTCGGCGACGGCTTTGCGCTCCTGGGCGACCAGCCGGTCGACGCGACGGCCGACGGCCAGGTGCAGGGCGTCGCGGGTGTCGAGCAGGCGCAGGGTGGCGGCCCGGACCGCGGGGCGCATGGTGTCCGCGATCCCGGCCCGGCCGATGCCGCGGAGCAGGGTGGTGTCCCGCAGGCCGCCGCAGGCCTCCTTGAGGTCGCCTTCGAGCAGGAAGGCGAGTTCGCCGTGGCTGGTCCACCGGCTGGTGGTGATCTCCCGCAGCTGGGGCATCGAGCGGACGGCGGTGCGCCGCCACTGGTCGGCGGTCGCGGCGATCAGTTCGGCGGAGAGGGCGGCGTCCCCGGCGACGTGCCGGGCGTCGAGCAGCCCCAGGGCCACCTTCACGTCGTCGTGGGCGACGGACAGGGCTTCCGGGAGGGTACGCACCGAGTGGTCCAGCCCGAGGCGGGCGTCCCAGATCGGGTACCAGAGCGAGGAGGCGATCCGGTCGATCCCGGCGGTGCCGTTGTGCAGCAGCACCAGGTCGAGGTCGCTGTAGGGGGCGCAGTCGCGCCGGCCGAGCCCACCGACCGCGATCAGGCTGACGCCGGGCAGGTGGGACGGGAAGAGGCTGGTCAGCCAGACATCGAGTGCCGCCGCCCGCTCGTCGCGGGCGGCGGACCCGATGTGGTCCTTCAGTTCGTCGAGTGAGCCGCCCGCGGCCGGACGTGCGGGCGGGGCCGGCGGCTCACTCAACGGGTTCGTCATCGGATCAGAGGGCGTCGAGGCCGCGTTCGCCGGTCCGGACCCGGATGACCTCGTCCACCGAGGTCACCCAGACCTTCCCGTCGCCGATCTTGCCGGTCCGGGAGGCGGTGACCA
>DATMVU010000574.1:0-1945 GCA_035562875.1 Actinoplanes sp. | reverse complement strand
GAGACGACGAAGAAGCTGACGCAAGAGCAGGCCCTTTCGAAGTGGTGAAACCCGCTGCTTGCGGGCTCACCATTGACTTCGGCCCACCCCCGGCGGCTTTGATCGCAGACCCGGAGCACCCCGGTTGACGAACGGTTGCCGGAAGGACTGGCGAAAAACTTCGGCGCGGATGTCGAGAACGGCCCGGCGGCTCCGTCCCCGGTGTGAACGCGACGACAATGGGTCGTACCGGCACCGAGGAGAAGCACATCATGGCCAAGTACCTGCTGCTCAAGCACTACCGCGGCGGCCCGGAGCCGCTGTACGGCGTGATGATCGACAAGTGGACGCCGGAGGAGGTCGCCGCGCATGTGCAGTACATGAGCGACTTCGCCGACCGGCTGCGGGAGACCGGCGAGTTCGTGGACGAGCAGGCGCTCGCCCCCGAGGGCACGTTCGTGCGGTTCGACGGCGAGGGGCGCCCGCCGGTCACCGACGGCCCGTTCGCCGAGACGAAGGATCTGATCGCCGGCTGGATGGTGATCGACGTCGACAGTTACGAGCGGGCCCTGGAACTGGCCGCCGAGTTGTCGGCCGCCCCCGGCGAGGGTGGGGTTCCGCTGCGGGAGTGGCTCGAGGTGCGACCGTTCTTCACCTCACTGCCGACCGTCACCGAGTGACCGACCTCCTGCTCCGGGATCTGATCCCGGTGGTGCTCGGCATTCTCGGCCGCCGCGGAGCCGACTTCGCGGCGGCCGAGGACGCCGTCCAGGACGCCCTGGTCGAGGCGTTGCGGACCTGGCCGGCGGATCCGCCGCGGGATCCGAAGGGCTGGCTGATCACCGTGGCGTGGCGCCGGTTCCTGGACACCGCGCGGGCCGATGCGGCACGCCGCCGCCGGGAGGACCTGACCGATACTGATCCTGAGCCCGGTCCGGTTCCGGAGGCCGACGACACGTTGCGGCTGTACTTTCTGTGCGCCCACCCGTCGCTGACTTCCGCGTCGGCGGTGGCGCTCACGCTGCGGGCCGTCGGTGGGCTGACGACGCGGCAGATCGCGGCGGCCCACCTGGTGCCCGAGTCGACGATGGCCCAGCGGATAAGCCGGGCGAAGAAGACGATTGCGGGCGTACGACTGGACAAAGCCGCCGATGTGTCCACCGTCCTACGCGTGCTGTACCTGGTCTTCAACGAGGGTTACAGCGGCGACGTCGACCTCGTGGTCGAGGCGATCCGCCTGACCCGGCAGCTCGCGTCCGTCTTCGATCATCCCGAGGTGTCCGGGCTGCTGGCCCTGATGCTGTTGCACCACGCGCGCCGCTCCGCCCGTACCACCGTTATGGGAAGTTTGGTGCCGCTCGCCGACCAGGACCGTGACCGGTGGGACCAGGCGATGATCGCCGAAGGCGTGCGCATCCTGCAGACCGCTCTGTCCCGCGACCGCCTCGGCGAGTTCCAGGCCCAGGCGGCGATCGCAGCCCTGCACGCCGATGCCCGGCACGCGTCCGAAACTGATTGGGTCCAGATCGTCGAGTGGTACGACGAGCTGGCCCGCCTCACCGACAGTCCCGTGGTGCTCCTGAACCGGGCCGTGGCGGTCGGTGAGGCCGACGGTCCCCAGGCCGGCCTGGCCGCCCTGTCCGCTCTCGACCCCTCGCTGCCCCGCTACCAGGCGGCCGCCGCCCACCTGCACGAACACGCCGGAGACCGGGTGACCGCGGCCCGGTTGTACGCCCTCGCCGCCCGGCAGGCCACCAACACCGCCGAACGCGACCACCTGAACCTTCAGGCCGCCCGCCTGAACACGCCCTGATTCCGGTCTTTTGTCGGCAACCGTTCGTCAACCGGGGTGCTCCGGGTCTGCGATCAAAGCCGCCGGGGGTGGGCCGAAGTCAATGGTGAGCCCGCAAGCAGCGGGTTTCACCACTTCGAAAGGGCCTGCTCTTGCGTCAGCTTCTTCGTCGTC
>DATMVU010000573.1:0-28111 GCA_035562875.1 Actinoplanes sp. | reverse complement strand
GATCCCCTGCTCCCGCCAGTACTGGTCGATGTTGGCGTTCAGCAGCTGGTACCGGTGGTTGTTGCAGACCACGAACACGGCCGGGACGTCGTGCCGGGCCGCGGTCCACAGTGCCTGGTAGGTGTACATGCTGCCGCCGTCGCCGGCGAAGCCGATCACCGTCCGGTCCGGGTGGGCGATCTTCATGCCCACCGCGCCGGGGATGCCGACGCCGAGCGAGCCGCCCCGGGTCACCAGGTAGTGGCCGGGCAGGCTGGGCGCGAGGTACCGGTTGAGGTACGGCGAGGCGGTCAGCGCCTCGTCGAACACCATCAGGTCGGCCGGTGCCCGGCTCGCGAGCTCGGTGAGGAACGCCGCGATCAGGGTGTCGTCCGGGGTGGCGGCGGCCGCCTGCTTCTCGGCCCGCCGGGTCTCGATCCGGGCGGCCGCCGCGGTGTCCTGCTCCGGGGTGCGGAGCCGGTCCAGCACGTCGGCGATCCCGGCCAGGGTCGGTTTCGGGTCGGCCACCAGTCCGAGCGTCACCGGATGGTTCTTGGCGATCTCGTACGCGTCCAGGTCGACGTGCACGATGGCGGCGTCCTCGGCAAACGGTGAGGTCAGCTCCGGGAACACCTCGGGGAACACGTACGTGCCCACCACCAGCACCGCGTCGGCGTCCTGCACCACGGCCCGGCTGACCGGCCCGAACATGTGCCCGAGGGCGCCCCGGGCCAGCGGATGCCCGCTGGGCAGCTGGACGTCGGAGGAGTCGGCGTACCAGACGTCGGCGCCGAGTTTCTCGGCCACCCGGGCCAGCTCGGGTTCCGCACCGGCCACGGTGACGCCGTCACCGACGATCAGCACCGGCCGCTGCGCCCCGGCCAGCAGCGACGCGGCCCGCGCCACCAGGTCCGGCTCGGGCAGCACCCGGGTCTGCGGGATCACGGTGGCCATGGCAGGCTCGTGGTTCACCTCGTCGAGCACGTCCATCGGCAGGGCCACGAACACCGGACCGCGGGGCGGGGTCATGGCGATCTTCACGGCCCGGCGCAGTACCCGCAGCAGCGAGCGCGAGTCGACCACCCGGGTGGCCCACTTGGTGACCGGCCGGGCCATCGCGACCAGGTCGGCCGCCATCTGGGCGTCCATCGAGTCGTAGGCGATCCCGGCCTCACCGGCGATCACCACCAGCGGGGTGTGGCCCCGCTTGGACTGGTACATCATGCCGATGCCGTTGCCCAGGCCCACGCCGCTGTGCAGTTGCAGAACGGCCGGGCCGCCGGTCGCCCGGGCGTATCCGTCGGCCACTCCGGCGGCCACCGTCTCCTGCAGGGTGAGGATGTAGTGGAAGTCGGGGAAGGATTCGAGCGCGTCGAGGAATCCCTGTTCGACGGTTCCCGGGTTGCCGAACATGTGCGTGATGCCGTCGGCGAGGAACTGTTCGATGATTGCTTCTTTGCCGGTACGGTCCATCGCCGTCACCAGCCGTAGCGCTGGAGGCCGTGTTCGAGGACCTCGACCATTTTGGCGCCGGTGGTGAACGAGTCGGCGGTGGACCGCCCGGTGACGAACGGGTAGTCCACGATCACCGACACCTCTTTGCCGAAGTTGCCGTGGTAGCGACCGTCCGGGCCGGTGGCGTCCCGCAGGATGTACTCCAGCGGGTACGGCGGCGGGCCCATGTTGAAGTCGGTGGTGAGGAAGCCGGTGCCGTCCTTGTAGTCGTACTCCTTGCAGTGGCCGGTCACGTGCTTGCCCCAGATGATGCTCTTGCGGTCCTCCCAGTCCCGGGCGAACGCCAGGCAGGTGACGCCGTAGCACTCGGCGCCGATCGGCTTCCCGGCACGCAGGAAGGCCAGGATGATGTCGTGGATGCGGCCGTTGTTGGCCAGGTCGACGATCGGCCCGCTGCCGCCGACGACGATCATCGCGTCGAACTCCGCGATCCGCTCGTCGAGGTCCCGGCCGGCCGCATTGTTGTAGCGCTCCAGCTCCCGCAGGTAGTCCGGGTCGCTGGTGTACGGGCGCTCCGGCAGCCAGGTCGACAGGTCGACCGGGTTGTCCAGGCGATCCGAGGCGTCCAGGTCGCGGGCGGTCTTGGCGACCTCGACGGAGACCACGCTGCGGCCGAGCGGCGGGTCGATCGAATCGGGCTCCAGACTCGGCGGCAGGGCGTGCGGCCGGCGGCCCTTCGGCGTGGCGAATACGACATCGTATCCACGCTCGTCAAAATGACTCAGCGGGCCGATCAACTCCTCTCCCCAATAGCCGTACTCCGAAAGCACAACGAGCACCTTCTTTGTCATGGAAACTCCTCGTTAATTTCGGCTCAATCGCGGGGATGCACGCCGAGAACCGGTGACATACGAATACTTGTAGTAGCACCGAGGCAAGTCAACAGGACCGATAAGGGCTGCTTAGACCGAGCGAACTCGGCCGGCGAATTACGTCAAGTTCGCGGTGCGACCACATTCACCCGCCCGGCCCCGGAACCCCGCTCACCTCGGCAGGCGCCGCGATCAAGGTCGCACGGCGTATACAGACCGCTCGTTGATCATGACAGTCCGCAACGGCGTCCCCCCAGGGTCAATCGGCGGAATGTCCTGTTGGTTCGTTTTCTAGTTTTTAATCCGGACATAATTTGTTCATCGCGCGGAGACATAGTCGGACACGGAACCTTTATCGGACTTGACATCTTTGCGGGGTACCCGGAGTTCACGGTGTGCCCGCTTGCCCCCACGTAATTACTTCGCTAGAAAGGAACGCGGCTACGGAGATCAATAGCACAGTCCCCAGTGGACTAAGTGCATTCTTCGAGTATGAAACATGGGGGTAACATGGCGCAGTACGGCCCACGGCCGGCGCACCGCCCGGATGATCATTTCAAGGAATTCTGTGATGACATCTTTCAGGCTCTCAACCGGGCCGACCAGCGGCGCGCCGGCGAAACTTACCTACATGGCCTGCTCAATTGCGACGGCCGCAAGTCGATACGGCGAATGGCCAGCATGACGCCCGGCAACCAATCCGAGCAGTCGCTGCAGCAGTTCATCAACCAGAGCCCATGGGACTATCACCCGATCCGCGAACGGCTGCTCAACCGGCTGGTCCGAGCCGTCAAGCCGTCCGCCTGGGTGATCAGCGAAGTGGCCTTCCCGAAACACGGGCGTTACTCGGCGGCCGTCCACCGCCAGTACGTCCGGTCCCAGCAGAAGGTGAGCAACTGCCAACTGGCGGCGGTCGCCATCCTCGCGTCACCGGAGTACAGCATTCCGGTGAACTGGCGCCTCATGCTGCCGGAGCCGTGGGGCGCCGACGCCGAGCGCCGGGCCCGGGCCCGCTTACCCGAGCACGAGAAGCCACGCCCGTATTGGCAGTATCAGGTGGAGACGATCGACGACATGACGCTGGACTGGGGCATGACCCCGGCTCCGGTGGTGGTCGACGCCCGTCAGCTGCCGACGGTGAACCTGCTGCTGAGCGCCCTCGCCGACCGCGACCTGCAACACGTGGTGAACGTCAGCGGAAACCTCCAGGTGCGGTTCGCGCCGGACCAGCACCGGCCGGCCGGTGGCATGCCGGTGATCCGGACCGGCGCCCGGTCGATGATCTGGAAGGGCTCGATCGGCGACCTGGTGCAGAAGCTGCCCGACCCGGGCCGCATCACGGCCAGCTGGCCGGACGCCGACGGCGAGCACAAACACCGGTCCCAGTTCCTCACCATCCCGGTGATGCCGGTGCGCCCGGAGAGCGCTTCCCGGCCGTCCGGCCCGAAGCAGGAGTACCAGCTGGTGGTGGAATGGCCGTTCGGCAAACCACAGCCCCGCGGTTACTGGATCACCAACGTGACCGACCGGTCACTGACCGACCTGGTGACCCTGATCAAGCTGCCGCGGCTGGTCGACACACGGATCGAGGAGTTCGCCGACCGGTTCGGGCTGCGGGACTACGAGGGCCGCACCTTCGCCGGCTGGCACCATCACGTCACCCTGGTCTCCGCGGCGCACATCTTCTCGCTGCTGGACGCCATGGGCGGCAGCGCGGGCTTCTGAATGGCGGGGATGACGGAAGCCGCCGGCCTTTGCCGGGGCCGGCGGCTTCCACGGGACGGTGTCAGCAGGCGGGCACCGCCACGATGTCGCGGTGCACCGCCATCATGGTGATGTCGTCGGTCTGCTCGGCGATGCCGGTGTGCTCGTTGATGCCCCGCTCGACGCAGTTCAGCGTCTCGTGGGCATCGCCGGAGTCGGTGCAGACGATCGCCGTCATCCTCGCCTCACCGAGCAACGCCCCCGCGGCGTTGCGTGCCTCGGTCACCCCGTCGGTGTAGCCGAAGAACAGGTCACCCGGCTCCAGCGTGGTCGACGCCGGCCGGAACGTCGCCTCCGGGATCAGCCCCAGCGCCGGCCCGGTCGGATGCAACAGCTGGACCCGGCCGTCGTACCGGCGGATCAGTGGTGGGTTGTGCCCGCAGTTGACGAAGACCAGCGAGCCGGTGGCCGGATCCAGGATCGCGAAGAACAACGTGGCGAAGTAGGCCTGTCGCATGTGGTTCTTGATCAGGTAGTCGTTGGTCGAGGTGATCGCCCGCATCAGCATCTCCTCGTCCCGTTCCCGGGCGCTGCTCTCCAGGTAGACCGCGGTGTGCCGGAGCAGACTGCGGATCAGTGCCATGAACAGCGCCGCGCCGACACCCTTGTCGCAGACGTCGGCCACCACCAGAGCGATCCGGCGCCCGTCGAGCAGCTCGAACGCGTCGTAGAAGTCGCCCGCCACCTCCCGGGCCGGCAGGAACCGTGCGGTGAACTCCCAGCCCGGCGGCGACGGCAGGCCCTCCGGCAGGAAGCCCAGCTGGATCTCCCGCCCGATCGCCAGTTCCTGCTCGTACCGCATCAGCGCGGTGGTGCTCTGCAGATCCCCGGAGTCCGGGCAGACCAGCTGTCGCAGCTGGCTGGCGACGAGCCGGTCCCGGACCTGCCGCGGCCCGTACGGCGGGACGACATAGTCCAGGCCGGCCCGGACGTACGGTTCCAGATCGGCGTACCGTTCGTCGACGAACGCCACCACCGTAGGCGGCCTCTTCGCCGCCCAGCCGACCCGGCGGGCCAGCCTGCGCACCGTGTCCAGGGCGATCCCGGCGTTGACCAGGATCAGCTGCGGGGCCTCGCCGGGTGCTCCCCAGTCGGTGACGAATACCTGATCCGGCGTGAGCCGGCGGACGTCCATCCCGTCCCCGGTGAGCACCTCCCGCAGGATATCGGCGGTGCCTGACGGCTCACTGACCAGCAGCGTCAGCTGCATGGGCGTACCTCCGTGCTTCCGCCCGGTCCATGTGCGGACCGGGTCACCGCGTGTCAGTCCGGTTCATGACGAGCGTGACGCGATTACGCCCACCGGAATACTCGTAGGTCATCCGGTCGACGGACTGGTTGGCGAGGTAGAGACCCAGCCCTCCGGGCGTCCGTTCGACAAGCGGCCGGGTGAGGTCACGCGGAGCCTGGCTCCGGGTGGGGTCGAACGGCGGCGCCTCGTCGATGATGCGCAGCCAGACCCGGTCGTGTTCGATGCCCGACTCGAGCATCAGGTGCTGCCACGGGCCGCGGCTGTCGCCGTAGCCGTGCATGATGGTGTTGGTGACGAGCTCCTCCACGGCGAGCCGGAGCCGTCCGGCCGGGACGGCCGGCAGGCCACCGGCCCGTGCGAGATCGTCCACGTACTGGACCGCCTCCCGCAGCGAGCCGATGACCGCCGCCAGCTTCAGCTGGTTCATTCCTCAGCCGGGCACACTGTCGGCGAAGACCACACTGTGGTGGAAGCCGACCATCCGGATCGTGCGCTCGACCTCGTCACTGGCCTTGACCAGGACGATGTTGACGCCGTCACTCATCTTCTGGCGGGCGAAGACCAGCCCGCGCAGTCCGGCCGACGACAGGTAGGTGAGGTCCGTCAGGTCGAGGACCAGGGTCTCCACGTCGCCCTCGGCGGCGCGGTCGATGTCCTTGCGGAACGCCACAGCGGTCGAGGCGTCGAGTTCACCCGTCAGGGTGATGATCACGGTGTTTCCACTGCGGGTCAGAGCGGTGCTGAACGACACGGTCATGCTCCTCTGATCAAACGGGAAGGGTGCTGACGACGGCCGCGCGGGTCACGCGGCCATCGGCCGCCCGACGAGGACGACGGACGAACGGGCGCCGACCGTGATGCCGTGCTGGTCGTCCAGCAGCGGCTCCTGACCGGGGACGGCCACGTCGGCGGGCGCCGCGGCGGCGGTGTCGGCGAACAGGTGCCAGCGCATGCCGTCGGGCAGGCCCGGCAGCTCCAGGCGGTGCTCCTCCCAGTGCGTGTTGGACGCCACGTACACGTGGTTGTCGTCGCCGGTGATGTTGTGGCCGTTGCGCATCATCGCGATCACCCGGCTCTGCTCCGACCAGTCCGGCTGCCAGGCCCGGGAGCCGTGCCAGCTGACGTCGGGATAGCCGCAGCCGACCGGGTCGCCGCCGTGCGGGTGGTGGCCCTCCCGCAGGGACGGGTGCGCGTGCCGGAACCCGATCATGTTGCTGACGAACCGCAGCATCTCCCGGTTCTCCTCGACCAGGTTCCAGTCGAACCAGGTCAGTTCCGAGTCGTGGCAGTAGGCGTTGTTGTTGCCCTGCTGGGTCCGGGCCACCTCGTCGCCGGCCAGGATCATCGGCACACCCTGGCTGGTCAGCAGGAGCACCATGGCGTTCTTCATCTGCCGGATGCGGGTCCGCTGGATCTCCGGGTCGTCGGTCGGGCCCTCGGCACCGCAGTTCCAGCTGTTGTTGTCGTTGGCGCCGTCGTTGTTGTGCTCGCCGTTGGCCTCGTTGTGCTTGTCGTTGTACGAGACCATGTCCGCCAGGTTGAACCCGTCGTGACAGGTGATGAAGTTGATCGACGAGCAGGCCCCGCGCGCCCAGTACAGGTCGGGTGACCCGACCAGCCGGGTGGCGAGATCACCGACGACACCCTCGTCGCCCTTGATCCACCGCCGGACCGTGTCCCGGTACTTGCCGTTCCACTCCGACCAGCGCCGGTAGTTGGGGAACGAGCCGACCTGGTACAGACCGCCAGCGTCCCACGCCTCGGCGATCAGCAGGCAGTCGGTGAGCACCGGGTCGAAGGCCATCGACTCCAGCAGCGGCGGGTTCTCCAGCGGTGCGCCGTCCGGGCCGCGGCCCAGGATCGCGGCGAGGTCGAACCGGAACCCGTCGACGTGGTACTCGCTGGCCCAGAAGCGCAGGCAGGACAGCACGTACTCGCGGACGATCGGGCTGTTGCAGTTCAGCGTGTTCCCCGTACCGCTGAAGTTGTAGTAGAAGCCCTCCGGGGTGAGCATGTAGTAGGTCCGGTTGTCCAGCCCGCGGAAGTGGATGGTCGGGCCGAACTCGTTGCCCTCGGCGGTGTGGTTGAAGACCACGTCCAGGACGACCTCGATGCCGGCCTTGTGGAACTCCTTGACCAGGTTCTTGAACTCGTCACGCTGCATACCGAACTTGCCGGTCGCGGCGAACCCGGCCTTGGGGGCGAAGAACCCGACAGTCGAGTAGCCCCAGAAGTTGTAGAGCCGTTCGCCGGTCTCGTCGTTGATCCGGCTGTTCTCGAACTCGTCGAACTCGAAGACCGGCATCAACTCCACACAGTTGACACCGAGTTCCTTCAGGTACGGGATCTTCTCGATCAGCCCCGCGTAGGTTCCGGGCTGGGCCACCTGCGAGGACGGGTCCTTGGTGAAGCCGCGGACGTGCAACTCGTAGATGACCAGGTCCACCGACGGGATCCGCAGCGGCTGGTCACCCTCCCAGTCGAAGTCCTCGAAGGTCAGCCGGGACCGGTACGGGTAGATGTTGCTGCGGTCCGGCTCCTGACCCCACTCGTTGCGGCCGGAGAAGGCCCTGGCGTACGGGTCGGCGAGGATCTGGGTGTGGTCGAAACGGTCCCGGAAGTCCTCGGTGGCCGGTCCGAAGACGCGGTACCCGTACTCGATGTTCTCGTAGTCGAGGTTGAAGACCGTCATCGACCACACCGAACCGATCCGGAACTCGTCCGGGATCGGCAGTTCCGCCACCGGCTCCGGCTCGCCCGCCTTGAACAGCACGAGCGTGACCGCGGAGGCCGCACTGGAGTAGATCGAGAAGTTGATGCCACCACCGGTGACCATCGTCGCGCCGAACGGCATGGTGCGGCCCGGCCGTACGTCGTAGCCGGCCACCTGCTGGGTGGGGAAGGAGTCCACCCAGTCGAGATCGGCCCGGATCACGTCGGTCATCGCGCACCGGTCCGCTCGACCGGGACCTCGGCCAGTTCGGCCAGTGCGTCGTCCACCGAGTCGCTGACCACGAAGAAGGCGAGGAAGCCGGTCGCCGCGAGGACACCGTGCAACTCCTCGGAGAGGCCGACCAGTCCCACCGTGCTGTTCCGGGACTGCGCCTGCCGGTAGACCAGCAGCATGGTGCGCAGGCCGGCGCTGGTCAGGACGCCCAGCCCACTCAGGTCGAGCAGGACTCGCTCGTCGGACGGCAACACCTCGAGGATCCTGGACTGGACCTCCGGGGCGGTACGGCCGTCCAGGTCACCGATCAGCTTCAGGACGAGGATTCCGTCGCTTCTGCTCTGCTTGATGTCCATCTTGTGGTGCCACCTCCTCTGGGGCACGGTTTCATCGGGGTCAGCTGACCGGGACGAGCTGAACCTTGACGCTGAGGCTCTCCGTCGAGGCGGGCAGCTCGACGATGGCGTTCTGGGCGTCGAAGACCTCGTACGGTTTGCCGTCGATCTCGACCTTCTCCAGCCGGAAGCTGCCGGACGGCAGGATGTCCGGGGCGACCCGCAGCAGGCGGGCGGCGTCCGGGCGCGGCTTGAAGTACAGGTCGAGCGGCTGCTTGGTGATCAGCAGCGAGGTGTAGACGGTGGCCAGGTAGCACAGCTCCGCCGAGTGGTACATGCTCATCGAGTGGCTGCCCTTGAGCCGCTCGGTGCCGAGCAGGTACGGCATGCCGCTGGCCAGCACGTTGAAGTAGACGGCACCTTCGTCGTGGTCCAGGAAGAAGGTGTTGTAGAAGGCCGCGGCCTGCTGAGCCTCCTGCAGGTTCGCCTCCCCGCCGACGGTTCCGGCCAGGATCAGGTAGGCGAGGATCGCCTGCTCCTGCTGCCACCACGCCTTGCGGTCGTGCCAGGCGAACCGGTGCCACTCCTGGCCCTGCTTCTTGACCCGCTCGACCACGTCGTACCAGCCGCCGCGCTGCTGGTCGCTGCCGACCGCCGGCATGATGGCGCCGATCTTCTCGGCCAGGTCCCGGTACTCCTGCTTCGGGGTGGCCGAGTTCATCCGCATGAGGTTCCACGCGATCTTCAGGTTGTGGCCGACCACCGCGCGGTTGCCCTGCCAGGTGTGCTCCAGGTCGTGTGACCAGTCGGTGAAGAACCGCTCGTTGACGAACGGGCTGTTCTCGTAGTCCGGGAAGTACTTCACGATGGTGTCGAACGTGCGTTCCAGCATCTCCCGGTACTTCTCCTCACCGGTGGCGAGGAAGGCGTTGATCAGGTACGCGGGTGCGTGGTCACCGACCGAGTTCCAGTTCTTCCGGGCCCGGTTGGCACCCAGCGACTCGTGGTCGGGGCTCAGCAGAACGGGGTCGATGTGCGAGTAGTAGCCGCCGCCGTCGACGTCCCGGAAGTGGTTCTCGAATAGCCGCATCGTGTGATCGATATCGCTGGCGATACGCCGGTCACCGGTCACCCGGAACGTCTGGGTCGGACCGGCCAGGGCGTAGATCTGCTCGTACATCGGAATGGCGTCGTAATCGTCGTCGAATTCCGAGGTGAACAGTTTCTTCTCGTAGTCGCCCTCGACCTTGACACCGTGGTACCAGTAGACGATGTCGTTGTCGGAATCGACGAAACGCATGTGGTCGCGCAGGTACTGGGTGCCCTTCTCGGCGATCTCCAGGTATTCGTCACGGCCGGTCAGGTTGTAGGCCGACGCCATCCCGTAGACCATCCGGGAGATCGTGTCGGTCTCCTGCACGTGGCTGTCGGTCCGCTCGCCGCCGAGCCGGATGTTGGTCCGGTACTCGCGGTAGTCGATCGGTCCGGTGCCGAACTGGGCCTTACGGTAGAACGCGGCCAGCGAGTCCAGCTGGTTGATCCACCAGCCGTGCTTCTCGAAGTTGTAGTCGCCGGGCTGACGGCCGAGGAAGACGATCCGCTTCGCCTCGAAGGTGTAGCCGTCGCCCTCGGGGTAGAAGACGCCGTACACGAACAGGTGCGCGCCCTCGGTCAGCATCTGCGGGAGGTGCGAGCAGGCGTCGACATAGGGCTCGTCGAGATTGCGCAGCAGCTCGGCCGAGCAGTCCGCGGTGATCTGCACCGCATAGGTGTCACCGGCCCTGGTCCTCAGCTCGAATACACCACGTCCCTCGTCGTACGAGGTGACGTAACCAGCGATCGTGTCCATGAAAGGGAAATGCATGGTGGCCCCTGCCGTCTGGTCGATGCCCTCGGACATTGTTTCCAATACCCGATGAATCATCGATCGGAGTCTTAAACGTCGTCAACGGCGTGCAGCCGGACGGGTCGCAGGGCGAACACTTGCAGGCTTCTCTTCGTCAAGTCGCCCGAAATTCTGTTGGCACTCGTCAATGGCATTGAAAGAAAGGACCGCCCGGAGCGGTGGCTTCGGGCGGTCCGGGGACGGTGCGCTACTCGGTGCCGACCACCCCGTGGTGGTGGCCGGTCGCCCGGCGGCGCTCCCCGGCGTGCCGGATCGACTCGTAGGTGACCACCGCGACCACCGTCGCGGTCAGCAGGCTCAGGGTGGCCAGGGCCGGCATCACCGTGCCGAGCAGGCCGAGCGGCACCAGCAACAGAGCCACCGCCACCTGCACCGGATGGATCCGGCCGGTGGTGCGCCACTGGAAACCGGACTGCGCCAGCAGGTAGAGGACGACGCCACCGATCAAGGCGATCAGGCCCACCCCCTTCAGCGGGTCGGTGAGATGGTGGTGCTCGACGTCGCCGACGTACTGCAGCACCTTCTTCAGGCCGAGGGCCAGGATCACGATGCCGGCCATCATCGGCAGGTGCAGCAACGTATAGGCCTCTTGGGCCAGGCCGGCCCGGCGCTCCGGCTCCGCGGCGGCCAGCGCGTGCTCACCCACCT
Organism: Actinoplanes sp.; assembly: GCA_035562875.1. Classification (GTDB taxonomy): domain Bacteria; phylum Actinomycetota; class Actinomycetes; order Mycobacteriales; family Micromonosporaceae; genus Actinoplanes. Next base: position 16,953 of record DATMVU010000573.1, on the reverse strand, counting down.
CCGCGGACACGTTGAAGTACGCCCACCACAGCGACCCGGACAGGGCCAGGCCGAGCACCGACCCCAGCACGATCGGCCAGGAGATGGCCAACTGGGCCACGGCGATCCCGATCGCGATGATCGACTCACCGAGCGCGACGATCACGATCAGGCCGTGCCGTTCGGCGAAGTGCGCGGGCGAGGCCACCCGCCAGCCCCGCGCCCCGCCGAGGTAGGTGCCCAGATAGTCGGCGGCCAGCGCGGCGACCCACAGCCAGGTCTGCAGCGGGCCGTCACTGACCCCGGCGAACAGCAGCAGGGCGGTGCCGGCCAGCATCGCCGGGGTGAACCGCAGGAGCTGCGCCCGCAGGCCCGCGTCACCGGCCGCCGACAGGTAGAACAGCACCAGGTGCAGCGCCCGGAAGACGAAGTAGCAGACCGCCATCACCAGCGGGCCGGACAGCCCGCCGGGCATGTCGTCGAACGCCTCCGGGATGCACAACGCCAGCACGAACATCGCGGTCATCGCGGCGAACATGCCGAGCCGGGTGATGCCCTCGTCGGCGCGCACCAGGTTGCCCAGCCACGCGTAGCCGGTCCAGCTCCACCACAGCAGCGCGATGATGAGCAGCCCGCGGACCATTCCCTCAGCGGTCAGGTTGTCGGCCATCTTGGCGGTCACCTGGGTCAGCGCGAACACGAAGACGAGGTCGAAGAACAGCTCGAGGGTGGTGACCGAATCACCCTCGGACAGTGGCCGGGTCAACATCCCGGCCCCTCGTTTCCCTGGATCTCTCTCCTCGCTCACTGCATGCCCTCCCTGGCGTTCGCCGATCCCCGAAACGGACATTCAACTCGAATCCAGCACTGAAGTCCGCGTTGGCAGTATGGAAGCGTAGTGGCTCCCTCTCCGCCCGTAATCACACAGACGGGGCGGAAAGTGAAGTCCGGGCATGTAGTACGTCAAGATCTGGCACCCACTGCACAGATCGACAGGTGTCGTCCCCGCGCCCTCGCCGCCGACGGCACGGCCGTCATCCCCGGGGCCCGAAACGCCAAGACTATCCGGACATAACAATAAATTCATGATGTTCTTTTTCTTACTACTGAGTTCTAGCCTCCGGTATCCCCCAGCCACTCCCCCGGAGGCCCTCGGTGAGCAAGGCAACAGTCCTCGCCAGTCTCGTCAGCACGTCCGTCCTCTCCCTGGGCCTGGCCGGCCCCGCCCAGGCCGCAAGCACCGTCGACTACGCGGCGCTCGGCGACTCCTACTCGTCCGGCGTCGGCGCGAGCGGGCAGTCCGGCTCCTGTCTGCGCAGCAACAACGCCTACGGTCCACTGTGGGCGGCGGCCAACAGCCCGGCGTCGTTCCAGTTCCTGGCCTGCAGCGGCGCCACCACCGACGACGTGCGCAACACCCAGATCCCGGCGCTGAGCAGCGGCGCCGACCTGATCAGCATCACCATCGGCGGCAACGACGCCGGGTTCGCGTCCACCCTGATCACCTGCTGGACCACCACCGACGCGAACTGCGTCAGCAAGGTGAACGCGGGCAAGACCTACGTGGCGAACACCCTGCCCGGGAAGCTGGACGCCACCTACGCGGCGATCAAGGCGAAGGCGCCGGGGGCGAAGGTCGTGGTCCTGTCGTACCCGCTGATCTACGCCACACCGGCCACCGGATGTGCGCTGAGCACGGCCAAGCAGGCCGCGATCAACGACGGGGCACGGGTCCTGGACGAGAAGATCAAGGAGCGGGCGGCGGCTGCCGGATTCGTCTACTCCGAGGTGCGCGACGACTTCTCCGGGCACGAGATCTGCTCGCCGGACCCCTACCTCAACGGGTTCACGCTGATCCCGGCGCAGAACTCCTACCACCCGAACAACAAGGGCTACGCCAACGGCTACCTGCCGGCGTTCAGCGGGGCGGCGTAACGGGCCATCGAACGGATCGCCATCGCGGGCGGGGTCACGCGCATCACGCTGCGGATGCCGTCCGCGCCGACCACCCATCGCCGCAGTGCTCCGCGGTCTCCTCCACTGACGATCGCCGCCACCTCGCACGGGCTTCTCCGCCGCTCGATCCACTGTAGAGTCGGCGCGTGGGCGAGATCTCGGTGCGGTTCCTCCAGGGCGAGGCGGACCTCCGCACCCTGCGCCAGCTGTACGACACGGTGTTCACGCCGAGTTTCGTGGCCGCCGAGCGGGAGCCGTTCGAGCGGCTGACCCGGGTGCTGGCCGCCGGTGAGCTACGCGGGGCGGTCGCGGTGACACCGGACGACGAGCCGGTCGGCGCACTGTTCCTGGAGTGGTTCGACGACATCCGGGCCGCCCTGCTCTGCTACTTCGCGGTCCGCCCCGACCTGCGTGACCAGGGCATCGGCCGCCGCCTGATCGCCGAGGCGGCACCACGCTGGCGGGCCGAACTGCGGCCGCACGCCGTCTTCGCCGAAGCCGGCGACCCGCTGGTGCACGGTGGTGGCGAACACACCGGTGACGGCGACGCCCGGCTGCGGATGTACGCCGGGTTCGGCGCCCGCCGCGTCCCGATCCGTTACCTGATGCCGGAGCTGTCCCCCGGCGGCGGCCGCGCCGACGACCTGCTGCTCCTGGTCGTCGAGTCGGACACCGAGGTGAGCCCGGAACCGGACCGCATCCACGGCCGGCTCGTCGAGGACTTCCTGATCCGCTACTTCGCCCGGCAGGAGGGCCCGGTCGTCCCGAACGACCCGCCGGCCCTCCCGGACGACCGGCTCGGGCAGCTCCTCGCCGAGTGCCGGGCCGCCGAGTTCCTGCCGCTGTTCCCGCTCACCGGCCGGTGACCACCCGCTACCTCCTGGGGTCGCTGCTCTCCGCGGTCGTCACCCTCGCCGGGCTGCCGGTGTGGCTGGTCCCGCGGGCGGCCCGGTTCTGGGCGGCATGGCATCGCGACCGGGCCGGATGGTTGCTCGCCGAACCCCGGCGGCCGCCGTTCCCAGCGTGGCCGCCGTCCCCGGCGTGGCTGACACTCCCGGGACGGCCGTCCCTGCGGGCGCGGATCACGCGGGCCCGGGCCGCGGACGGGCGGACACTCCGGGCCGTGCTGTGGCTGCCGGTGAACATCGTGACCGGGCTGGTCCTCGGGCTGCCGGCACTGCTGTGCGTGGGCAACATCGCGGTCGCCGTGATCGCCACCCCGCTGTGGTGGGCGTTCCCGTTCGAGGAACGGCCCCGGCTGTTCATCGACGTGCCGGTGCCGGACTGGGGCACCGCCCTCACCCTCGGCCCGCTGCAGATCGGGCTGCTGCTCGCGGTGGCCCGCTGGGTCCTCCCGCCGCCGGCCCGGTTGCATGCCCGGATCTGCACGACGGTACTGGCCTACGAGACGAAGGAACGCCTCGCCGACCGGGTCGCCGAACTCACCCGTACCCGGGCGGAGGTTCTCGACGCGCACGGGGCGGAACTGCGGCGGATCGAACGGGACCTGCACGACGGCACCCAGGCGCGGCTGGTCGCGATCGCGATGCGGCTGGCCATCGCCCGGGACGCGTTCGCCGACCGGCCCCGCGACGACGACCTGCTGGAACGGCTGATCCGGGAGTCACACGAGGGGATCGAAGAAGCGATGACCGAACTGCGCGAGGTGATCCGGTCGGTGTATCCGCCGATCCTCGCCGACCGGGGACTCGACGGGGCCCTGGCCGCCCTGACCGCCGGGTGCGGGGTGCCGGTCCGGCTGGCACTCGGGGACGTGCAGCGGATTCCGGCGGCGGTGGCGGCTGTCGCCTACTTCACGGTGGCCGAGGCGCTCACCAACGTGACCCGGCACAGTGGAGCCGGGTCCGCGGACGTACGGGCCGGCCGTACCGCGGATAGATTGGTCCTGATGATCTCCGACGACGGAACCGGTGGCGCCGACGAACGGCGCGGGTCCGGCATCGCCGGGATCCGGCGACGGGTGCGGGCCCTCGACGGCACCGCCGTCCTCGACAGTCCCGCCGGTGGTCCGACGGTCGTGACCGTGGAGCTGCCGTGCGGGTGGTGATCGCCGAGGACAACGTGCTGCTGTCGTCCGGGCTGGAGTTGCTGCTGGGCCGGGCCGGTTTCCAGGTCGCCGCCGTCGCCGTCGACGCCGCCGGGTTCCTGGCCGCGGTCCGGGAACACCGGCCGGACGTCACCATCGTCGACGTGCGGCTGCCGCCCGGCTTCTCCGACGAGGGGATCCGGGCCGCGTTGCAGGCCCGCCGGGAATTCCCGGGCCTGCCGGTCCTGGTGCTGTCGCAGTACGTCGAGCAGCAGTACGCCGCCGAACTGCTGGCCACCTCCGGCGGCGGGCTCGGCTACCTGCTCAAGGACCGGGTCAGCCGGGTCGACGGTTTCATCGACGCGCTGCGCCGGGTCGCCGGCGGCGGAACCGCGATGGATCCTGAGGTGATCGCCGCCCTGGTACAGCGGGCCGGCGACCCGATCGCCGCGCTCACCCCGCGGGAGCGTGAGGTGCTGGCCCTGATGGCGCAGGGCCTGGCCAACGACACCATCGGGCAGCGCCTGACGATCACCGCCAACGCCGTTCACAAACACATCGGCAACATCTTCGCCAAACTCGGCCTGGCCGTCTCCGACAACGGCCACCGCCGGGTCCTGGCGGTACTGACCTACCTCAACGCCGCCCGCTGAGGCGGCCGTCCCGCACCTCATACAACGTTGAAGCGGGCCTGGGCCGCACCACCGCGCGCGGTGAGGATTCGTGCCGGGATCATCACCGCGGCCCGGCCGAGCAGCGCCGCGGTCAGGACGATGCCGAGACAGAGCAGCGGCGGTACGACCGGGAGCGGTGATCCGGTCAGCGCGAGACTCGTCCCGATCAGTGCCGGTGTCACAGCGACGGCGCCGATGACCACCGCGGCGCCCACGACGATCCGGGTCTCCCCGCGCATCATCGCGAGGATCTGGTGGCGACTCGCCCCGATCAGCCGGAGCAGCGTGAACTCCCGGGCGCGCGCGACCGTCGCCGTCACCAGCGTGTTCACCACGGCGATGGCCAGGTAGCCGAGCAGCACCATGGTGAGCAGCAGCCCGGCCCCGAAGTCCCCGCCACCGCCCTCGTCACCGGCACCAGCGATGACGGCGGCAGCGTCGGCGTCAGTGGCCGGAGGGGAACGCCGGTCGTCGATCCGGATGGTAGGCAGATCTGCGAGGGCCGCCCGCAGCAGGCCGGCGTCCTGCACCGTGGAGATCAGCACCGCGTGGTCCGCCCGGTCGGTGGTGTGGTCGAGGACGAGGTCGTGGGGCAGGATGACGTCGCCGAACCCCAGGCTCCGGGTGTGGATCGCCACCACCTCCGGGGTGATCGGAGTGCCGTCGCCGAGACGCAGGCCGGCGTGGTCGCCGAGGCCCAGACCGAGGGTGTCCGCGGCGGTCCGGCTGAGGATCACGGTTCCGGTCCGCAGTGCGGTGACGTCGCCGTCGGCCACGCCGAGGTCCAGGGTCTCCGGGAGACGGTCGCCGGTCAGACCCCGTGCCTCATAGCTCCTGATCTGTGGGCTGTCCCCGTCCCGGAAGACCGCCGTCACCCGGCTGCGCACGACCGCTGTCACCGCCCCGGTGCCGGGAACCGCCCGCACCAGGCCGGCGACCTCCGGGGACAGCCCGGCCGACGCCGACGTGACGACGACGCCGGCGAGCAGTCCCTCGCCGGCCTGCTGCCGCGCGGCAGCGGCGGCTGTCGCTCCACCGGCGAGCTGTCCCGTCGCGAGGATGACCCCCATGATCATCGGTATGGCGGCGGCCGCGATGCGTCGCGACTCCGCCCGCGCGTTGGCGACGGCGAGAAAGCCACCCACCGCACGCCCCGGTCTCAACCAGGCGGCCAGCGGAGCGACAACGTTCAACCAGGCTGCTGGAGGATCGACCGCCCGCAGCCGGGCCGCCGGTGGGGTAACGGCAGGCCGGCGGGGTGTCAGCGCGGTGACGAGGCCGTTCACCAGCCAGGGGCCGAGCAGTCCGGCGGCGAACAGGAACAGGAACGCGGAGAAGGCCGCGCTCTCCTCGCTTCCGGCGAACGCCGTCGCCAGCCCTGCCGGGATCAGGGACAGGCCGGCGAGCAGGCGGATCCGGCCTGGTCGCCGGGGCGCCTCCAACGCTCTGCCCCGGACCGCGCCGCGCGCCGCCACCCATCCGCCGAGCAGGGCGGAGACCAGGCACGATCCCAGTGCCACTGGTACGGGGGCCGGGCTCACCGTCAACCCGAAGCCCTCCGGCAGCGCGCCGGACCAGACGAAGCCCTGCCGGAGCAGCATGCTCAACCCGATCCCGGGGAGCACCCCGCACACCGCCCCGAGTACTCCCACCACGGTGGTCTCGGCCAGGATCATCCGCAGCACCTGCCCCGGGGTGGCGCCGACCGCCCGGAGCAGGGTGAACTCCGCCAGCCGCTGCCGAACGGTGAGCGTGACGGTGCTCGCCACGACGATCACGATCACCAGGATCATGCTGCCGCCGAAGGCCAGGGCCAGTTCGCCGAGGAACGCCCGCGCGGTGCCGACGTCCAGGAACTCGGCATCGCTGCGGCCGTCACCGGAGTACACGACCAGGCCGGGCGTCACAGCCGCGATCTCCGCAGACAGCCCGGCCGGCCCGGAGACCCGAGCCCCGGCGGCAGCCTCGGCCTCGCCCGCGCCGGAGACCTGTGCCGCGGAGCCGGCCAGCACACCGATCGTGTCCACCCGGTCCGGGCGGCCGGTCAGCTCGCGGGCCCGCTCATCGGTCAGGAACAGCGCGGGCTGCCGGGTGACGGGCCCACCGACGATGCCGGTGACCCGGTATTCCGCGACATCCGACCTGGTCACCAGCCGAATCACGGTTCCCGTCCCGGACCGGGCCGCCGATTCACCGCCGGCTCCGGCCGGCGCGGAGGCCGCACCGTCCACGCCGGACCGGGCGGCCAGGGCTGCGTCCAGCACCACCTCATCCGCGGTGGCCGGGGCCCGGCCGCTGACCAGCCGGTATCCGCCGAGGGCCGTCGACTGCCAGCCGTGACCGGTGGCCGCCTCCCCGGATCTCAGCACTGTCATCGGGACGGAGACGTCGCCGATCGCGGCGCGGACGCCGGGCAGACCGGCGATGTCACCGATCAGGCTTGCCGGGACGGTGGCGCGTTCGGGGAAGCGCGGGTCCACGTCGTCGGCCAGGTCCATCGACTGCGGGGCGCCGATCACCAGGTCGGCGGCCCGGTAGCGCTCGGGTGGGACGGCCGGGCGTACGCTGCTCTCCAGCAGGATTCCGCAGGCGGTCAGCACCGCGGCACCGCACAGCACCGCGAGGAATGCCGCGGCGAAACCGCCTCGCCGGGTCCGGACGGTCAGCCAGGCCAGCCGGATCACGGCTCCCCCAGAACGGTCATCCGCTCGGCGACCCGCTCGGCGGTCGGCCGGGGCATCTCGCCGGCGAGGCGGCCGTCGGCGAGGAACACGACGGTGTCGGCGAAGGCGGCAGCGACCGGGTCGTGGGTGACCATCAGGACGGTCTGCCCGAGGTCGTCGACGAGACTGCGGAGCAACTCCAGGACGCGATGGCCACTGCGGCGGTCCAGGGCACCGGTCGGCTCGTCGGCGCAGATCAGGTCGGGGTGGTTGATCAGGGCGCGGGCGATCGCCACCCGTTGGCGCTGGCCACCGGAGAGTTCACCGGGGCGACGGCCGGACAGATCGCTGGAGCCGCGGCCGGAGAGATCACCGGGGCGACGGCCGGAGAGAGCGGCGGGGGTGTGGCCGGGGCGGCCGGTCAGCCCGACCGCGGTGAGCACCTCGGCCAGGCGGGCCGGATCGGGGCGGCGGCCGGCCAGCCGGACCGGCAGGGTGACGTTGTCGGCCACGGTCAGGGCGTCGAGCAGGTTGTACGACTGGAAGACGAAACCGATGCGGTCCCGGCGCAGGGCCGTGGTCTCGGCCTCCGAGCATGCGGCCAGGTCGGTGTCACCGAGCAGGACCCGGCCCGACGTCGGGCGGTCGAGGCCTGTCGCACAGTTCAGGAACGTGCTCTTGCCGGAGCCGGACGGGCCCATCACGGCGGTGAACGTGCCCCGCCGGAACGCGGCCGTCACCGTGTCCAGGGCGGTCACCGGGCCGTACCGGCGGGTGACCGCGTCCAGGCGTACCGCAAAGGTCGTCATGTCCTGGAACGGTAGGCCCGGCGGCGGCCGCTGCCACTACGCCCAGCCACCCTCTCCGTGGTGGAGCTAGCTGTAGTAATCGATGTACTTCTATTATTGGAAAGCGCTTACCCACAGGTCGCATCCCCCTTCGCCGCGACCACCTTCCCCGAGAGGACGCCCATGTCCCGCACCACCGCCGCAGTCGTGCTGCTCACCGCCGGGCTGCTCGCCGTCCCCGGACCGGCGCTCGCCGCCACCTCGTTCACCGTCGCCACCGACGGATCCGGGAACTACACCACCATCCAGGCCGCCGTCGCCGCCTCGTCGGCCGGCGGGGTGATCACTGTCAAGGCCGGCACCTACTACGGGCAGGTGCAGATTCCGGCGAGCAAGTCCGGACTCACCCTGCAGGGCGCGACGGGCACCTCGTCCGACGTGATCATCACCGGGAACGTGCCGCAGTCGACAGCCGGGCCGACCGGCAGCGCCACCGTCTACAACCTGGCGCCGAACAGCACGATCAAAGGCTTGACCATGCAGAACACGTACGGCGCTGGCAGTCAGGCTCTTGCTCTCTACGCCGCCGGTGACCGCCAGGTCTACCGCAACGTCCAGATGAAGGGTTACCAGGACACCTTCCTGTCCTGGGGTGGCACCGGGACGAACCAGATCCGGCAGTACGTCTACAAGTCCTACATCTCCGGCGCGGTCGACTTCATCTACGGCAACGGCGCCGTGGTCATCGACAGCACCACCATCGAATCGCTGAACATCGGCAGCAGTTCCAACAACGGGTACATCACCGCGGCCGCCACCGACGACAGCAACCCCTACGGTTTCCTGATCACCCGCTCGACGGTGAAGAGCTCCGCCGCGGCGCAGACCGTCGCGCTGGGCCGCTGCTGGCACGCGGGCAACGCCGCCGACGCCATCGGCCAGGTGGTGGTCCGCGACTCGACGCTGGGCGGCCATATCCGGCAGGCCGGCGCCTGGCAGGACATGAGTGGCTGGTCGTGGCGCACCTGCCGGTTCAACGAGTACAACAACTCGGGCGCCGGTGTCACCAACGGCACCTCGGACCGGCCGCAACTGAGCGCCTCGGCGGCGGCGAACCACACCGCCCAGAAGTACCTGGCCGGCAGCGACGGCTGGAACCCGGTCCAGTAGCCACCGATGAGTCCGGCGCCCGGCGGCGGTCTACACCGGTGACCACTGCATCGGAGGACCCCATGGGCTTGATTCACATCGATCTGTTCACGACGCTCGACCTGGTGGCGCAGGCGCCCGGCGGGCCGGACGAGGATCCGGAAGAGGGTTTCCGGTTCGGCGGGTGGCAGGCGCCGATGATGGACGAGGCGGTCGGCGGGTCGGTCATGAGCGGGCTGCGGGACTGTGACGCGCTGCTGCTCGGGCGGAAGACCTACGACATCTTCGCGGACTACTGGCCGAAACAGGACGACGAGATCGGGCGGCTGTTCAACAGCATTCCGAAGTACGTGGCGTCGCGGGGCGAGCCGGAGCTGAACTGGGCCGGATCGTCGCTCGCCACCGACGTACCAGAGATCCGGTCGAGGCATCGGAACGTGCACGTCATCGGCAGTCTCGACTTCGTGCAGACCCTGTTGCGGGAGCGGCTGTTCGACCGGCTCACCCTGTGGGTGTACCCGATCCTGCTGGGGCACGGGAAGAAGGTGTTCGACGGCGGGCCGGTGCCGTCGAACCTCACCCTCCTCGAACCGCCGGTGGCCGGGAAGTCCGGGGCGGTCGTTCTCAAGTACGGGCTGGCCGACGGGACACCGGCGACCGGTGACATGACGAAGCCGTAGAAACGAACGGTGCCCCGGAGATCACTCCAGGGCACCGTTGCTCATCGACGGATCATCGAGGGGTCATCGGCGGGTCATCGGCGGGTCTTCGGCAAGTCGAACTGGTCGGCGCGCCGGCAGTCCTTCTGGTTGCCGATCGAGCCCGGGGGCAGCGCCTTCAGGGCGTCCCGCGCCTGCTGACGGCCCAGGTTCCAGGCGTACCAGGGATCGTCGTCCTTCAGATCCTGGGCGATCCAGCTCAGCGTGCACCGGCGTACCGGATCGGGCAGTTCGGTCAGCGCCGGGGTGGCGTCGGCGGACAGCGCCCGCAGATACCAGGCGTCGATCTTGCCGGTGTCCTCGTACCGCTTGGCGTTGCTGCGGGCCACATACCCCTCCGGGTCCAGGACGGCCAGACCGAGCAGCATCAGCACGGCCAGGCCGACGGTGGTCGCCGGGATCCAGGCGCCCTTCCACTTGACCCCGGCCAGCGCGATCATCACGAAGATCACGCCGAGCAGCAGCTCCGACGCCATCACGAAGATGCGCTCGCCGGTGAAGCTGTAGACCTGCTGGTACTTCCACATCCGGAACAGCGCCGACGCCACGATCACCACGCTCAGGGCGCAGATCAGACCGAGCAGCACCCGCAGCATGACCCGCTCGATGCCGGTGTCCCGCTTGGCCCAGCGGGACAGCGCGGCCAGCAGCGCCAGCGAGAGCAGGGTGACCGCGACGAGCTGCCAGAAACCGCTGCGGGCGTACTGCGCGTAGGTGAGCCCCGGCGTCTCCAGCACGTGCGTCCGGCCGAACAGCACGGTGAACTGCACCGCCACGAACCCGCCGAAGAGCAGCACCAGGGCGGCGCAGGCGGGCGCCCATTCGATCAGGCCGAACCGGCCCTCACCCTCGGTGTCCATGCCGGACAGTTTCGGCGGCGCGGTGAGCGTGTAGATGCCGGAGACGGCGAGCAGGCCACCCGACACGGCCAGGAAGATCCACTGGAAGATCGAGCCGATGGCGAAATCGGGCACCGCATCGTCGAGCAGCGCCGAGAACGCGGCGTCGGCCGAGGACAACAGCGCGCCGAAGACCAGCAGCAGCACCGCGGTCAGGGCGACCGAGAAGACGATCCGGCGGGCCATGCCCGGGTTACGGCTGCCCTTCAGGTGCCGGCGCACCCACCCGATGCCGGCGAACGCGGCCCACGGGGCGATCAGCAGACTGAACAGGATCGACCTGACCCGGCGGCCACCGGCGATGGCCAGCGCGGTACAGCCGATCGCACCGAGCACGCTGAAAGTGATCAGCCACCAGGCGTTCCGGAACGCCGGGACCAGCATCAGGGCCAGTGCGGCGGCTGCCCAGCCGGAACGGATCAGCCGCTCCTGCCGGGGCAGGTCCGGGGATTTCTGGACGGCGAACCCGACACCGAGGGCCAGCGACAGCCAGGCCAGGAACCAGCCGATACCGACCCGGTCCACCGGCAGGAAGAACAGAAAACCCAGGGCACCGGTGAGTACGCCGACCGGAACCGCCCAGCCCTTGGCCTCCTTCGGCCCCGGCCAGTTGTTCTTGCGGAACACCTGCCAGGTGGTGGGCGGCTGCTCGTAACCGCCCCACGGGCGCGGGTGCGGGCCCTGCGGGTGCGGGCGCTGCGGGTGGGGGCGCTGCGCGTGCGGGTTCAGTGGTGGTGCCGGAGCCGGCCGGGCCGCGGCGGTGGCCGATTCGGCAGCGGCCGGTTCGGCAGCGGCCGGTTCGGCAGCGGCCGGTTCGGTCGACTCGGCCGGCTCGGTCGGTTCGGTCGACTCGGCCGGCTCGGTCGGCGCGGCCGGCTCGGCTCCCGGCTTCTCCCCCGCGGCCGGCTTCTCGGCAGAAGCCGCGGCCGGTGTGGTGACCGCGGCCGGTGTGGTGACTACGGTGACCGGCGCCCCCGCGGCCGGGACCATGGGCACGAAGAGTGCGTATCCCCTCGTACCGGAAGGGATCTGAACCGGGATGGCCCAGGCCGTCTCGCCCTCCGCGCCCGGCCAGACCATCGACGGGATCGCCTCGGTCGGCGGCATGACCAGCAACTGCGGTGCCGGTACGGGTTTCGCGGGCACGTCTGACTGCTCTGGTGGCAGGTCCGCCACTGCACCCTCCTCGGTAGCTCGGTGCGCACACTGTAGGGCGTATGCACGGGTGATTTCTACGCCGGGACGTACCCGTATCGCCGCGACGGCGGCCGGGATTGGCACGTTCCCGGGAGGACGCGCGATCCCGCATCTCCTACCGAATTCAAAGAGATAGTGGGATTTGAGACCTGAGTCACCAGCAAAAACAGCTTGAAGCCTTACTGTATGCAGCAGTATGCAGATCGCTGAGGAGGAGTGACCATGGCGACGTGGAAGGACGCGGACGTCCGCGAGGGCTGGGCGAAGATCGGCGAACGTGGCCCGTTCGTCTACGGGCTGACCAACTACATCGCGGCCAACCTCAGCGCCAACGTGCTGCTCGCCGCGGGTGCCGGGCCGGCGATCGGGGCCGCGTCGGACTGGACCACCACGTTCCCGGCCGGGGCGAGCGCGGTGTGGATCAACACGGCAGCGCTGATGAGCAGTGACGAGGAGTCGCTGCGCACCGTGGCCCGGACCGCGCATCAGGCCGGCACGCCGTGGGTCCTCGACCCGGTCGCGGTCGGGGCGGGCGCCGCCGGTTACGACGACTTCGTCCGCTCACTCCTCGAATTCCACCCGGCCGCGATCCGGGGCAACGCCAGCGAACTGATCGCCCTCGCTGGCGGCGCGGCCACCGGCAAGGGTGTGGAGACCACCGTCGACTCGTCCGAGGCGATCACCGCGGTGTCCGATTTCGCCGCCCGGATCGGCACCGTCGTCGCGATCAGCGGCCCGGTCGACTACCTCTCCGACGGGCAGCGGACCGTCGAGGTCCCCGGCGGCGACGTGCGCCTGACCCGGGTCACCGGCGCGGGTTGCGCCCTCGGTGCGCTCACCGCCGCCGCGATCTTCGCGACCGGCGACGCGTTGCAGGGTGCGATCGTCGCGCACGCCGCCTACGCGGAGGCTGCCGAGCGGGCCGGCGCGCGCGTGCGTGGCACCGGCTCGTTCGCGGTCGCCCTGGTGGACGAGCTGTCCCTGTTGACCGAGAGCTTGGACAGTGCCGTATGACCCGGCCGATTCATCTGGGCGCCTTCCTCAACGCCGGGGTGCAGGGCACCGCCGGATGGCGGCATCCCGAGGCATCGCCACACTTCTTGACCGCCGATCATTACGTACGCATGGCGAAGGTCCTGGAACAGGGCCGGTTCGACTTCGCCTTCGTGCCGGACGCGCTGAGTGTGCCGCGCAGTCTGGGCGGCTCGTTCGCACCGGCGGTGACCTGGGGTTCCGGGACACCGCGGCTGGATCCGATCCCGGTGGTGTCGATGATGGCCGCCGCCACCACGCACCTGGGTGTGGCAGCGACCGTCTCCACCGGTTACCACGAGCCGTACAACGTGGCCCGCGAGTTCGCCACCCTCGACCATCTCACCGGCGGGCGCTCCGGCTGGAACGTGGTGACCAGTTTCCAGGACGCCGAGGCGCAGAACTTCGGCCAGGACAGACTGCCGCCGCGGTCGGCGCGGTACACCCGGGCCGAGGAGTTCCTCGAGGTCACCACCCGACTCTGGGACAGCTGGGCGGACGACGCGATCATCGGCGACAAGGAGTCCGGGGTCTTCGGGCGGCCGGAGGCGGTCGAGGCGATCGATCACGACGGCGAGCATTTCCGGGTGCAGGGGCCGCTCAGTGTGCCGCGCCCGCCGCAGGGCTATCCGGTGATCATCCAGGCTGGGGCCAGCGAGTCCGGCCGGGGTTTCGCCGCCCGCTGGGCCGACGTCATCTTCTGCAGTCACGCGTCGCTGGAGTCGGCTGTCGCGTTCTACTCCGACGTGAAGGCACGGGCCGCCGCCCACGGCCGGGATCCGGACCAGGTGAAGATCCTGCCGGCCGCGACTCCGGTGCTCGGGCGGGACACCGCCGACGCGCTCGCCCGGCACGAGGCGTTCGCCGATCTGGTGTCGGTCGAAGCGGGCCTGTCTCGTCTTGCGTACCACGTCAATGTTGATCTGACTCAATACGACCTGGACGGGCCGTTGCCTCCGCTCGACGAGGTGGGCGTCGAGGGCCACTATCGGGAGGTGGTCGAGTTCGCCGAGAAGAACAGGCTGACCGTCGGGCAGATCGGCCGGTGGTACGGGGCCCGCACCGAAGGCAGCATGGTCGGCTCGGCCGCCGACGTGGCCGACACCATCGAGCAGTGGGTGGACGCCGGAGCCGCCGACGGCTTCGTCGTCCAGGCCACCCACGTGCCCGGATCGTTCGACGAGTTCGTCGCCGAGGTGGTGCCCGAGCTGCAACGGCGCGGCCGGTTCCGCACCGAGTACGACGGCACGACCCTGCGCGACAACCTCGGACTGCACCGTCCGGGACGCGGCGAGTGGAAGGCGAGACGCGCATGACAGCACCGGAGCACAGCGGAGGCGACCGGGTGGCCGAGCCGCTCGTCAGCGTGGCGTGGTTGCGCGAGCACCGGGAAGAAGTGGTGCTGCTGGACGCATCGATCGAACGTACCGGCGAAGGATTTGGATCGGGCCTTGCGGCCTTCACCGTGTCGCATCTTCCCGGGGCCCGCTTCGCGGACCTCTTCGCCGGGTTCTCCGACGCGAGCGCGCGGTTCCTCTTCACCATGCCGGCGGTGGACGCTCTTCGCGAGACCGCACGATCACTGGGGGTCCGGGACGGCGTGCACGTGGTCGTCTACGACCGCAACGGTGGAGCGTGGGCGGCGCGGGTCTGGTGGTTGTTACGGGTCCACGGATTCGGCACCGTCAGTGTGCTGGACGGTGGACTGGCGGCGTGGACCGGCCCCATCGAGTCAGGCATTTCCGAAATATCGCCTATTTCCGGTGAGCTGACGCTGCACGAGCCGGGTCCGGTCACCGCCGATCTCGCGGAAGTCTCCGGCACTCCCGGTGAAAGACTGGTGTGCGCGCTACGCAAGGAACGGTTCGACGCCGGTCACATTCCAGGCAGCGTGAGCCTGCCGTACAGCGATCTGCTGTCCCCCGACGGCACCCTCGACCGGGACCTGGTCCGCACCCGCGCGGCCGAGGTCGCCCTCGGCGCCGACTCGATCGTCTACTGCGGCGGCGGCATCAACGCGGCTGGGCTGATCCTCGCCCTGGACGCCGCCGGGCTGCCGCTGCCCCGCCTCTACGACGGGTCCCTCAACGAGTGGCGCGCCCACCGGGACATAGCATCACACTGATGAACGCACGGGACACCGTCTATCAGGAGCTGCTGGAACGGCTGACCCACGGTCGCTACCGGACCGGTGAGCCGCTCATCCCGCAGGCCCTGAGCGAGGAGTTCGAGGTCTCGCGGACACCCGTCCGCGAGGCCCTCGCCCTGCTCGAACAGGACGGGCTGCTGGTCTCCGGGCGGCGCGGCTTCGAGATCCGCAGGCGCAGCGACGAGGAGATCATGGAGATCTTCGAGACCCGCGCGGTCCTCGAATCGTCGGCCGCCTACGCCGCCGCCACCCGTGCCACCCCCATCGACCTGGCCCGCCTGCAGGACCTGCACGACCGTTCGCAGGCCACCGCCGATCCGGCAGAGGTGCGCCGCCTGTTCAACCACTTCCACGACGCCCTGCGCAACGCCGGCCACAACCGGACCGTCACCACCCTGCTGCGCACCATCGAAGCCCAGGTCAAGGTGTCCGCCCCGTGGACCACGCCGGGCGGCCCGCGCGAGTTCGGCCCCAGCTACACCGAACACGCAGCGATCCTGGCCGCCCTTCGCACCGGTGACGCCCCCGCCGCCCGCACCGCCACCCTGACCCACAGCGCCCACGACCGCGACGTCCGGGTCAGCCAGCTCATCATCCGGATGGCCGAGGACCTGCGCTCCCCCGACGCCACCGCCGCCGGCTGGCACTGACCGCTAGAGAGGGCTCATCTGGTCGAGGATCCGGCCGGCGATGTCGACGATCTCCTCAACTTTCGGGACGTCCCGGGCGATCTCGGCCGGATCCACCGATGGTGCCGCCGCGGACGGGTATTCAACCTGATTACGCCGGCGTCGGAGGCGGTCGAACGGGCGCAGAGCGGCACCGAGCGGTGGGTCCAGCTGCGCCGAGACCGCGTCACGAACCGCGATGTGGCCGCCTCTGCTCGTCGCCCGGACACCCTGGTTCTCCAGGACCGCGGCCAGGGCTTTACGGGCGGCGTCGTACAGCAGTTGATATCCACCGGCGGGATCGGACTCCGCGATCGCCCGTGCGGAGGTCAGATGTCTCCGCGCCTGGAGCAGGAGAAGGTCAGCATGTTCCCGGCTGGCGGGGATTCGTTCCAGTTCGCCACGGGCGACCATCGCGTCGATGGCCGCGCGGCCCTGCTGCCATCTCATGAACGGCTCGCCGCCTCCATGATCGGGAAGCGGGGACGGTCCCGGACCGAGGTCAGAAACGGATCGCCGGTGGCCGCGTGCCACGCGGCTGCGGAAATCCGGTGCATGTTGACTTCGCGGCCGAGCAGCCGTTCGGCGGTCGTCGCCACATCCGCCAGTTCGTCGTCGTCGGCGTCCCCGACGACGAGGACGTCGACGTCGCGGGGCGGCGGACCGCCCTCCCCCGCATATCTCGCCGCCCAAGAGCCGTAGATGTACGCCTCCACGACCCCGTCCACCCGGGGCAGGAGATCACTCAGGACCGCCGCGGGGCCGTAGGTCAGGGTCAGCAGTTCGGTGAGCGGCCGGGCCAGCATGTTGCCGGAGTCGAACTGCAGCAGTCGCAGGTTTCCTCGCCTGGTCTCGCGGACGAGACCGGCTTCGACGAGCCGGTCCGCCTCCCGGCTGATCGTCGATTGGGAGACACCTAGGCGCCGGGTCAGATCCGTCACGGAAAAGCTGTCCTCCGGGTGCAGGCTGATCCACGCCAACAGTTCACCGAGCAACTGTGAGCGGAGCAGAGGTAGAAGGCTCGATCGAGCTT